>CAZQSU010000114.1:0-8491 GCA_964595905.1 uncultured Iamiaceae bacterium
AGGTCGTGGGGCTGGCACCGACTGGATGCGGCCTGGGCTGAACGGATCGTCGCCGACGCGGGGATCGAGCGAGGCGACCTCGTCGTCGACATCGGGGCAGGAACCGGCGCGTTGACGCGTCCGCTGGTCGATGCCGGCGCTCGGGTGATCGCCGTGGAGCTGCATCCGAAGCGGCTCGCCGTGTTGCGCAGGGAGTTCGCGGACGACCCGGTGACGATCGTGCGCGCCGACGCGAGGGACCTGCGCCTGCCCCGCCGGCCGTTCCGTGTGGTCGCGAATCCGCCCTACGGGCTGACCACGCCGATCCTCGCTCGGCTGCTCGCGCGCGGGTCGCGTCTGGTGCGGGCCGATCTGGTCGTCGAGCGCGGGTCGGCCAGACGGTGGGCCGAGGGGCGGGCGCCGGGTGCCGGACGGTGGCTCGCCACCCACGGGGTGCGCGTGGGGCGACGCATTCCCCGTGCTGCGTTCTCGCCGCGTCCGAGCGTCGACAGCAACGTGTTGCACATCGTCCGCCGCTGAAGACGCCTCAACTCTCGGTGGAGAGGCAGGTCATCGATCGGTGTGCTGCCCGGTTCGGTCAGATGAATCGGCTGGTGAGGTTGGTGCAGGCCACCCGTCGCCGCTATCGTTCCCGGTGCGGGGTGGAGCAGTCTGGTAGCTCGTCGGGCTCATAACCCGAAGGTCGCAGGTTCAAATCCTGCCCCCGCTACCAATCACGAAGGGCCCGGAATCGCTCAGGATTCCGGGCCTTCGTCGTTGCTCGGGCCGGCCGTCGGGCAGGAGGTAGGAGGTGGCGGTTTCCGGTGCTGTGACGGGCGAGGAACGGGGCTTGGCCGTGGTCGAAGGTGGGTGGCCGACGCTGATCGGCCGAGCTACGCGCCGGCGAGCAGTCGCTCGTATTGGGCGACGATGGACGAGATGATCGGTGCTGGTACCGCGCCGATCTCGTCGACCGCGCCCGCGATCGCTGCCGGTGTGGCGTCGAGCAGATCACGCACGATCGTCCTCGCCTGTTCTGGTGGCATGCCCCATCGGGTGGCCTCGTTGACGATCCGATCGACGGTGACTCGATCGGTCCGACGGACGTCGTCCACGTACATGGCCAATCGGTCGTCGCCGTAGTAGTGGGTGTTCATCAGGTCGTACGCGGGAGCGAGCGCCAGCGATCCCGAAGGGCTGTGGAGCAGCGAGAAGTTCTTCGCGTGTGCGTCACCGTTGCCGAGCACGCAGTTCAGCGTGACGGCCTTCAGGAGTTGCTCCAGAGCAGCGGGTGCTGCGACCGCGGCGAGGATGTCGGCGATCCGGCGTAGCGACGGACCGCCGTGGGTTTCGTACTTGGTGTCGGGCGCGACGCCGGTTGCCTGGCAGAAGTCCTCCTGATGGACGCGCTCCACGGTGCCGTTCGTTGCGACCTGTCGGTCGTAACGCTCGACGACGATGAGCTTCCGACCGCCGATCTGCGTGGTCTCGACGCTGGCCACCTGAAGGCCCAGGTGCCGGGCGATACGCATGCACACGGCCTCGTTCTCCACCGTGTCCGGGAACGAGGCGATCTCCGGTTTGAGAATGTGCGTCGAAGGTGTCCCATGCACGGGGCGTCCCCATGACCCGTCGGGCATGCGCGTCAACACGAGCTTCTCCTGCACGCCGGCCAGGGAGATGCGGACCCCACCGCCGACGCCGAGCGGCGCGCTCTTCAGATCCCGCACGAGCACTTCGAGCTCCGCTTCGGAAAGTGGCTGCGCAGTGGTGGTCGTCGGCGCCGTCGGGGGTGGGTCACCGTCGGGCTGTATGACGATCGCGCCCGCGCAGTCCCGTCCCAGGGCTCGGATCAGGCCGTAGGTGTCCCGTTCGGGGACGTGGACATCTCGGGCGATCGCCTTCCGGGAGTCACCCTCGGGAAGCAATCCGTCGAGGAATGGCCGCACCAACCCTTGCGTATAGCGCTGCGGCCGGAGGGGGAGCGAGAGCGACAGGAGCGGGGTTCCCAGCGGATAGCGGTCAAGGGCCTCCGCGGTGTAGGTGAGTCGTGGACGGTCACGCTCCTGATCGATGACCGCGACCTGCGTCCCGTACAGCCAGACCGCCAGCGCCTGTGCCACTACCAATCCGCCTTGTCGACGGTGATTCGAACGCCGAGCTGTCGCAGCACCCGGAAGAGCCGCTTGACCTGTTCGGTCTCCTTCCCGCTTTCGAGTTCGGACAGGTAGCTGCGCTGCAGTCCGGACATCGTGGCGAGCTCGGCCTGGGTGAGCCCAGCCTCGGTGCGGTAGTGGCGGATGGCATCCCCGAACGACGATGGCGTATAGATCCGGAAAGGTCCCCTCGTCGGCGCTCCTTGCGATGTCGACATAATCCGACACTGTAGCAATGTCGGAGAATCAAGGCAACGATTCCGCGTCGGGATATCAGGGCATCGCATCCAGCGAATGCCGGCATCAGTGATGCGACGGCTTCGATATGTGGCGAGGTGAGTTGCCGTCGCGTAGGCGTCGGTGGATGGCTTCTCTGCACTGCTCCGCTCAAGATCCGGCCTTGATTTCGACGTGACGCCGTGCGCGCGAGAGGTACGGGTCCGCGATGATCAGCGGTGGCCCGGCGTTCGGGTGCGTGAGTCCGGGCGACTGCCGTTGGCGCGTTCGGCGCGGCGATCCTGCGGACTCCCGACATCGGCACGGTCGCACTCAAGGAAGTCGGTGATCGTGCCGATACTCGACCGGAGGTCTGGTCGTCGCGATGGGCGAGGCCAACTAGCATGTCGCAACCCGACGGTAAGAGCTTGCGAAAAATGTTCTCGGTGAACAAGAAAAAGACCATCGTCTCGATGACGCTGCTGGCTGCTGGTCTGGCGCTGTCGTCGTGCCTTCCAGCGGGGCTGGACACCGCGCGGGGATTCGATACCCAGAGAAACTGCATTTACAACGGATTCGATTATCAGGCGCCCGATGCTATCGCCGAGGCGGACCATTGTGTCACCACGACCGACAACAGCACGATCGCCCCGTTGGCCGAAGTCGATCCGGAAAAGACCCTCGCTGATCTGCATGCTACCCAAAACTGGGATCCGCTCGACCCGGATCATTATCTCGCCGCCGGCACGATGGCCACAAGAGGCATCCCGGAAGATGCGCCAGTAGCGCCGAACTCTACCGGCATTGCGTCCTTCGTTTCCGACGAACTCCCCAGAATGTATCTTCCACCGCGTTGGGCAGACACGATTCGGCTGGGTGCGAGCGTTGGCATGGGGGTGCAGTCCAATGACAGCGTTCCCATCTACGTCGTCGATTCATCAAATCCGTATCAGAATCTCCAAACATTTTCGTCGACCGACAGGAGAGTCACGACGTTCCCCAAGCTCGTGCAGATGACGACTGGGCAGATCCCGCTCCCAACGTGGGCTGCGCCGAGTATCGGTGGCGACCACGCTCTTGCGATCTACGACATGGGCACCGGGATCTGGAGGTCGTACTTCGGGGTGACGCCCCATTCCGGGGGAGGCTGGGTCTTCTCGTCGGCAGGCTACTGGTATGGAGACCGGGGTGGGCGCAAGGCAGGATCTTGGAACTACTGGCTTGGTCTGATCCAGGGAAGTTCGAGTGTTGCTGGTATAAGCGACGAGCTGACGCAGATTGGTCCCGAAGAGGTTCGAAGTGACCAGATCGATCATATGATCTCGATGACCTTCCCCGACTACAAATCAGGTTCGGCGAGTTTTCCGTCGAAACAAACTGACGGGTCTCTCGACCCGAGCGCCTATCCCAACGCGCCAGAGGTGGGTCAGGTTTTCACACTCCCCAAGAGCTTCGACGTCGACGCCTATGCTGCCCAGCGCGGACTTGGCCCAACGATGGCCGCGATCCTTCACGCCATTCAAGACCATGGCGGCATCATCACTGACAAGAACCATTGGGTGATGTCGTTGAACTTCGAAAATCCTCTGGGATTCGGAGTTCGGGCGGATGATCCCGACAACAACCTCTGGGCGACCGATCCGGTTCTCTCTTCCAAGATGACCCAACTCAACAACGACCTCAACAAGTTCCCGTGGTCTGCAACCGAATGGCTCGCGACAGACTACGCGGGGCACTGACATCTCTCGCTGACACCTCGACCGTCTGAAGGTTTCGAGAACGGACGGCGACGTTCAGACGTCGAGACGACCCAGCTCCCGCCCCAACGCTTCGGCCACCGACGCGTTCACGATGGCGCCCCGATGGGTGTTCACGCCGTCGACGAGACCCGGCATCGTCTTCAACGCTCCGAGCCCGTCCCGGGCCATCGCGGCGATGTACTGCAGCGTCGCGTTCGCCAACGCCTGGGTGGAGGTGCGCGGCACGCCGCCGGGCATGTTGCCCACCGCGTAATGGATCACGTCGTGCGCCACGAACGTCGGCTCGGCGTGCGTGGTCTCCCGCGCCGTCGCCACACAGCCGCCCTGGTCGATCGCGATGTCCACGATGACGCTGCCGGGCTGCATCGAGCGCACCATGTCCTCGTCGACCACCACCGGGGCCCGCCCGCCGGGCACCAACACCGCTCCGATCACCAGGTCGGCACGGGCCACCGCGCGCGCCACCACCCCATGATTCGCGGCCAGAGTCGTGACCCGTCCCACTGCGAACTCGTCGAGTTCTCGCAGGCGGGCCAGGCTCAGGTCCAACAGGTCGACCTGGGCGCCCATCCCCGCCGCGACCCGGGCGGCGTTCCACCCGACCGTGCCCGCCCCCAACACGACGACCCGACCGGGCCGAACCCCCGGTGCGCCGCCCAGCAGCACACCGCGCCCGCCGTTGGGTCGTTCCAGCAGATGTGCCCCGATCTGCACCGCCATCCGACCGGCGATCTCGCTCATCGGTGCCAGCAGTGGCAGACCTCCCCGCGCGTCGGTGACCGTCTCGTACGCGATCGCGGTGGTTCCCGCCGCGAGCAGCGCATCGGCCACCGCCGGGTAGGCGGCCAGGTGCAGATAGGTGAACAACACCTGGTCGGTGCGCAGATGCCGGTATTCCGACGGCTGAGGCTCCTTCACCTTGCAGATCAGCCCGGCCCGTTCCCACACTTCGGCGGCGCCGTCGACGACCTCGGCACCGGCCGCGGCGAACTCGTCATCGTCGAACGCCGCGCCGGCGCCCGCCCCGGACTGCACCAACACGTCCACACCCGCGGTCCGCAACTCGGCGACCCCGTCGGGGGTGACCGCCACTCGGCCTTCATCCTGTTTCACTTCGGCGGGAACGCCGATCACCAGTGATCCGTGCATCCTCAATACCTAGTTGTCCCGCCCTGTTGGTTCCCAGCCCGACCCCACCGCTGATCCATCCCGAGGCGACCCACGGTCGTGGAGGGACTGGGCGCGGTGACGGGACTCTCGGGCGGACTCAGTTTCCAGAGAGAATGATCCGGCGTGCACCGTCCGCGCGGTGGGCGGTGCAGCGGACCCTCCGCGTTATCGCTCTTGTGCAATGATCGCAATAGTGCGATAATGGTCATTGTGGTCGAGGTCGAACTCCACGACGAGGTGACCGGATGGATGGCATTGCTCGATGACTCCGAATGGGATCGGACGGTAGTGGTGATCGACCGACTCGCCATACTGGGTCGTCGGCCCGGATGCCGCTCTCTCGAAGCCTGGGAGGTGGGCACTTTGAACTCCGGTTCAGCCTCGGCCCCACCGCTCGCCGCATCACCTATCGATTCACCAAGGACGGCCAGATCATCTTGCTGACCACCTTTCGCAAGCAACGCAACAACGAACGCACCGAGATCGAGCGTGCCCGCAAGGCTGCGGTCGCGTGTGCCGAACGATTCCCCTGAAGGAGACGACGATGGCCAACTATTCACGCTGGGATGACGTCAAGAAGCAGCGTCCCGAACCGGATGCGGCGACCCGAGCCGGGATCGAACAGGACCTCGCGCTCGGCCAGCTCATCTACGATCTGCGTGCCGGGGCCGGGCTCACCCAGCGCGAGTTGGCCGAGCGGATGGGAACCACCCAGTCGGTGATCTCACGGCTCGAAGAGGGTGGGGGAGCGCGCAACCGGATCGACACCCTCGCCCGTGTGGCCACTGCGCTCGACCGGCACCTCGTCGTGTCGTTTCCCGAAAAGGTGCCGACCGAACTCACCGACGCCGTCCAGGTGGCCTGATCGACCCGGTGCACTTCCCTCAGACCCAAACTCGGCCGTGACTGGTGAGCTTCGTGTTCGGACAGGTCCACACCGGTCGAGAAGACGAGTCGATCGTGGCATGCCGGATCGGCGTGCTCAGGGTGCGATGACGTGGCCCACCCGTGGCGGGGTGTTGCCAGCGAGCACCTCCCGCCAGGTGTCGGCCAACGCGCCCGGCCCTTGGCCGACGACGACGTCGACCCAGTCGGCGACCACCGGGGCGAAGCGCCCCCACGCCTCGGCGTGGCGATCCTCGACGCCGTCGGGGCCCCAGTCGGCGTAGCGCTTGCGCATCTGATCGGGAGCGAAGAAGAACGTCGGAGGCGCGCCGGGAAGGTCGTGGGTGCCGGGGTCGGGCGCGGCGTCGTGGTGGGCCGCACCCACGACCGCCGAGTGGACGGGTGCGAGGCGCTCGTGCACCCGGCGCCGCAGCACCGCGTCGCCGGCGATGTCGACGTAGATCGTCTTCACGGGTGCGAGATCGTCGACCTCGCCATAGGTGACGACCTCGTCGTAGCAGCCGAGCGATTCGGTGAACGCCCGGTTGCCTGCACTGGTCAGGCCGATGCGGTGGATGCCGTCGAGCAGGAACGCGGTGCCATAGGAGGTCTTGGAAGATGCGCTGGAGATGACCACCGCATCGGCACCGAAGCGGTCGTGGTCGTCGATGAAGTCGGCGAGCATGAAGCTGGTCATGAACAGGGGCCGGTACAGGACCTGGAGGTCTTCGAGTGCGGCGTCGTACGCGGGGTCGGCCGCCGTCGTGGTCAACCGGTTGTACGGGGCCGGCAGGTGCCGGCGGTGCGGGCTGGCGTCACGGAATCCCCGTTCGTCGGCCTTGGCCGGCTCCACGAGCAGGTGGCTGCTGGTGGGCAGGTAGGCATAGAGCCGGGTTCCCTCCGCGATCTCGGCGACGGTGGTCTGTTCGACCTCGGCGAAGCCCCACAGCGGCACCCGGCCCTGGGGCACGCCGTCGAGGTCGGTGGCGGGGAAGAAGTCCCAGTACTTCATCGCCTCGCCGAACACGGCGTAGGTCACGTTGTTGGCGGTGAGGCCGACCCGATCGACCCGTAGCAGCACCTGTCCTGCGGCCACCTCCGGCGTGGGAACCTCCACCAGCGTGGTCTTCGACAGATCCGAACGCATCACGAGCAGGTCCCAGGCCATGGCTGGGTTCTACTCGACCGATCCGTCGCCGTCGAGTGGCCTGGAGAATCGGGTCAGCCGGCGAGCGCGGCCTCGCGGTCGATGGGCCTGAAGCGGCGCAGACGCAGGCTGTTGGACACGACGAACACCGACGAGAACGCCATGGCGGCACCGGCGAGCATCGGGTTGAGCAGCCCGGCGGCAGCGAGCGGCAGGGCGGCGACGTTGTAGGCGAACGCCCAGAACAGGTTGCCCTTGATGGTGCCGAGCGTCGCACGTGACAGGCGGATCGCGTCGGCAGCGGCCCGCAGGTCGCCACGGACCAGGGTGAGGTCGGAGGCCTCGATGGCGACGTCGGTGCCAGTGCCCATGGCGAGACCGAGGTCGGCCTGGGCGAGCGCGGCGGCGTCGTTGACCCCGTCGCCGACCATGGCGACCGACCTGCCCTCGTGCTGGAGCCGTTTGACGACGTCGACCTTGTCCGAGGGCATGACCTCCGCGATCACCTGGTCGGCGTCGATGCCAACCTCGGCGGCGACGGCCGCGGCGACGGTGGCGTTGTCGCCGGTGACCAGCATCGGGGTGAGCCCGAGCCCGCGCAATCGGCCGATCGCCTCGGCAGAGGTGGGCTTGACGGCATCGGCGACCACCAGCACGCCGCGGGCCTTGCCGTCCCACCCGGCAGCGACGGCGGTCTGGCCCCTCTCGGCGGCGGCGGTCATGGCGGCCTCGAGGTCGGGGCCCAGGCGCTGGGACCACTCGGCGAGGAGCCGGGGCCGGCCGACGAGCACGGCATGGGTGACCCCGTCGCCCTCGACGACACCCTGCACGCCGAGGCCTTCGATGTTGGTGAAGTCGGCGACCGCCGGCAGCGCACCGGTCCGTTCGGTGGCGCCGGTGGCGATCGCCTTCGCGATGGGGTGCTCCGAGGCGTTCTCGAGGGCGCCCGCGAGGCGGAGCAGTTCGGTCTCGTCCTCGCCCGGCGCGGTGACGACGTCGATGAGGGTCATCTGGCCGGTGGTGACCGTGCCGGTCTTGTCGAGCACGATCGTGTCGACGTGTCGGGTGGTTTCGAGCACTTCCGGACCCTTGATGAGGATGCCGAGCTGGGCGCCACGACCGGTGCCGACCATGAGCGCGGTGGGCGTGGCTAGCCCGAGCGCGCAGGGGCAGGCGAT
>CAZQSU010000115.1:0-8432 GCA_964595905.1 uncultured Iamiaceae bacterium
CTGGGGCGCGCCGCCGAACGGCTGGCGACGAGCGGGGCGCTCCTGCAGGCGTCCGACCCGGCACGGCTGCTGGCGCGGGGCTGGTCGTTGACCCGCACCGCGGAGGGCGGCCTGGTGCGTTCTCCGGCAGACGCCCCGATCGGGCAGACACTGGTCACGACCCTGTCGAACGGGTCGGTGACCAGCACCGTGACCGACACCACGACCGAGGAGCAGCACCCATGACCGACCGAGACCGAGCCGCCAGCGCCGACGCCGACGCGCCCGCCGCGTCGTACGCCGAGGCCACCGCCGAGATCGACGCCATCCTGACCGAACTCGAGCGCGACGACCTCGACGTGGACCTGCTCGCCGCGAAGGTGCGGCGTGCCGCCGAGCTGTTGGCCTGGTGCCGCGGCCGCATCGCGGTGGCCACCGAGGACGTCCAGGACGCGGTCGACGCGCTCGCCACCGAACCTGACCGGGCCGGCGACCCGGGCTCCTGAATCGACTCGACCCCGGTCTCGAACGGGGTCACCCACTCGTGTCGCGGTCTGTGCGATCGTGGAAGGGTCATGCCCGGTCTCTTCCTTCTCGCCACGACCGCACCGGTGGGGTGGATCATCGTGGCGCTGGCCCTCTATGTGCTCGTCGGCATCCCGGTCGTGTTCTGGGGGCTCACGCGCACCGCGAAACGTGGCCTCGCCTGGGTGTTGCTTCCCCTGCTCAGCGGCCTGGCCACGACCGCGCTCTGGCTGTACGTGCACCAGGCGGGGTACCGGTGAGCCAGGCGCGCACCCACGGTCCGGTGACGGCCCAGATCCGTCTCCCCGACCAGTCGGCGGTGCGACTCGAGGGCGTGACGGTCCGACGCGGGGTGCACCGGGTGCTCGACGACGTCGACCTGTCGATCGAACGCAACATCTGTTTCGGGATCGCCGGGAACTCGGCGGAATCGCTCGGGATGATCGCGGATCTGATCGCCACCGTCCGGCGTCCGACGACCGGGTCGGTCCACGTGCTCGGCTTCGACGCTTCGACCGACGCGGGCCAGATCCGCCGGCGACTCGGTCACCTTCCGCATCCGCACGACGTGCCGTCACACCTGCGCGTCGACGAGTTCCTCTCGATCCGGGCCGCCGCGCTCGGGGTGCCGCGTGAGAACTGGGATGCGACCATCGAGACGTTGCTGACCCTGGTGGGCATCGCCGGACGTCAACGAACGTTCACCGACCAGTTGTCACCGGGCGCCCGGCAGCTCCTCGGCGTGGCCGGCGCGCTCGTGAACGATCCCGGCATCGTCGTGCTCCACGAACCCACCACGGGCCTGGACGCGCGGGCAGCCGGCAGGCTTTGGAACATGCTGCACCGGCTCACCGACGTGTCGCGGACGATCGTCGTCTGCAGTCGTCAGTTGTCGGAGCTGTCCGCGGGCTGCGCCCGGATCGCGGTCGTCGACGACGGACGCATCGTCGACACGGGCCCCCCCACCGATGTGCTCGGGCGCCTCGGCGGCGCCCGTCGGATCAGGGCACGGCTCGCGAACGGCGTCGTGCGCACCCACACGGTGCCCGACGCCGCCGCCCAGGCGGCCTTGTTGAAGAAGCTGGTGGCCGCCGACCTCGACCTGATCGAGTTCGCCGAGGTGGCGCCCGAACTCGACGACCTCCGGCTGGGTTCGCCCGGTTCGGTCCCCTCCGAAGGGGGACCGCAGCGATGACCATCGAGGAGCGCAGCGGCGAAGTCGTGGGCAACCCCGTCCGGCGCGACGCGCTGTTGCGGTCGCTGCGGTCCAACGGCAACGCCGTGATCCTCGCGGTGTGGAGCGCGCTCGTCGCCGCGGTCGGCATCGCGGTGCTCGTCGACCGCATCGGTCTCGGCAACCCGTTCCGCGCCGGGGCGGTGAACGCCGACATGGTCGGCGCGTCGCTGGGTCAATGGTGGATCGTGACGGTCACGATCGGCACGATCCTCGTCGCGGTCGTGCTCGCTGCCGTCGGCTGCGCGGCCGCCGGGGAGCGGCACCGGCTCCAGGCGTGGTCGGCAACCCTGGTCGGACCGTGGCGCATCACCATGGGGATCTGGCGGGCCCAGCTCGCGCTCATCCTGTTGGCACTCGTGCTCGCACTTCCCGTGGGTGGCGTGGCGGTCGCGATGGGAGGCACGACCCCGCGTCAGTGCGGGATCGCGCTGCTCGCCGCCGCGATCGGCGGCGCCTCGGCGAGTGCGTCGACGATCGCGCTGGCTTGCCGGGCCAAGCGGGTGATCGCGCCCCTGGTGACGTCGTTGGTGATCATCGCCGGTGTCTTCGTCGTGCCCTACGCCTCGCACGTGGCGCGTGACCGCCCCACCGGCGACCCGGCGATGGCCGTGGTCCCCGTGGTGGGCGCCGCGGATGCCGTCGCGCCGTTGCCGGCGCCGCCCTCGCGGTTCGGTACCGATTGCGCCGACGAGGCGTGCGGATGGAATGCCGCCAACGCAGCCGATGCCCCGCTCGACGGGTTGCGGTCGACCGTGCGCCCGTGGAGCGGCCAGATGCCGCCCTGGGGCTGGACGACCATCGGCGCGTTCGCCGTGACGATCGTGGCGTTGTTCGTGACCCGTCTGAGGATCGCCCGGCCCCCACGGCGTTGAGTCGCTCCGACCGCCGTGGCCGGAGCCGGAGCGGGGTCATCGCCCGGAGTGGCCGAACCCTCCGGTTCCCCGCTCGGATGCGTCGAGTGCGTCGGTCTCGACGAAGTCACACCGGGCGACCTGTTGCACGACGAGCTGAGCGATCCGGTCGCCGCGCCGCACCTGGTAGGACTGCTGCGGGTCGGTGTTCACCAAAAGCACTCGGAGCTCGTCGCGGTAGCCCGAGTCGATCAGACCGGGGGTGTTCAGACACGTCACGCCGTGGCGCAACGCGAGGCCGCTGCGGGGCTGCACGAACCCGGCCCACCCTGCCGGAATCGCCACGGCGATGCCGGTGCCCACCAGGGCACGGCCGCCGCCGGGTGCGAGCAGCACGTCGTCGGTCGCGTACAGGTCGGCGCCCGCGTCACCTGGCCGCGCGTAGGAGGGCAGGTCGATGGTCGGATCCAACCGGACGATGGGAACCTCGGGCACCGCAAGAGCGTATCGACACCGCCGGCACGGCGGACGCCGGGGGTGTTCACCTCGACCGGTCGCTCTCCCCGGTCGACTCGGCGGCTTCGAACGCCGCGCGCATCCGCTCGATGCTGCGGCGCAGCAACCGCGAGACGTGCATCTGGGAGATGCCGAGTCGCTCCGCGATCAGCGCCTGGCTGCGACGATCCCAGAAGTACATGCGGAGGATGAGGGCCTCGCGCGGCGGGAGCTCCTCCATCAGGCGGGAGATGGTGAGGCGATCCTCGACGCCGAGCAGTGACGCATCGTCGGCTCCGAGAATCGCACCGGCCTCGTGCCGCAGTTCGTCGTGGTTCGGCGAGGCCGCTGCGACGATCGGCCGGGTGTTGAAGGCACCTCCGGCGTCCATCGCCTCGACGACGTCTTCGTCAGCGGCGCCCACGGCCTGGGCCAGCTCACCGATCGTCGGACTCCGTCCGAGTTGCGGTGCCAGACGCTCGACGGCCGCGTTGACCGCCAGGTGGAGATCCTGCACCCGGCGCGGCACACGAAGGTCCCACGAACGGTCACGGAAGTGGTGTTTGATCTCGCCGACGATGGTCGGCGCCGCGTACACGTCGAAGGGGATGCCGCGCTCGGGATCGAATCGATCCACGGCATGGATGAGGCCGATCGACGCGACCTGATACAGGTCGTCGTACGGCACACCGCGCCGGACGAATCGCGCGGCGAGCCGCCGTGCGAGCGGCAGGTGCCGTCGCACGAGTCGGTCGCGCAGGTCCGGACTTCCGCTGCGGTGATAGTCCGCGAACCGTGCCCGGCGTTCGGGCCGCCTCCCCGTGGAGACAAGCTGCAATGGCATGTCAACCTTCCCTTCCGGCGTCGTGTTCGGGCGCAGGTTCCCGAACGTCGCCGCTCGTGTCGCCCCTGGTGAAATGCATCGTGATGCCCGGTGCGCCCCGACCAGCCAGGTCGATGGCGTACCCGGTGGTCGTCGCCTCGAGAATCCGCGTCGAGTCGTCGTCGACTCCCACCGCCGCCGCCTCGGCGTCGAGCCGAACCACCGCGGCGATCGACCCTTCACCGACCACGAAGTCGACGACGAGCCGCGGGCGGTCGGTGTCGGCACCGCCCCCGAGTCCGGCGGGTGCGCCGATCAGGATGCGGACGGCTTCGGACACGGCGATCCGGACGTCTTCGACCTGATCGTGGTCGAAGCCGCTCTGCGCCGCGAGTTGCGCCGCCGCCAGACGGATCAGGGGACTCGACGTTGCCGTCGCCGGGACCTCCATGGCGATGTGATCGTCGGTCATGAGTACCGAAACGTCCTGAGATCAGCGGAAATGACGTGATGCACCGAGAGAAAATCCTCTCGCTACGTATTTGACCACTCCGATTCGAAAGAATCAAGAGGTTTCAGCGATTCCGCCACGTCTCGAGGTCGGGAACCTGGGCCGCCACCGCACCGATGCCGTCCCACAGCAGCCGGGTCAGATCGTCGACGAGTTCCGCGCGGGGAATCGCGGGGCGGGCGACCCAGTCGTCTCCGGCGAGATGCACCATCCCGACGATGCCGTACGCCCACGGCCGCGCCGGCGCACTGTCGAGGCCGGCCGCGCGGAACGCCTGGGCGAGGGTGCGGGCGATCACCGCCGCCAACCGGTCGACGAGGGTCGACAGCGCGGCACCCCTCGGTGGGATCCGCGACGTGAGGAACCGGTACAGGCTGGGATCGTCCTCGATCGTGTCGACGTAGGTGTCGATCGAGCGGCGCAGGAGCTCGACCGGCTCTTCGGCCGAGTCGAGGATCACCGCCAGGCGATCGGCCAATTCGCCGACGAACCGCTCGGCCAACGCTTCGACGAGACCCTCACGGTCGCTGAAGTGGCGGTACAGGATCGGCTTCGACACCCCGGCCGCCTGGGCGATCGCCTCCATCGACGCGGTCGGCCCCTCGTCGCTGATCACCGCGATCGCCGCGTCGAGGAACTGCTCGCGGCGCACCGCCCGGTCACGGGCACGATCCACCGGGGTCCGTCGCCCACCACCGGAGCCGCGGCCGCTCCGCGACGAAGCGGTCACGGCGACACCGGCGCCGGCTGCGCGTGGCGGAGCGCCCACGCGTACATCGCGATGCCCGATGCGACGCCCGCGTTCAGCGAACGGGTCGAGCCGTACATGGTGATCGAACAGACCCGGGACGCGGCCGCCCGGGCCTGCTCTGACAGCCCCGGCCCCTCCTGACCGAACAACAGCACGCAGGCCTCGGGCAGTGGCGTGTCCTCGAGCGGAATCGATCCGGGGAGGTTGTCGATCCCGATCACCTCGAGCGAGGCCTCACGGGCCCAGGCGACGAACGCTCCGGCGTCGTCGTGGTGGTCGACGTGCAGGTAGCGGTCGGTGACCATCGCACCACGGCGATTCCAGCGACGGCGTCCGATGATGTGGACGCCCGCTGCGTTGAAGGCGTTCGCATGGCGCACGACGGTACCGATGTTCAGATCGCTGATCCAGTTCTCGATCGCGACGTGGAACGGATGCCTGCGGTTGTCGAGATCGTCGACGATCGCGTCGACGCTCCAGTACCGATACGCGTCGACGACGTTGCGGCGGTCGCCGTGGGCGAGCAGTTCCGGATCGTACCGATCGTCGCTCGGCCAGGGACGCGGATGCGGTCCGACGCCGACCTCCCGGTCGGCCGGGGTCGGGGGTGCGTCGGCCGACCCGTCGACGACCGTGGCATCGTCGGCGGCGACGGCGCCCTGTGGGTCGGCGGCCCGGGTCACCGTCGCGGCTCGGGGTCGACGGGGCCACGTCCCATCTGCTCGCGGACCGGGGTCACCGGTGGGTTCACCAGGCTGCGCCGTTGCCAGTTCGCGCCGTCCACCACGAGGGTGTGGCCGGAGATGAACCGGGCGTACGGCGAGGCGAGGAACGTCGCGGCCCATCCCAGTTCGCGACGTTCGCCGGTGCGGAGCGCCGGTTGGCGGTCGTCGGTGCCCGGTTCCCGGTCGAGGTTCGCGGCGATGTCGTCGGTCATGTCCTCGTGCGGGAACAGACCCGGCACGAGCCCGTTGACCTGGATCCCGTACGGCCCCCATTCGACCGCGAGCGTCTCGGTGAGGTTCTTCACGCCCGCCTTGGCCGCTGCCGAATGGGCGAACCCCGGGCCGCCGGTCCAGGCGTACGACGCCCCGACGTTGATGATCGAACCGGGCGTCCCGGCGGCGAGGTGGCGGCGGGCGAAGGCACGGCTGCACAGGTACGTGCCGGTCAGGGTGATGTCGACGACGCTGCGCCACGCGTTCGGGCTCATGTCCTCCGCCGGTACGGGAAAGTTCGCCGCCGCGTTGTTGACGAGCACGTCGGGAAGGCCGAAGGTCTCGGTGGCGTGGGTGAACGCGTGGTCGATGGCTTCGGCGTCGCGGATGTCGCAGGTGACGGTGGTGCCGACCGCCCCGGTCTCGGCGAACATCGCGTCGGCCGTGGCGAGGTGCTCATCTGATCGGCTCGCCACGACCAGGTGTGCGCCGAGACGGCCGAACTCCGTGGCGATCGCCTTGCCGAGTCCGGTGCCGCCACCGGTCACGAACACGACGGTGCCGGCGAACGTGTCCGCGGGCAGCGCGGACGTGCCGGCCGGCGGCGGTGCGGGCAATCCGATCAGCTCACCCACGGCGTCAGCTCCCCGTGTAGTGCCCGGGCCGACCCTCGGCACGGGCGGCTTTGAACTCGGCGAAATCGTCGCTGCGGTTCAGGAACGTCTGGTAGATCATCTCGTCGTCCATCGACGCCCGCACGGCGGGGCGGAGCTGGTGGGCGATGACCGTGCGGGCGAGTTTCACGGCGACGGCTGGCGTTGCGGCGATCTGTTCGGCCATCGCCCGGACGGTCGTATCGAGTTCGTCGGCGGGCACCACCCGCGACACGACGCCGTGGGCGAGCGCCTCGTCGGCCTCCATGACCCGGCCGGTGAGCACCAGGTCGGACACGACACCGTGGCCGCACATCTGGGCCAGAACCGCGACGCCGCCGGTATCGGGAATGACCCCGTGGCCGAGTTCGGGCAGTCGAAACCTGGCGTCTTCGGCCGCGATGCGGATGTCGGCGAGCAGCGCCCGTTGGAACGACCCGCCCATCGTCCAACCCTTGCAGGCGACGATCACGGGCGCGTCGAGGTCCCAGAGTTGCTGGATGCCGCGGTGGCCGCGACGCATGAGTTCGTGGTGAGACAGCTCGACCTGGAGCGTGCCGATGGCCGCGGTGTCACGCCCCGACGAGAACGACCGGCCCTCGCCCCGCCAGATCACCGCCCGTACCTCGCTGTTCGTCTTCAGCTCGGCGAGGATCGCGAAGAGCGCGGCGTCCATGTCGTCGTCGAAGGCGTTGTGTTTGGCGTCGTTGTCGTTGGTGATCGTGGCGATCGGGCCATCGATCTCGCAGCGGATGCGGTCGGTCATCGCCGGTGGGCTCTCCTGGTTCTCTTCGGCGTTCCGACGCTGAACGGCGGAACGATCACCGTGGTCACAGTACGCGCTCACCGACGCCGCCAGGTGTTACCATCCGTAACCTCATTGCCACGACCCCGGAGGAATCCTGTGCCTGCATTCTTGAGTGACGACTGGATCATCGCGGCCAAGAAGGTGCAGGCCGAATCGACCGACCTGGGCGAGCCGGCCGTGTCGGTGCGCATGAACCTGGACGTGACCGGCGTTCCCGCGGAGATCGCCGCCGGTGAGGTCGAGGCGCATCTCGACACCGGCGACGGACAACTCGACCTCGATGTGGGACACCTCGACGACCCGGAACTGGCGATCAAGATCGACTACGAGGTCGCCAAGGCGATCCTGGTGGACGGCAACTCCCAGGCCGGCGTGAACGCGTTCATGGCGGGCAAGGTCAAGCTCCTCGCGGGCGACCTGGCCAAGCTGATGACGGTCGCCCAGGGCATCGAGAAGATCGTCTCGCCCGAGATCGCGCAACGTCTGAAGGACATCACCGACTGACGCCGGCCCACCGCAACACCGCGACTTCGGGGCACGACATCGCCCTCCCGCACGTCATGCCCCGAAGTTCGCAACGGGAACGGTCGACGAGACGCCGACCGACCCGATCGCTCAGGATCTCGGCGGCAGGCCGAGCAACGCGGCGGAGCGATGGTAGAGGTCGGCCACCTGGGTACGGACCTCGGCCCGCTCGGTCACCTCGTCGGCGAAGGCGATCTCGATCTCGTGCGTCCCGTCGGGCAGGGTGACCGAGAAGCGCGCGACCTTAGTGGGGATTCCCCCCAAGGTGGCCGCCCGGGCGGCGGCGCCCCCGGCGGGGCCGCGCCCGGTGACCACGGGGGGGGGGGGGGGGGGGGG
>CAZQSU010000116.1:0-8299 GCA_964595905.1 uncultured Iamiaceae bacterium
CATCACCCAGGCGTGCTCATCAGGTGATGAGACGCAGCCGCACATCGGGAGGGTCCCCGCAGTGTGCGAACCCGTCGGTGGAGGTCACAACGCGGTCGGTGACCGTTGCTGGCAGTAATGATCTGGCCCTGAGCATCGCCGGTAATGACCACGCCGGTGTCGCGTGTCGGCCGTGCCACGGGTCGGGCATCGAGGCCAGCCGACGCAGCCTCGCGGCCAGCGGCGCTCGCTGCGGACACGACACGAGAAAAGGGAAGATGGTCGGGCTATCTTCCAGCAGTGACGCCTGTTGGAAAGGTCAGTATCTGAAGCTGCGATTCGGCGTCGTCGCTGAAAACAATTGCAACCGTTCCGACTGCGTCTGGGGAGGCCTCATGGGCCGATATTACCGTCGTCGGTGCCGAGCCAGAGGTGACTCCGGGGTGAATGAACTCCGGAATCGCAGTGGGCGGAACGTCTTCGAAGGAAACAAACCAGACAGCCATGTTGTTGAAGCGCGGGTGTATCTTGTTAGCAGAAGCTGCCAGCTCTTGGCGTTCTGAATCGCTCGGCTTCATTGCAGCAGCCTTCTCAGGATCGAGACCATCAATGGGTGAGCCATAGTTGTTGCTTGTGTAGTCACCGTATTCAACCTGGGCTTTGTATCCCTGCCCGAGCAAAGCGTTGACGGTTGGATTCGCCTCGATCCGCGACTTGATTTCGGTCGTAAATGCCGCCGGATGGGATGGGGGCGCGAGGGTCACATCGCCGTTGTCGAGTTGCTGGACATCCGCAATTTCAACCACGGTCAAGGACGATGCTTGGTCGCGCCCAGCCACCGACTGACGCGGGCTTCCGCATGACGCCATCCCGAGGACCAGGCTTAGGCAGCACACAGCGCCAATGAGACGCGGACCTAGTGTTGTGCGACTTTTTTGAATTTCCATGGCTAACTCCAGGTGTCGAGGCACCACTGTACATTGACGTAGCTGCACGAATGGCTGAAATTGAGACTCCAGAAGAACGGATTGTCATTTACGGGCGTGTTCGGCCTGAACGCTTGCCACGAGCCATCAATTATCTGGGTCGATATGAAATCCCAGTGTGCCGTATTTGGGTAAGGCTTGCCGATCATGCCGTCAAAGTTATTGTGGACCTCTCCAAGATCTTGAATCCCCAGCGGATGTTGCCAGCTGCTACCTGGATTAAAGTATGTAGAATCAAGCTTCAGCGAACCGACCCACATATCTTCACATCCGCAATTGAAGTCATATGAGGTCCAATACTCGAACGTATCCCCATACGGTGCGTGCATGCCTGTGAAATTTGAGTATGGCATCGTGCCCTGACCTGGCAACGGTGTATATTGTGAAAAGTGCTCGGGAAAGGTTGGAGTGTTATAAATTCTCACCCATCCGGATTGAGCGTATTGCTGCGCGGTCGTCAATTTCGGGGTAAGCATGGCCCATCCGGCCATAACATGATTCGTGTGATCACCGGAACACCATATCCCCCCTTGCACAGTGATCAGAGCAGATGTCCCAATCGTATAAGCAGTATTTCCGTCTCCTGGGTCGAAGCCACCATCGAAGAAGAAACCGGACGAGCCGCTACTACAATTACCCGCTCCAGCATAAGCAGCCCGCGGTCTTATTCCTCCAGCCCCAATGATCACTGCGAAGAGCATCGCAGACAGCCAGCAAACATAGCTCCTTCGGGGCTTCGCCGTTTCCGAGGACCGCATCCTTGTGTACCTCTTGTGCGGTGCATGATCTCGCATTTCGAGCCCCTTCATCGCAATCTACTCATCGTACAACGAGGTAACCGAGTGTACATCCCCGCCTCTGAGACATCAAGCCAACGTGCCCAGTTGGCCAATCCAAGTTTCGCGTAGCGGTGGAGCTTGAATCGGACCGGGTATCCTGAAGACTCGGTCGCTTGGTTGCGTCACCCGACCTGGACGTCGCCGCGTCCGGGGGGGGGTGGGGGATCGGGCCCGCCCCAACCCGTGAGCGGGCGAGGCCCGTTTGCTCAGCCGGTATAGGTCGGCTGAGCTGCGACTGGAATTGCTGCGTGAGTCGTGTCGTGGTCGACCCAGGGCGACGGGCCGGTTGGCGGATTGGTCGTCGCTGGCGTGGTCGTCACCGGAGCGGTCGTGGCCGGCGCGGTAGTCTCGGGCACGGTCGTATCGGGCGTCGTGGTGGTGGTCGTGCAGTCCGCGCGAGGCGAGATCACCACGACGCCGGGGCCTGTGTGGCCGTCGGGAAACACCATGTCGCCGATGGTCGCCGCGGTGCCTCCCGGGAAGGTCTGATCTCCGAGGCTGGAGCCGCCGCCGCCCCCGGCACCGTTCGCCCAGGCAGCCGCGCCGCCGCCACCGCCGCCGTACCAGCCACCGCCGCCACCGCCGGCACCGACCCGTGGCGGATCGTTCTCACCGGTCACCCCGCCGCCGGCCCCGCCGGTACCGAGAGTCCCGTCCTGGCCCGGGAACGGCGTCGTGTCACCAGGGAACTCCTCGGTGCCGAAGGCACCGCCGGCCCCGCCGGTACCGCCGACGGTCGTGCCGGCGGCCCCACCGCCACCTGCCACGAGGTCGCCCGGATCCCCGACGTCACCGTCGCCTCCGGGCGTCGCCGGGTTGCCGCCGACACCGCCGACGCCGAGCGGCGGTGTACCGGTGTCGGTGTAGGCGCCGCTACCGCCACCACCTCCGGCGACGACGACCCGGTCCGTCAGCGCGGTGCCACCCTGACGCACATCGGATGCACCGCCGCCCCCGCCGCCGCCACCGCCCCCGTCGTCGCCACCCGAGCCGCCGGCCCCACCACCGTTCCAGCCTCCGGCACCGCCTTCGGCCAGGCTGCCGTTCCAGGCGCCGTCGCCGCCGGCACCGCCGACGTACACCGCCAGGGCCTCACCCGGCGTGACCGTGATCGTCCCGCTCGCCGTCGCCCCCAGGCCACCCGGAAGGACGTCGTCGATGCCGTTCGCGTACGTCGAGCTTCCGGCACCGCCCTGGCCTCCGGCCGCGGTGATCGACACCGTGCAGACGTCGTCGGGCACGACGTAGGTCTGCACGGCGCCGGTCGCGGTGAACTCCACCGCCCCGGGGACGAGCTGACCGGAGGCGCCGGTCGCGCCGAACAGCGTGGACGCGCTCAGCAGGCCCAGGGTCGCGAGACCCATGGTCGAACGGCGGCGGATCGTCGGGTTGCGCATGGGCTGAACCTACTCAATCGTCGGGAGCTGGTGAGGCGGTCCCGGCGCCCGCGGCGATCACGCCGAGGCGGGACCTGATCTGCTTCTTGATCTTCGCGAGGTCGCGGCGTTCGGGTCGCTGCTTGTAGAAGTCGTCAAGCGGATAACAACCCGACACCATGCCGTGGCGTGGGGCGGTGGTGCAGTCCGAGAAGGTCCGACAGACCCGTCGACGGTCCGGGGTCGTCCCCGAGAGCACGTCGTGGGGCAGCTCCGGGTACGACAGCATCATGCGCCCCAACCCGATCGAGGTGGCGTCGCCGGCCGCGACGACGGCGCGTGCGACGGGTGCCACGAAGTCCTGGATGTAGGAGTACCCGCTGCCCACGAAGGCCGTCCCGGGATGCGCGTGGGTCAGCTCGGCGGTCACCGCGAGATGGCGGGCGACGTCGATCAGAGGATCGTTCGGCGGGGCGTAGCCGTCCGACGGGGGAAAGTACGCGGGCCGTTGGATGTGCGGGTTGTAGTAGGGGCTGCCGCCGGTCACGCATACGATGCCGATGCCCCAGCTCTCCAGCAGCTCGACGAAAGCGTGCACCTCGTCGAGGTCGACGCCGGAGCCGTCGGCGGTCGCGCCGAACGGGGCCGGCATCCCGTCGGCCGCGACCCGGGTGCCCCGGTCGTCGGGGCCGGGGGCGAACGGCGCCAGATCGAACGCAGAGAGCCGGACTCCGATCGCGAGCGACGGGCAGCGGTCGCGGATGCCCTCGACCACACGCTCGAGGAAGTGGGCCCGGCCGGCGAGCTCACCGCCGTAGGGTCCGGGGCGACTGCGGGCACTGAGCAGTTCGTGCAGGAGATACCCGTGGCAGTGCTTGACGTCCACGAAATCGAAACCGGCATCGACGGCCAACGCCGCGGCGTCGACGAATCGGTCCACGAGGGAGTCGAGGTCGTCGTCCGACAACACCGACGACCCGTCGGCGGTGACCTTTGCGTCGAGGATCGGGTGCCGGTAGGCGATCAGGGGAGCGGGGTCGCCGTGTGGCCGGCTCCAGCGACCCGAGTGGGTGAGTTGCAGCCCGACGACCAGGCCGTCGGTCGAGCCGCAGGCATCTCGGTGGGCATCGACGAGCCGTCCGCGCAGGTCGGTGAGTGCGCCGACCGTGTCGGTTCCGATCACGAGTTGGTTGGGGTTCGCCCGGGCCGTGGGGTCGACGGCGACCGCCTCGCCGCCCCAGACCAGTTTTGCGCCGCTGCGACCGAAACGTTCCCAGCGCCTGCGCACGAGGTCGGTGGGTGCACCGTCGGTGGTGCCGTCCCATCCCTCCATCGGCAGCACCGTGAACCGGTTGCCGACGGTGATCGGGCCGGCCGCTCCGTCGGTGAAGGTGAAGGCGGCGGCGAGCGGGTCGTCGTCGCCTGCGCCGGGTGTGTCAGCCGTTGGAACCGGAATGTCGGCACCCACCGAGTCGCAGTGCGCGACGAACGCGTCGAGGTCACCGAGCTTCTTGACCTGGACGATGCGGGTCACGCGAGTGCCTCGAGGCGCTCGGCGAAGGTGGCGAGGATCGCACGCTCGTCGTCGCCCCGCCGCGGGCAGCCCGCGGGCACGGCGTCGTGCGCGATCACCCCCCGCAGGGCCAGGAACTGTGCCGCGTCGTGGCGGTACGCGGGCACCGGAGCGCGGAACGCGAACGCACCGAGCGCCTGGAGCACGTCGTTCAGTTCGTAGAAGCGGTCGTCGCCGGCGGCCCAGTGCGCGTCGCGTGCGGCGAAGGCCTCGGGGGCGAAGGTCGCGAGACCCAGCAGGTAGTCACTGCCCCAGCAGACCATGTCGATGGCGAGGTCGTTGCCGGTGAGCACCCCGAACCCGGGCCGGTGGGCGTCACGGAGGGCGAGTCGGTCCCATTCGTCCTGTCGCGAGAGCGACGAGTGCTTCGCCCCCGTACAGGACGGGATCGAGAGGAGTTCCCGGTAGGCGTCGAGCGGATAGATGCGGCCGTAGTCGACGAACATGGCGCCCAATTCGAAGGCGACGAACGCGTCGACCGCCTCACCGAGTCGCCGGTGGGCGGCCACCCAGGCGTCGGGCCCGAGCGCGTTGAGGCCGTGGGACGGAAACACCACCGGTACGCCACCGCAGTCGGCGATCTCGGCCATCGCCCGGCCATACGCATCGACGGCGAAGGGATCGCCGGGTCGGTCCGCGACGAAGGCGCCGGCGAGAAACCCTGCACCGGCGATCCGGTGGGTGACCTCGAGGACCTCTCGTCGGGTCGCGTCGTCGAGGAGCTGGGTGAAGCCGGTGTCCATGTTCACCGCCGGGATCAGACCGGCGGCGACGGTCGACTCCAGGAGCACCGCGAACGAGTCCCAGTCGACCGTCGTCTGGTCGGAGTGGGGGAGCAGGAGCGCGGCATGTCCTCGGATGGGTCGACGTGGCCGGAGCCGGTCGACCGCGGATTTGAGTCCCGTCACGCCATCAGTGTGGCTGAGACGCGCGATCGCTGCAAGCGCTTGCAGCACTCTGCTAGCTTCTCGCCCATGTCCGCACCCTCGGGGCCACCGACCCTCCAGGACGTGGCCCGTCGTGCCGACGTCCATCCGGCGACGGTGTCACGGGCACTCGCGCGACCCGAGATGGTCGCACCGGCGACACGGCGGCGGGTGCTCGAAGCGGTCGATGCCCTCGGCTTCGTCCCGAACCGGCATGCACGTCGACTGGCCGGCGGACGGGCCGAAGCCGTCGGCGTGATCGTACCCGACATCGCGAACCCGTACTTCGCGACCGTGCTCCAGTCGATCCAGGCCGAGGCGACCGACCGGGAGCTCGAGGTGCTGATCGCCGACAGCGCAGGCGACCCGGCGACCGAGGCACGCATGCTCGCCACCCTCAGTCGCAGGGTCGACGGCATCGTCGTGTGCACGCCGGTGTCGGACCTCTCGGGGGCCGGGGTGCCGGTCGTCCAGGTCAATCGCCAGTCACGCGACGTACCCAGCGTCGTCGTCGACCAGGCGACGATCGTCGCGCTCGCCGTCGACCATCTCGTCGGCCTCGGCCATCGGCGTGTCGCGTTCCTGCACGGGCCGATGCGCTACTGGTCGTCGCGACGCCGGAAGAAGGCCGCCGAGCGGATCGGCCGGGAGCGACGAGGCGAGGTGGACCTCGAATTCGTGCATCCGGTCGCGGGCACCTTCGACGGTGGCCGCTCGGTGGTCGCCGACGTGCTCGCCACGGGTGCGACCGGTGTGCTCGCCTTCAACGACGTCCAGGCCGCGGGCCTCATCGTCGGCGCCCACGAAGCCGGTCTGGACGTGCCCGGCGACCTGTCGATCGTCGGGTCCGACGGTCTGGACCTGGCCTCGATGACCGAGCCGACCCTCACCACCATCGTCGCGCCCCGCGAGACGATCGGGCGGACCGCACTCGCCCGACTCGTCGCCGAATCGGGTTCCGCCCAGACCGTGCTGCAACCAGAACTCGCCCCGGGGGCGTCGACCGGCCAGCGCGGACCGCTCACCCCTCGAACCAACGACACCAGGAGCCTTCGAGCCGATGCCGGATGACCCGCACCACAGCGACCTCACTCCTCCCGATCAGCACCGATCGGATCAGCACCGATCGGATCTGCCCGGATCGGGCAACGACCCGTCCGATCGTCCCCGCTCCCTGCGCGACCGCTTTCATCTCGACCGCCGCCATTTCCTCATGGGCACGTCCGCGATCGTGCTGGCCCGGGCGCTCGACGGGTGCGGGTCCGGCGGTGCGAAGCCGCCGACGACCACGACCGGTGGCGCACCGGTGACCAGATCCGCTGCAGGGGTCCTTCCCGCGCCCGGGTCCGCCGGGCTGGTCTCCGAGGCGTACTACACGTCCCGGGTCGACGACTTCCTCTCGGTCGCGACCGCGGACCCCTCGTCGTCGAACATCGTCGGCATCGCCGCTCGACTCGCCCGGGCGATCCGCGAACCGGACTACACGTGGAACATCGAGGCGGTCGTGCCCGAGACGTTCGCGTCGTCGTGGGACAAGATCGACAACTGGGAGGACACCCGCGATTTCGATCTGCTGTACTTCAACTGGCTGTTGGAACTGGGCCAGGGGACGACCCCGATGACCCGGCTCGCGCCGTCGGTCATCGACGCGATCCGTGCCCGGATGCTCGCCAACCGGTACCGCTACGACGACCCGCTGCCCGCCGACCGGCTCGACGATGAATGGTTCTGGTCGGAGAACCACCGGATCATCGGCCACACCAACGAGTACCTGGCCGGCCAGCGGTTCCCCGACGACACCTTCACCGTGAGCGGTCTCACCGGCGCCCAGTCCCGCGACCGGGCGAAACCCGACATCCTCGAATGGATCTCCGAGCGCTTCCAGTTCGGCTTCTTCGAGTGGCACTCCAACGTCTACATGCTCAAGGACGTCACCCCGTTGTTGACGCTGGTGGAACTCGCCGACGACCCCGAGATCGTCACCGCCGCGGCGATGGCGCTCGATCTGTGCCTGCTCGACCAGGCCGCCCACCTCCAGGACGGCTGCTTCACGGCACCGCGGGGGCGCACCTACGAGAAGGACAAGATGAATTCGCTCGACGAGGACACCTTCGGGACGACCAAGTTCCTCTTCGACGACACCGACGCCGCCTATCCCGCCCTCACCGACTCGGGCGCCACCTATTTCAGTGCGGCCAGGCGCTACCGGCCACCCCAGGTCATGCTCGACATCGCGACCTCTGGTGAGACCAGCGTGGTACGGGAGCGGCACGGCGTGTACTTCGACGGCTCCGAGCCCGTACAGCGCTACGTGTGGGCGCCGTTCGGTCGGGACTTCACCAAACAGGAGAACCTGGAGTTCTGGTGGAGCCTGGGCGCGGTCGGCATGTGGCCCATGGCCCAGGTCGGCGTCGCCACGGCCAACACCTACCGGTTGTGGGAAACGTCGGGATTCGAACAGATCAACCTGCTCGCGTTGTTGAACGACTACGACCCGGTGAAGATCCGCGACTGGGAACAGGCCCGGGCCGCCGTCATCAACTTCGGCTTCCTCTCCGAGGCCAACACCTACGCGTGGCGCCACCCGAAGGTCTCGCTCGCGTCGGTGATCGACCACCGC
>CAZQSU010000117.1:0-8230 GCA_964595905.1 uncultured Iamiaceae bacterium
AGGTGTAGATGGTCAGCTCGGCGAAGAAGTCGAGCAGGTCGATCTCGCCCTCGTCGTCCCAGTCGGCGATCATGCCGCGGACCTGCTCGGCGATGGTCTCGGCATGGCCGCGCATGTACTTGTCGCGCAGCGCCTGGTTGTGGAGCATCTCGCGCCGGCGCTCGGGGGGCGCGTCGAACACGACGCCTTCGCCGAAGATCGGGGTCATGAACGGGTACGCGGCGGCCTGGTCGAGGTCGTCGTCCTTGGCGCGGAAGAACACCTCGTTGGCCTCGGCGTCGGTGAGCAGCACGAGTTCTTTGTCGGCGAGACGGAACTCGCCGACGTCACCGCATTCGTCGCGGACCCGCTGCATCAACCCGATCGGGTCGTGACGCAGCTCTTCGAGGTGGCCGGTGTCGCCGTCGTCGCCGGAGACCTTCGGGGGCGACGCCAGGGTGTCGGTGGTGGTGCTCATGTCGTGGACTTCTCCTCGGCGTTCGATGGACCGGCGTTCGATGGATCGGCGTTCGGCGCCTGGGGTTGGACTTCGATCAGGTTCAGGTGCGTGCCCCGCGGCGTGGTGACCATGGCGACCACGGCCCGGGCGACGTCGCCGGGCCGCAGCGCGCCGTCGTGGCGGGTGAGCCCCCAGCGGTCCCACGCGGCGACGATGCGGTTGATGTCGTCCTCGGACCACGTCGTGCCCTGTTCGGTGGACGACGGGCCGGGCCGGACGATGCCGGCGCGCACACCGGTACCTTCCAGTTCCATGGCGGTGACCTCGGCGAGGGCTTCGAGGCCGCGCTTGGACGCGACGTACGCGGCGGTGAAGGGGCGGGGATGGCGGGCGACCTCGGAGGTGACGAACACGACGTCGCCGTGCCCACGCTCGAGCATGCCGGGCACCGCGTGGTGGAGCAGCCGTTGCGGCCCGAGCAGGTTGACGCCGACCTCGGCCGCGAAGCGGGTCGGGTCGGTGTCGACCGCGCCGCCGGGCTGCACGTCCCCGGCGTTGGAGACGACCACGTCGAGGTCTCCGTGAGCGTCGATCGCGCCCTTCACGAAGGCGGCGACGCTCGCCTCGTCGGTCACGTCCAGGGGCAGGGCCACCGCTTCGCCACCCTCGGCCCGGATCGCCTCGGCGGTCGCTTCGCACCGCTCCACCCGGCGGGCACCGAGCGCGACCGGGTGCCCGGTCGCGGCCAGAGCGACCGCGGTGGCGGCACCGATGCCCGACGACGCGCCGGTGACCAGCGCCGGTCGACGGTCGGGGTGCGGGGCGAAACGGGGCACGGTGCGGCTCGGTGGCTCTCGGTCTCAGCGGCGGGTGACGGTGGTGGGCAGGTGGGCGAAACCGCGGACGTTGACCGAGTGGACCCATTCGGCACGGTCCGCGTCGATGTCGTACGAGGCGATCCGGGCCACCAGTTCCTCCATGGCGATGCGCATCTCGAGCACCGCCAGGGCGTGACCCATGCAGTAGTGCCGACCGAACCCGAAGCTGGCGAGGTCCTGGGCGGTGTCGGTGCGATCCAGGTCGTAGACGTCGGGGCGGTCCCAGACCAGCTCGTCGCGGTTCGCCGAGCCGAGCAGCAGCAGGATCCGCTCCCCCGCCGGGATCGTCACCCCGTGGACTTCGACGTCGCGGGTGGTGAGCCGGGCGAGCATCTGGCTGGACGTGTCGTACCGCAGGGTCTCGTCGATCCAGTCGGGAATCCGGCTCGGGTCGTCGAAGGGTTTGCGACCCTGGTCGCCGAAGCGGTGTCCGCACGACCAGGCGTTGCCCAGCAACTTGGTGGTGGTCTCGTTGCCCGCGACGACCAGCAGGAACAGGAAGCTCGTGATCTCGTCGTCGGTGAGGTGTTCGCCGTCGACCTCGGCGTCGATGAGCGCCGAGGTGAGATCGTCGGTGCGGCTCTTGCGCCGTTCGGCGATCATGTCGGCGTAGTAGCCGGCGAGATGCAGCGCGGCTTCCATGCCCGCCTGGGGGACGTCGCGCATGCCCGCCTCGCGGTGGACCAGCAGGTCGGACCATTCGCGCACCTGGGCGCGGTCGACCTCGGGAACGCCCATCATCTCGGAGATGACGTCCATGGGGAACTTCCCGGCGAAGTCGTCGATGAAGTCGAAGGAGTCGTGGGCGACGGCATGGTCGGCCCACGCTGCGGCGATCCGTCGGATCTTCGGTTCCAGTTCGCTCACCCGTCGGGGGGTGAACCCGCGGGCGACCAGGCGGCGCATCCGGCCGTGTCTCGGTGGGTCCATGCCGAGGAACGACATGGTGCGATGGGCGTTCGGTCCCCAGGCGGCCGGGTCGAGCGACACGCCGTTCGACGACGAATAGGTCTCCGAGTCCTTCAGGGCGGCGAGCACATCGGCGTGGCGGGAGTAGGCCCAGAACCACACGTCGGGGTTGTGGAACACCGGTGCTTCGGCGCGCAGGCGGGCGTAGGTGGGGTACGGGTCTTCGTGGAAGTCGTAGTCGTACGGATCGAAGGCGAGGGGTTCGGTGGCGAGCAGGTCGGTCATCGTTTCGGCTCCAGCACGGTGGTGGCGACCTGGGCGAGCAGGTCGGGCAGGTCGTCGTAGGAGAGGTGGCCCATGCCGGTCTGCAGCAGCGCGCCCGACACGGCGAGGTCGAGCGCGCCCACGGTGTCGGCGCGGGCGTCGTCGCCGAGCGCGGTGACGATCCGGTCGTGCCAGGTGGCGCCGATGCGGTCGCGCAGCACCTTGACGTCGGGTTCGGGGCTGAGCAGCGCCACGGTGGTGGCCGCCGCGAGTTCGGGTTCGTCCGCGACGAGCAGGGCGAGTTCGGAAAGTGTGGCGGCGACCCGCTCCGCCGGGGTCTGTGAGGCGTCCGGTGTGCCCGCGGGCAGCGCCTGGACGCGCCGCCAGTACACCTCGGCGACGAGGTGGTCCTTGGACGAGAAGTAGGTGTAGGCGGTGGCCGGCGCGACCCCGGCCCGGGCGGCGACGTTGCGCACGGTCAACCCGTCGTAGGCGTGTTCGCGCACCTCGTCGACCGCGGCGGCCGTGAGCCGGTCGACCGTGTCGGCCTGCCGCGCGCTCAGGCGCCGCCGCGTCGCCTCGGGCGCTGCGGTCGGTTCGCTGCCACGGGCGTGGACCGTCTTCCCACCGGCCCGGTTGTCGGACATCAAACTGGACATCTGTCCAGATAGTAGTCCGTCTCTGATCGTTGTCAAGGAGTAACGGACTCCCGCGTGCCCACGCGACGTTCCCCCTTCCGGTGTCGAACCTCGACGGCCGATGACGTGGTCGACCCGCGGTGATTGCTCGGACCGGGTCAGGGTTCCGTCGCGATCGAACGTCACCGCCCATGTGGCAGGCTGGACCGACCATGACCTCCACGACCGGCGAGGGCGTCCGCATCGAGGCCGATCGGGTCGAGGTGCTGCTGTTCGACCTGGGGCGGGTGGTGTTCGACTTCGACTGGTCCCGCGCCGTCGCGACGTGGTCCGAACACTCGGGAGTGCCGTTCGACGAGATCGTCGAACGTTTCCGCAAGGAGATCCACTACGAGCGGTACGAACGCGGGGAGCTCACCTCCGGTGAGTACTTCGCCCTCCTGCGCCACCAACTCGGCCTCGACGTCGAGATCGACGTGATCGCTGAAGGGTGGAACGCCATCTTCGGTGAACTCGTCCCCGGCATCACCGAGGCCATCGCCGCCGTACGCGACTCGCCGTACCGGATGGCCGCGCTGTCGAACACCAACGCGTCGCATGCCGCCACGTTCGGCGCCCGCTACGCCCCGGTGCTCGCCGACCTGGGGCGCATCCTCGCCTCGCACGAACTCGGCCATCGCAAACCCGAACCGGCGTGTTTTCTCTCCGCCGCCGAACACCTGGCCACCGAACCGTCACGCGTCCTGTTCTTCGACGACATGAGCGACAACGTGGTCGGCGCCCGTGAGGTGGGCATGCAGGCCGTGCAGGTGACCAGCACCGACGACGTGCTCGCCGCGCTCGCCGACCTTGGCATCGCTGTGACCTGAGCCCTCCGGACCCGGGCCTCGACCCTCCAGAGAACGACCCTCTCCGGGCCGGATCCGTCCCTCTCAGGTCTCCAGGTCCAACAACGCATCGCCCAACTCACGCAGATGGGCATCGACGTCGTCGACGGCGTCGAGCGGTACCACGACGAACTTCGACGCACCGATCGCGGTGAACGCTTCGAGTCGACGGCGCAACGCGTCGAGCCCCACCGGAACGATCGCGGCCGGGTCCACGCCGCCCCGGCGTCGCGCCAGCAGCTTGCGGGCTCCTTCGGGGATCGCTTCGGCGGCGTAGACGACGAGGGCACCGAGGTGCTCCGGGTCGATCCTCCGGCCATGCGCCGCCGCGGTCCGGGTGATCATCTCCCAACCCTCGGCGACCTCGTCGGGTGTCGAGAACGACGGCAACCAGCCGTCGCCGACCCGGCCGACCCGCCGCAACTCCGACGATGCCCGGCCCCCCAGCCACACGTCGAACGGGTCCTGGATCGGCCGCAGCGCCAGGCGGATGCCGTCGACGTCATCTCCCCGCCACAGGCGCCGCATCACCGCCAGGGACTCGTCGAAGAGCGTGGCCCGCTCACCCCGGGCCACGCCGAACGCGTGGTGTTCAACCGGGAGCGGCGCGCCGAGCCCCACCGCCGGCAACAGTCGGCCACCCGAGAGCACATCCAGGCTCGCGAGCTCCTTGGCGAGCACGACCGGGTTGCGCCCCGGTAGTACGAGCACGCTCGTGCCGAGCTTGAGACGCGACGTCCGCCCCGCGGCGACCGCGAGGCCGACGAGCGGGTCCGGCGAACGACCGGTGAGGCGTTCCGACAGCCACAACGAGTCGAACCCGACGTCTTCGAGGCCGTCGACGAGTGCGCCGAACCGGCCCGTGTCGGCCGTCGCGGCGTCGGCACCGAGCCCGTACGCGATCCGCACCTTCACGGCGTGACACCGTCGAGAGCCGCGCCGACCGTCTCGCCGTCGGCGTCGTCGGATCTTGCTGACCGGTCGCGAGCGCGAGCCACGCTGGTCACCGTAGCGACCGGCGGCGCTTCGCGGACGCCTGCGACGTGGGCCGATCGGTTGCCGATGCGAACCGGCCGGCAGGCATCGGCGTGACTCCTCTGGGAGCCGGACCCGTGCCCCCGGGCACGTCCGAAGACTCCGTCCGCCAATGTCAGAGCGACAAACGCACGTACCCACGGCCGTTCCGATGTCCAACGTCCACCTCGACTTCTCGGCGGTGGTCGGTGGCCGCGACGACGCTCTGGGTCAGCGACGGAGCCGACGCCACAAACCTCGGAGCGCCGTGATCGACCGGCGCTCGGTGTGGGTGTGCAACGGCACCAGCGTGGTGCCGCGCAGCCGGAGCAACTGGGCACGGGCGAACACGAGGGCGAACGTGGGATGCCGCATCCACAACCGCACGAGTCGACCGGCACTCGTCAGCCACTCGACGACGAACCGCCCCGGCGACACCCGGGTGGCGAACGGCAGGTCCACGTCGAAGTCCGGGGCGACCCGAGCGGGCCGGGCGCGCAGGCCCCGCACCGAGTTCGCGACGTTGGAGCCGTGGATCACCTGCATCCACCGTGGCGGCCCCACGACGTTGAGCACCGGGGCGAAGTTCGACGATTCCTCGTGGGCCATGCACCAGAACACGGTACGGGGCGGCTCGTCGGGGATGCGCCGCTCGACATACGAGATGAAGCCGTTCTCGGCGAAGTGGGCATGGAACAGTCGTGTGGAGCGGTCGATCTGCACGCCGTGCATCAGGTTCACGTACTGCGATTCCTGTTCGGCGAACCGGGCCTGGACGTCCTCGACGAAGAAGCGGCTGACCGCGTCGTCGCTGTCGATGCGCGTGGTGATCAGATACGGGCGCGACGTGACGTCTTCGACCGCACGCCGGATCGGCTCGTGCACCCACGGCCCGTCGTGCCACACCGGGGTGAACAGGCCGGTGCCCGCCTCGGCGACCAGGTCGCGCAGCCAGTCTGGCGAGTCCGCGTCGAAGAAGACGAGCCAGGTGAAGTCGTCGACACTCTGGCGGCTGAGCGAAGCCATCAGCGCGTCGCGGAAGAACCCCCAGCGGTACGCGAGCCAGTCGTCGGTGAAGACCGTGTGGGGGAACAGCCGCACGCTGAACCGCGTGAGGATCACGTGATCGAACGGCGCGGGCGACGACATGGATCTTGGAGCGTAGGCGCCCCGAGCATGCTGCGGTGCGGGCGCGCCCGACGCATCGACGGGGTCGACCCGGTGCGTTCTGCCGACGAGCTCGCGCGGGTCGAGGTCTGCTCAACTGGTCGACCGTGAACCTCGATCTGCCCGAACGCATCGATCTCGGCGAGGTGGTCGTGCGCGCCTTCACCCGCGACGATGCCCCCGCGCTCGCCCGGGCGATGACCGAGAGCTACGACCACCTGCACCCGTGGATGGCCTGGGCCACGCCGGAAGGGACAACCGAGGACGCGTGCCGCCGGTTCATCGACGGCGCCGCGGCACGACGTGACGCCGGAACCGACGCCGAGTACGGGATCTTCTCCACGGCGGCCGATGGCCCCGTGCGAGGTGTGCTCGGCGGGTGCGGCCTGCACGACCGGATCGGACCGGGCGCGCTCGAGCTCGGCTACTGGTTGCACGTCGCCGCGACCGGTCAGGGGCTCATGACCCGGGTCGCGGGCGTCCTGACCGAGGCGGCGTTGACCCGGCCCGGGATCGAGCGGGTCGAGATCCACTCCGACGAGGCCAATCTGGCGAGCGCCGCCGTCCCCCGCCGTCTCGGCTACCGCCTTCTCGGCGTGGAACCCACCGTGCGCCCCGGCGGACCGGCCGGATCAGGCCGCCACATGATCTGGGCCCGCGGGCACGATGTGGAGGCACGCGCCGTCGAAACCGACCACGCCTGACCTCGTTCGTGGCGCATTTCCCGCCGCGATGACGCTCCGGTGCCGTGTCGGGCAACACCGGGCGGCTCAGACCAGGAATGTCGGCGTTCGCGGGTTCCTCTGCGGGTCACCCGGGCTGCAGGCCGGAGGTCTGCCGGGCGAGGGCGGGGAAGACCCTGGCGACCTTGGCTGTCAGGTAGTCGCCGTAGGTGCCCGAAACCTCGGCCAGGTCCAGGCCGTCCCAGCGAGTCGGCGGGGCGTCGGTCGCAGGGCCGGTCTCGGGGAGGGGAATCGGTGCGATCGGCACGTCGAAACCGGGGTCGAGAAAGAACGGAAACGACAGGCGACCACCTTCGGGCGCCTCGTCGGGAGCCGGCGGGCGGACCCGGTGCGGGGTCGACCGGTAGCGACCGAGCGTCATCGCCTCGAGCATGTCGCCCAGATTCACGACGATCGCGTCACGGTCCGCGGGCACGTCCAGCCAGTCGTCAGTGCCACGGGGGCGCACCTGCAGGCCGCTGGTCCCGTCGTGGGCGAGCAGGGTGATCAGGCCGTAGTCGGTGTGCTCGGCCACGCCCCAACCACGGGGGACGTCGGCGACGGCGGGATACCGGAAGATCCGGAACAACACGGTCGGGTCCGCGGTGAGGTGGGTGGTGATCCAGTCGGCCGGCAGCCCGAGCCCGAGGGACACTCCCCGGAGCACGTCCTGGCCGAGCGTGGTCATCTCGTCGATCCACGTCAGCACCGCGCCACGCAGGCCCGCGGGCTCGGCGGGGAAGAGGTTGGCGCCGTGCAACGGCACCCCGGCGCGGACCCGGGGGTCGTCCGCGGTGAGTTCGGACCCGAAGTAGATGCCTTCTTTGTGGTCGGGACGGCCCGAGGTCAGCTCGGCGCCCTCGGCGAACCAGCCCCGCCACGCCGTGCCGCCCCGTTCCATCGCGACCGCCGCCTTGTCGGCGTCGGGCCGGGCGAAGAACTGCCGGGCGAGGGCTTCCAGGCGGTCCAGACTCCCCGGTGCGATCGCGTGGCCGACGATCAGGAAGAAGCCGACGTCACGGCACGCGGCGTCGATCGCCCGGGCGCAGGCCTCGACGGCGGCCGGGTCGGCTCCGGGGTCAACCAGCGCGGAGACGTCGACGATCGGTACCTGGGACATGCTCGTGGCTCACCGTGGGCAGAAGGCCCACAGATCCAGGTCCAACAGCACGCCGTCGGCGTACTTGCCGTCGTCGCCCCGCAGGGTCATCGACTCGTCGCGCCCCGAGGTGGCGACCAGGCGCAGCCGCAGCGCACCGACTCCCGGGGCGGCGGTCTCGGCCTTGTCGAGCACCTCTGACCAGGCGTACAC
>CAZQSU010000118.1:0-6059 GCA_964595905.1 uncultured Iamiaceae bacterium
TTCGGGTCGAGTTGGCCGACGATCGCAAGCGTGCGGAACCGGATCGCGCACAGTTACGTGCGGGTCGATCGCTCGATCGTCGAGGCGACGGTGGTCTCGGACCTGCCGACCTGTCGAAGGACAGCTCGAATTGCCTGAGTTGAGATTCCGCGAGCAGTCTTCGTGACTCGGATCGTGTGCCAGATGCGACCTCGCGGTGCCGGGCGGCGGGGCCGGCACCGGTGGGCTCAACCGAAGCGATAGCGGCTGGTGGGGATCACATCGAGGCGGTCGTAGTCGAGGAAGACCGACGTGCTGGTCACCATGCGGGAGGTGTGATTTCTCAGGCGTTCGTCGTCACCGTCCGCGTCGAAGAACACGTACGGGTCGGTCATCGCCGCGGCGGGGAAGCACTCTTCGACGATCCCGTCGATGGCGTCGAGCGGTGGGTCGGGTGCGACGCCACCGGCGACGACGAGGGGCCGCACGGTGATGTGCTGGGTGTAGCTGAAGGTGCTCTGGGTTTCGATCGCGACCTGGGTGTGGCGGTCGAGCCACGCGGCGAGGAACTCGTCACGCGTCTGGTGGGCCGGTCGGCGCAGCAGGGCCATCTGCGCGAATCCGGGGGTGCGGGTGCCGGGGGGCACGGTGTGGCCGGGGTCGCTGGCGGTGAGCGGGCACGATTCGGTGACCAGGTAGGCGGCGAGGTGCGCCACGTTGCCCGCGGCCGCGCGGACCGCCAGGTCGACCGGTTCCCGGGTGGTGAGGTGGCCGGTGGGCAGCCAGAGCGACACGAACGCGTTCGGCGCCGGGGTCTGATGCACGATGCGTAAGTGGTCGGCCGGTGCGACGGCGTCGTCGACGACGTTGATCTGGAACGTGGTGGCCCCGGCCGTGGTCAATTCGTCGACCGAGGCGAGCAGCCGGTTGCCGTCGGCACCGGTCAGGATGTAGATGATCTTCTCCAGAACGGCGGTCCCTCGTGACGGGGTCGAACTACCGGCAGCATGTCTGCGCCCGCGCCTGAGAACCTACCGGTCGTGACCGGACGAGGCAGGGGCCCAAAGGGGGGAATGGCTCTTTCCGAAGTCGGTGCGTGTCGTGTTGGAAGTCTCTTGTCCTAATCTCATCTGGTCGGAGACCGCTTGGGAGAAGCGAGGACAGGCGCCGTCGATCTCTCGACTTCTCCATCGAATCGACATAAGAATTTTACAAATCTGACCGGACGTCGCCGCATTGTGTCACTGCCCCCGGGCAGCGTGCTCGGGGGCTGCCTGTACAAACCAATTGGTAGGGTCCTCGGGCCTGGTGCACCTGATGAGGAGGACGATGTGCTGGTGAGTGATCTGGGAAGACTGGAGCAGGTGCGGCCACGGGACATCTGGTTGAACGAGGCCACTGACTTCACGCCCTGGCTGGCGCAACCGGAGAATCTCGAGCTCCTTGGATCAACGCTGGGGCTCGAACTCGAACTCGACAGCGTGGAGAAGGATGTCGGTCCCTATCGTGCCGACATCCTGTGCAAGGACATCGCCGACGACACTTGGGTGGTCGTCGAGAACCAGCTCGAGAAGACCGACCACAGCCACCTCAGCCAGATCCTCACCTATGCAGCCGGCCTCGACGTCGTCACCGTCGTGTGGATCGCCACCCGTTTCACCGACGAGCACCGGGCCACTGTCGACTGGTTCAACAACATCACCGACGAAGACATCCGCTTCTTCGGAATCGAGATCGAGGCATGGAAGATCGGTGACTCCGCGGTCGCCCCCAGGTTCAACGTCATCGCGAAGCCGAACGACTGGGTCAAGAGCGGGGGTCGAACAATGCCGGGCGGGGCCGGCGACCTGTCCCACACCCAGGCGCTGCAACTGGCTTTCTGGCACGACTTCGTCGAATACGTCAGGGATCAGGAAGGCGCCGAACTGAAGCCCGGGAAGGCCGGACCACGCAACTGGATGAACATGCCGATCGGCAGAACGGGATTCGGCATCAGCGCCGTCGTCTCGTCCTACAACACGCAGACCAGCTCCTATGACTCGGGTGAAGTCCGAGCCCAGGTGTACATCGGCGATCGGCACCTTGCGAAAGGATATTTCCGCGCGCTGGAGAACGACCGCGAAGCGATCGAGGCGGAAGTTGGGGAGCCACTCATCTGGGAGGATTCGCCCGACAAGGCCTCGTGCAAGGTCTATCTGCGTCGAGATGCCGTTATCGACGACCGAGACCAGTGGCCCGACCACATCGCGTGGCTGTTCGAGAAGCTGACCGTCCTTCACCGAGTGTTCAGACCGCGGATTCTTGACCTCGAGCCGGTATTCGCTGACGACGTAGACGGCCCGCCGGCGGCAGTCGGCTGACGGCCGGCCACATCAGGATCTCGGCCCTTCCAAGGGCGTCGGGAGTGCGGTGAGTCCGGTCATGGTGGGGACGAGCCGGTCGGCGAGGTCGGTGACCCCCGTGCGTCGCGCTCGACGTCGATGGCTGGGGCGACACGCACTACCAGCGGGCGTGGTCCGCCGGCCCGCCTCATCGCTGGCCGAAGGTCAGGGCGAGGTGCCAGGGGCTCAGCTTCCAGCGGAGGATCGCGTCGAGCATGATCAGCGGGATCACGTCGGTGGTCTCGGGGCTAGCGGGGGCGCTCAGGTTTGCGGTGGCCGCGTCGGGGCGCAGGTGCGGCTCCCAGATCTGGGATCCGAGTGGTTGGGGCAGGGTCTCGATCACGTTGACCGGACCGTCGGGCTCGTCGACGGTGACGAACAGGCAGTAGGGCTCACCTGGCGCGTCCCAGCCGCTGCGTTCGACGACGAGGAACTCGCCGGTGCTGGTGCACGTGGCGATCGCCTGGGCGAGCAGGCCGGTGAGGTCGTCGATCGTCGACGCGGTGGGTTCGCCGGGTGGTTCGAGACGGATGGTCTGCGCGTCGAGGGCGGGTTGGTCCTCCGCGCCGCGGTGAGCGAAGCGTTCGGTCAGGATGAGGGTCGAGCGGGCTTCGACGAGCGTGCCGACCTCGCGGAAGCGCCCCTCTTCGCGCACCGTGCGCGTCAGGTGGCCTCGACCTTGGGCGAGGCGGAGGGTGTCGGCGTCGGGGGTCGACCAGATCCGGGGCTCGTCGTCGCTCGTCCAGGTGGTCACGAGCCCGCCGACGCACGGGCTGAGTTGCACCACGGTTCCGACGTCACCCGCCTGGATCGGCGGGTCGCCGGCCGGGCCGGTCATGGGGCTGCAACGATGCGGGCTCGCATGGCCACACGCTAGGTGCGCCGGTGTTGGGGTGTTCCTGAGGACGAGATGACCGCTGGCGCAGTGGCTCACCCCTTCGTGGCCCCTGAACCTGAAGCCCTCCCCGTCGTGCAGGCGTATCGAGATCGCCGGTCGAACGCGAAAGGGATCAGCCCATCCCGAAGGATGAGCTGATCCGCGAGCCGAGCTGAAGACCTCGGAGGGTCCACGCCCGATGCCTTCAGTGTACGCGAGTCGTGCCGGGTTTGCACGCGGAGATTCTCAGGGTCGCCATGAGCCGTGGTTGTAGATCGCAATCGAATGTCGTGATGATCGGAATCCGTCGAGGCAGGAATCCGCTCCGAGTACGTCGCGTAGGTGATTCGAGAGTTCAGTCTTGAGATACGAGCCGGCCAGTCCGTTCGCCGCACGGAATTCGAAAGCGATGGCAGAAGTGAGGAGGTCGACCAGCTGGAGACCATCGGAGGTCCGCGAATCAAGGCGGACGACCGAGGTGACGGTCAACCTGTGCATGCGGCGATTCACCGAGCGTCGCAGGGTGGGTTCGAACAGCACATCCTGCGGCGTTGAGTAGTTGTCGGCGAGGATCGTGAGGAGTTCGTCGGGCGCAGTGACTCCGTGGACCAGTTGTTCGGCGAGCTTCGCGTACGCGTCCCACTGAGTCCCGAACCGGGTGACCGGGTCGTCACCGGCGCGATCGGCGATGAAGCAGAAGAACTTTGCCGAAGGGTCGGCGAGGACGCAGTCGACGAACCGACGGTAGAAGTCGAGCTTCTGTTTGGTGACCTTGGTGAACTTGACCTCGTTGTGCCGATTGTGCCGGTCGCGGAGTCGTTGGATCTCCCGGAGGACGACCGAGGGGTCGGGGAGCTTGAGGCACCCGATGGCGAAGTAACGGTCGGCGGACACCGAGCCGGTCTCGTCCATGAAGACGGTCGCGACGGGGTGACCGGGCTTGAGGAAGTGCCGCTTTCCGGTTGTTCGTCGATCGGTGGTCATGGATGGCGACGAGAGTACCGATGACGTGTGACATCGGGTTCGGGGCGGCCCGGCGGGCGTCGCGGGTATGCCCCGCACGAAGTGTTCGGGAGGCCGGACCGCCGCGACCGTGTGCCGATGCCGGTTGCACGATGCGTCGGGCCGGCGGCGACGGGTGCGCATCCTCGGGTCGGGGTCGCTGGAGCCGGTTGTGGGGCCGGGACGAGCCGGGCGAGTCGATGTTTCGGAGAGCCCGGCAGCTCTTACGGTGTCGGGCCGGGTCGGAAGAGGATTTCGAGCACGTCGGGCGCTTGGAACACCCGGCTGTAGTTGCGGCCGGTGACTTCGCTGAGGATGCCTGCGTCGACGAGCCGGGCGACGGCGACGTTGGCGGCCTGCTTGCTGACACCGTGTGCCGCGGCGACGTGCTTGACGGTGATCGACGGGTACTCGATGAGTCGTTCGGTGACGGCGACGGCGGTGCCGCTCATCCGTCGGCTTCTGATGCGTTCCAGTGCCTGGTCGCGCCAGTCGAGGAGGGCGTGGATGCGCGCCTCGGCGTGCTGGGCCTGGGCGGTGAGCGCTTCGCAGAAATAGGTCACCCATTCGTTCATGGCGCCGGTCGTGCTGACTTCTCGAAGTCGGTGGCGGTACCGGTCCGATTGTGCCTCGAAGTACGGGGAGAGGTTGATGAGCGGTGCGCTGAGGAGCCCGTAGTCGATGAGTTGCAGGATCGCCAGGAGGCGGCCGATCCTGCCGTTGCCGTCGGTGAAGGGGTGCAGAGCTTCGAACTGATAGTGCGCTGCGGCCACGCGTATGACCGGGTGGATGTCGGATTCCGTGTGGATCCACTGTTCCCAGGCGCGCAGTCCTTCGTCGAGCTCGGGGCCAGGCGGTGGTGGGACGTAACGCGCCTCGCTGATGCTGCACCCGCGGTAGGGGCCGATGAAGACCTGGGTGCTGCGTACGTTGCCGGCTTGCCAGTCGTCGCTGGGAGTGCCGGCGACGAGAAGGCCTTGGAGTTCACAGGCGAGCCGCCGGCCGATGGGAAGGGTGGCGATGCGATCGATCCCGTGTTCGGTGGTGTCGATGAAGTTGAGGATCTCGACCATCGCCGCGCTTCGGGGAATGGTCGCATCGATGTCGGAGCTGAGCACGTCGGCTGCTGGGGCGAACGTGCCTTCGAGTGCCGAGGTGCTCACCGCTTCGCGGCGGATGGTCGGACGAGCGATCAGTATCGGGTTCGGCAGGAGTTCCTTTGCCAGGGCATCGAGCCGTCCGAGGTGATGCGCCGCGTCGATCGCCGCGCCCCAGGTCTTGGGCGACAGCTCCAGGTCGGCAGGAAGTGGATCGGGAACGAACGCGGCATGCTCGACCGTGCTGCCGCCTTCGTCGACGGTGATGGGAACGAGCCGACCAGTGGGCGAGTTCCTGAAGATCTCGATGTCCACAATTCAAGTCTAGACAAGTGCTGCTTGAATTTCAGCGGTGCAATTTCACGTCGAGCGGCCGATGACCCTCAGAAATCAAGGCCTTCGCCCTTGGGCTTGAGTTTCGTCCTGTGGATTTCAACCTTCTCGCGAGAGGCATCGCTCACCTGCGTCGCCGTGGAGTTCCTCGGGCTCGAGTGGGCGGGAGGCTCAGTGCCGGATGAGCGGGCCGGCGAGCAGCCTCCCGACTGGTGATCCCGCGACTTCGTGTCTGACGTCTCACTTCGAAAGCCACATTCGCGCAGCGCTGAGTAGCGCACCCCGGTGCCTGGGCGATCGACGGCGTTGCGGGTCCGTTGGTCGCGGCGTTACGCCGCCGGTTCGAGGTTGATTCTGAGGCCGAGCGTGGCCGCGACCTTCATGACGGTC
>CAZQSU010000118.1:6159-8192 GCA_964595905.1 uncultured Iamiaceae bacterium
CGCCGGTTCGAGGTTGATTCTGAGGCCGAGCGTGGCCGCGACCTTCATGACGGTCGCGAAGCTCGGGTTGCCGTCCTCGGAGAGTGCCTTGTACAGGCCTTCGCGGCTCATTCCGACCCGGCGGGCGAGTTCGCTGATGTTGCATGATCGGGCGATCGTGCCAAGTGCAACCGGGATGAGCGCGGGGTCTTCGTTGGCTTGTTCGATCGCGACCTCCAGGTAGGCAGCCGCCCGTTCGAGGTCGTCGAGGTAGTCGGCGGTGTCATACCTGGTGAAGTGCTCAGTGGGGCCGGTCATCGTGTGCTCCATTCGGTGGCGAGTCGGTGGGCGCGGTCGATGTCTGCTCGCTGGCCGGATTTGTCGCCGCCGCACAGGAGCACGATGAGGCGGTTGCCTTCGGCGATGTAGTACACCCGGTAGCCGGGCCCGAAGTGAATCCGTAGTTCCGAGACACCCTTTCCGACGGGTCTGACATCTCCGGGATTGCCCATGGCGAGCCGGTCGATCCGAACTTGAATGCGTGCCTTGGCATGTCGATCCTCGAGTTTCCGAAGCCAGCGATCGAAGGTCGTGCTCTTGACGACCTCAATCATCTGTCAATTCTAGTTCACACGTTGAACGATCGGAACGGGCCAGTGATGTCGAGTGACCGGGCAGGGTGGCGACGTGACCACGTGAGGGGTGTGGGGGATCCGGCAGTGCCATTGCCCGACGTTCTACTCAGGCGGTATGACAACGATCCGGTGCCGAAGCGATGCCGCGCGGCGGGCAGACATTGTTGTCGCATCGTGCGGATGGAGATGATCGGGACCGGGGTGACGTCAGGATCTCACGATGCCGCGCGACCGGTCCCGTCTCGGCCGCGAGGTGCGGCGATTCTGTGTATTGTCACGATCCGGGGAGTGTGATGGCGAAGAAACCGAAGAATCGGCAACGTCAGGGTGGACGGGGCGCTTCCGACCGGGCGGCAAGATCGCGAGCTGACTATTTGGCGGCGGTCAAGGCCGGCTCGGTCGTCCTCGCGAGAGTTCACTCGGTGATCGGAGATACGACGACGGTGTATCTCGCCCCCGAGGTCACCGGTGAGGTCGAGTCGACCACTCTGTTCGGCTCGTCGGACATGGCACAGCACTCGCCTCCGTCTCCGGGGGAGCCCGTATGGGTTCGGATCGCAACGCTCCAGGCCGAGACGGGGCCCATCAGGTTGACAGCGGATGGGCTTGCGGGCAGCAGCGGCCGGGATGGCGTCGCGGTCACGCTCGATATCCTCCGGCTTTGGGTCGATGAACGAGTGAGTCCCAAGGCAGCCGGAGAGTGGTGGCAGGAGGGGTGGTCCCCAGGCGATGCGCTCAGGTGGATGAGGGCCGGTTTCAGGCGGCCGAAACCGGCACGCGAATGGGAAAAACGGGGCGTGGATCCTGCGGGTGCCGCCGAGTGGCATGACATCTCCCCGGCGTTCGCGCAGCCGTGGATCGATGCTGGGTTGGATGGCGCGACTCTGCGACGGTGGGCGCGTCACATGTCCGCCGAGGGGGCAGTCGTTTGGATGCCGACCGGGCTCGAACCCGACACTGCCGCTGCATGGCCCGGGGCAGGGTTCGAGCCTGGCGAAGTGGGCGACTGGCGTGATGCCGAGTTCGATCCAGAGGATGCCGGGGCGTGGCGGGCACGCGGAGCAAGCCCGGGGAAGGCGCGAGCCTGGGCGTCTCGTCTCGGGCCGATCGGGGCGTGCATCCCATGGATGGACGTGGGAGTCAGCCCGCTTGAAGCCCAGCGCCTGATCGAGTGCGGTGTCGCGTCGAGTGAGGTGGGCGCCATGCGTGACGCCGGGATCAATGCGATTGCTGCGGTCGAGTGGCTCGCTGCGGGCGTGCACACACCGGAGCTCGCGCGACGCTGGATCGACGGGGGAGTGCAACCCGAGCTCGCGCGGGTGTGGCTGGGCGCGAAGTTCGAGGACCCGATCCCATGGGCGGCGGCCGGGTGGCGACCCGAGGGTGCGCGGCGGTGGGCCGATGCGGGGCTCACCGACG
>CAZQSU010000119.1:0-5964 GCA_964595905.1 uncultured Iamiaceae bacterium
TTGACCTCGGACATGCCCAGGCGGTGCGCGAGGGGCGCGTAGATCTCGAGGGTCTCGTTCGCGATGCGGGTCTGTTTGGCCTCGGGAAGCGCGGCGAGGGTGCGCATGTTGTGCAGGCGGTCGGCGAGCTTGATGATCAACACCCGCAGGTCCGACGCCATCGCCACGAGCATCTTGCGCAGGGTCGCCGCCTGTTGAGCCTGACGAGATTCGAAGTGCAACCCGTCGAGCTTGGTGACCCCGTCGACGATGCGGGCAACCTCGTCGCCGAACTCGGCTTCGATGTCGGCCAACGACACGCCGGTGTCTTCCACGACGTCGTGCAGCAACGCTGCGGCGATGGTGGTGTCGTCGACGCCGAGATCGGCGACGACCCGACCGACCGCGAGCGGATGGTTGATGTAGGGCTCGCCGGATCGGCGGTACTGGTCGGCGTGGGCCCGCGCCGCGACCTCATAGGCGCGGGCGATGCGGTCGGTCGGTGCCTTGGGGTGGCGTTGCGCGAACGCCGTGACGACCGGGGCGACCTCGACCGGAGGCGCGACGGAGCGCCGCCAGGGAAGCACGCGTGAGACGGTTGCCATGGCTCGATTCTACGGCCGGACGGCAACGCGTCGGGCCGATCCGCCGATCCGGCGCGCCTGACGAATCAGCGCTTCTTGCCCTGCTTGCGTGGCCGGGGCGGATGCTTGTCGGAGTACGGACTGGTCGGACGGACGGGCCGTGGTGATGCCGTCGACGCGGGCGACTTCGAGCCGACCGATTCGAGCGTGTCGGCGTCGCCGGGGGTCTCGTCTTCGCCGGCCGCTTGCCCACGCGCCGGCCGATCGGTCACCGGATCGACGGTCTTGGCGCGGCGGGCGAGCACGTTCTCGCGGATCTGGGTGTTGCGCGGCTCGCGTTCCTTGAGCCAGCAGACGATGGGTGCGGCGATGAAGACCGACGAATACGCCCCGAGGATCAGACCGACGAACAGAGCGAGCCCGAATTCCTCGAGCGTGACCGCACCCATCAGGCCGGCGCCGATGAACAGGATCGCGGCCACCGGAAGCACCGCTGCCAAGGTGGTGTTGATCGACCGCATGAACGTCTGGTTCAGCGACAGGTTCATCATGTCGGTGTAGGTCATGTCGCCTTGCAGGGTCAGGCGACCCTCGTTGTCCTTGACCTTGTCGTACACGACGATCGTATCGTACAACGAGTATCCGAGGATCGTCAGGAACGCGATGACGGTCCCCGGCGTGACCTCGAAGCGGAAGATCGCGTACACCGCGACCGACAGGAACACGTCGTGGAGCACGGCGATGATGGCACTCACCGCCATGCGCCATTCGAGTTGCCACGAGATGTACAACGCGATGGCGATGAAGAACACCACGAGCGCGCGCAGGGCGCTCCGCGACACGTTCGCCCCCCAGGACGGGCCGACCTCGCTCTGGTTCGCCGAGATGACACTCGCTGACTTGCCCGTCGCCTTCGCCATCGCCGCAACGGCCTTGGGTGCCGCGACGTCGGTGCCGACCTCGACCCGGATCGTGGCATCGGCGCCCTGGTTCAGGGTCTGGATCCGGGCGTCGCCCGCGCCCACGGACTCCAGCGCACTCCGGACCGTGTCGGTGCTGGTGCCCGCAGCCGGGAACTGCCACGCCGTGCCGCCCCGGAAGTCGATACCCAGCTCCAGGCCTCGGAATCCGAGGCTGAAACCGCCGAGCACCAGCAGGATCGCGGAGATGACGAAGGCGACCCGCCAACCGATCCGGAAGTCGACGTCGTCGTCGAAGGAATAGAGGCGCCGCAGCAGGCTCATGTCGTCGCCTCCGTGACGCTGCCGCCGACCGTGGCGGCGCCCTTGTGGTGAGCGCGTACGCCGAGCAGGCCGGGACGACTGTTGAAGTAGGGGCGGTTCGCGAGCCAGTACACGACCGGGCGCATGAAGAACCACGACGCCAACAGGTCGATCAGCGTCGACAGACCCAGATAGAACGCGAACCCGCGCACCGAGCCGATCGTGAGCAGGTACAGGATCACCGCGCCGATCAACGAGACGAAGTCGGCGGACACGATCGTCCCCCAGGCGACCTTGAACGACGACTGCACGGTGCCACGCAGGGTTCTGCCCTTGGTCATGTCCTCACGGAGATGTTCGTAGAACACCACGTTCGAGTCGACCGCGACGCCGACCGACACGATGATGCCGGTGATGCCGGCCAAGGTGAGTGCCAAACCGTTGTGGTCACCGAGATACGAGATCACCACCCACAGATACCCCGTCGACGTGGCCAGCGACAGGATCGCGACCAGGCCCAGCAACCGGTAGAACACGAGCATGTAGATCGCGACCAGGCCGAGGCCGACCAGTCCGGCGACGATGCCGGCGTGCAACGAGTTCGCCCCGAGCGTCGCCGACACCGTCTCGAGCGTGGCCGGCTGGAACTCGACCGGCAGGGCGCCGTAGCGCAGCTGCAGCGCGAGCGCATCGGCCGTCTTGTGGGTGAAGTTCCCGGTGATCACGAACCCGTTGGGGTTCTTGGGCAGGTCGACGGCGTTCACGGTCGGCGCAGAGATGACGGCACCGTCGAGGACCATGGCGATGGCGCCCCGTTGACCGCCGGCGTCACCGCTGCGAATCGGCGGGCAGGTCTCCTTACCGGTGAAGCACTCGTTGAAGGCGTCGTTGACCTTCTTCTTCTGGCTGTCCTTGACCTTGACGTTCACCTCCCACTGACCGTTCTGGGAGTTCAGCTGCGCCTCGGCGCTGGAGAGGACCGTCCCGTCGAAGAGCACTGGTCCCAGCAGGTAGCGGCCACCGTCTCCGGTGTAGATCTTCGAACCCGGATGCGCCGCCATGTAGGCCTTGAGCTGGTCTTCAGGGCTCAACGTCGTGGTCGGGGCACCCGAGGTGGTGGGTGCGGCGCTGGCGGTCGGACCCGAGGCGGTGGTGGCCGGAGCACCCGTGGTGGGCGGCGCGGTCGTCGCCGTTGGAGCACCGTACGCGATCGGTTCCACCCCAGCCTGGCCGTGAGGCGTGACCCCCATCGAGTTCTCGTTCGTGCCCGACGGCTCGGGCGTCGTCGCGGGAGCGGTGGTCGCCGGGGCGGTCGTCGCCGGGGCGGTCGTGCGGGGCGTGGTCGTGCGGGGCGTGGTCGTGCCCGGGGTGGTGGTCGCGGTCGACGGGGTGGCCGGGCCGAGATCGGCGAGCACCTGGTGGAACTGCAACTTGGCGGTCGTGCCGATGATCTTCTTGGCCCGTTCCTGGTCGGCCTTCGACTTCAGACCGGGGAGCTGCACCACGACGGTGTGCCCCGACCGGACGACCTCCGGTTCGGCGATCCCGAGCCCGTCGACCCGGTTGCGGATGATGTTCGCCGCCTCGGTGACCGCGTCGTTGGTGGTCTTGGTCCCCTCCTTCGGGATCAACGTGGCCGACAGGCCACCCTGCAGATCGAGGCCGAGGACCGGGCTCCAGCCGAACCCGAACGTGCAGGCGAGGCCGACGATGAGCAACACCATCCAGACGGCAAGGGCTCCCAGTCCCTTCTTCTTCATCGAGTTCCTCTGGTCAGACCGGTCGATCGTGAAGCCGCGCGCACCTTCCCGACCGCCTCACGGGCGCGGCCCGTGGCGAGTCGTCCGGTGTGCGGCACGGCAGACGACGTTAGTGGGCGGTGGCGGACGCGGGCGACACCGGGCGGACGGCGGAGAACTCGGATCTGCACGACTCGATCGACGCGGGTCAGTCGAAGAGCGCGTCGGGGGCGGGGCGACCAGCGGGCGCCTCGAGGCCGAGGTGGGCCCACGCCGCAGGGGTCGGCACGCGGCCCCGCGGGGTCCGCATCAGCAGTCCCTGCTGGATGAGGAACGGCTCGTAGACGTCCTCGACCGTCTCGCCGGGTTCGGCGACGCTGATGGCGAGGGTCGACAGGCCGACCGGTCCGCCGCCGAACCGGTTGCACAGTGCATCGAGGATCGCCCGGTCGACCTTGTCGAGACCCATCTCGTCGATCCCGAAGAGCTTGAGGCCGGCACGGGCCGCGTCGCGGTCGACGACTCCGGAGGCCCGCACCTCCGCGTAGTCCTGGACCCTGCGGAGCAGACGGTTCGCGATGCGCGGCGTGCCCCGGGAGCGCCTGGCGATCTCGGTGGCGCCCGCGGCCTCGACCGGTACCCCGACGATGTCGGCGGCGCGCCTGACGATCGCCTCGAGGTCGTCGACGGCGTAGAAGTCGAGGCGCGCGACGAGCCCGAAACGGTCGCGCAGCGGGCCGGTGATCAGCCCGGTGCGGGTGGTGGCTCCCACCAGGGTGAACGGCGGGACCTCGAGCCGGATCGAGCGCGCGGCGGGCCCCTTGCCCAGCACGATGTCGAGCTGGAAGTCCTCCATCGCCGGGTAGAGCACCTCTTCCACGGCCCGGGAGAGCCGGTGGATCTCGTCGATGAACAACACGTCGCCACGCTCGAGCTGGCTCAGGATCGACGCGAGGTCACCGCCGCGCTCCAGTGCCGGGCCGGACGTGACGTGCAGGGCCGCGTCCATCTCGGTGGCGACGATCCCCGCCAGGGTGGTCTTGCCCAGTCCGGGCGGACCCGCGAACAGCAGATGGTCCGCCGGGCTTCCCCGCCGCCGGGCCGCCTCCAACACGATGCCCAGGTGTTCCTTGAGTTCGGACTGGCCGACGAACTCGTCGAGATGCCGCGGTCGCAGGGTCACCTCGTCGGCGACCTCGTCGTCGCGGGCCTCGGCGCTGATGATCTCCTCGCGTGCCACCGTCGGCGCTCCTATCGGGCCTGACCGAGTTCGCGCAGGGCGCGGCGAAGTGCCTCGGCGACATCGGGGGCGTCGCGGACCGTCTCGGTCGCCAGGACGCCGCTGATCTCCTCGCCCCGGTAGCCGAGCCCTTCGAGTGCGGCGTGCACGTCGGTGAGCATCCCCGTGCCGCTTCCCTCAGCGGTCGCACCGGTGACTTCGTCAGCGGGGAGCAACCGGGACTTCAACTCGATCAGCAGCCGAGCCGCCGTCTTCTTGCCCACGCCCGGTACCAGGCACAGCCCGGCGGTGTCGTCGTCGGCCACGATGCGGGCGAGTGCCGCCGGCGCGTGCACCGAAAGGATCGCCAACGCGAGCGCCGGCCCCACCCCGTGTGCGCCCAGCAGGGTCTCGAACGTGTCACGCTGGGCACGGTCGACGAACCCGTAGAGGCTCTGGGTGTCGTCGCGGATGTGGTGGTGGACCCAGACGAACACCTCGTCGCCGATGTCGCCGAGTTCGAACGCCGCGGCCGGCCCGAGCAAGGCCCGGTAGCCGATGCCCGTTCCGGCGACCTCGATCAGGACCTCACCGGTCGTGTCGCGGTCGACCAGACGCCCCCGCAGTGAGCCGATCACGAGCGCGCTCCGGCGACGGCCCCCCGGCGTGACAGGGAGCGTCGCAGACCCAGATGAGCGAGATGGCACAGCGCCAACGCGGCAGCATCGGCGGCGTCGGCAGGTCTGGGGACGACCTCGAGCCCGAGCAGCGTCTTGACCATCTGCTGCATCTGGACCTTGTCGGCTCCCCCGTGGCCGGCGACGGCGAGCTTGGCCTCGTTCGGCGAATACTGCGCCACCTCGATGTCGCGCACCGCGGCCTCGGCCATGGCGAGGCCGCTCGCCTGGCCCACCGACATGGCCGTGCGGGCGTTGTTCTGGAACAGGACCCGCTCGATCGCCAGCGCGTCGGGTTCGAAGTCGTCGAAGAGCGATCGCAGCTCGCGCTGGAGCTCCGCGAGTCGACGGGGAAGTTCGTCGTCCGGCGAGGTCCGGATCACGCCGATGGCCACCGCACGGGCGCCCGAGGCGACCTTCTGGATGCACGCGTAGCCGCAGCGCGAGACGCCCGGATCGATTCCCAACACGAACATCTGTACGACCCTAGCCCGGTCGCACCGCCCGACCGTGGATGCCCGGCGTGGGACACGGGAACCGGGG
>CAZQSU010000119.1:6064-8066 GCA_964595905.1 uncultured Iamiaceae bacterium
CGTGGGACACGGGAACCGGGGGACACGGGAGTGAGGAGACACGGTACAGAATGGGTCCGCGATGCCGATGGAGAACCAGATGACGACCAGTGAGCAGCAACCGCCCATCCAGGACCGTGCGCTCGCGGTCGAGCTGCGCGGCGTGGAGAGGAGCTTCGGCGAGAACCCGGCCCTGGTCGATCTCGACCTGTCGGTGCCCGCCGGTTCGATCACCGTGCTGCTCGGCCCGAACGGTGCCGGCAAGACCACGGCCACCCGGGTCATCACCGGTGCCATCGAGGCGCAGTCGGGAGAGGTCCGGGTGTTCGGGCTCGACCCCCGGACCGACGGCGAGACCGTCCGGCGACGGTGCGGTGTGGTGTCGGCCAAGCCGGCGCTGTACGACCGCCTCAGCGGCCGGGCGAACCTCGGCTACGCGGCCGAGCTGTACGGGCTCGGCCGGTCATCCGAGGTCGACGACCGCATCCATGCCGCCGCCCACCGTTTCGGCATCGAGGGAGCACTGGACGACCAGGTCGGGTCGTACTCGACCGGGATGAAGACCCGGCTCGCCCTCGCCCGATCGGTGCTGCACGAGCCCGATCTGCTGCTCTTCGACGAACCCACCTCGGGTCTCGATCCCGAATCGAGCCACGCGGTGCTCGAGATGATCCACGACATGACCCACGGTGGCGTGACGGTGATCATGTGCACCCACCTGCTGCTCGAGGCCGAAGGGCTCGCCGAGCAGGTCGTCGTGCTCGAATCGGGTCACGCGTTGGCCGCCGGGCCACCCGAGCAACTGATCGCGTCGTTCTGGCCCGACCCGGTCGTCCGCCTCGACGCGGAGAACCCCGAACGGCTGGCCGACCTCGACGGGTTCCCCGGCGTGGGCCGGGTCGAGGTCGTGGGCACCGGCATGGACGAGCTGGCCGGGTTCGACGGCGGAGGCGACGAGGTGACCCGTCTGCCCCGCACCGGCGTCGACGTGTCGTTGACCGATCCGGCGATCCTCGCCGATCTGGTCGCGGCGCTCGTCGCGGACGGGATCCGCCTGACCCGGGTCGAGCCGCGCATCCCCTCGCTCGAGGACCTGTACTTCGCGATCCGTCGACGCCACGCCGGCCACGGCACGCGCGCCGAGGACGGTGGCAGGCGCCTGCAGCCCCGGGGCGCCACGGTCGGCAACCGCGTGCCACCGCCGCCTCCCCCACCGTCGCGACGCGCTGATCCGGATCATGTGCGGGAGGAAGCGTTCGCGAGCGAGGAGCCGGTCCAGCCATGACCCGTCCCGCCGGTCAACCGCAGAAGTTGGAGATCGAACGGGGTCGCACCTGGTCGATCGCGCGCACCGAACTCCGCCAGCTCGTCGAGGCCAAGGACTTCTGGGTGCCGATGATGATCCTGGGGAGCATCTTCTTCATCTTCATCCCCCTCGTGCTGCTGTTCGCGATCACGCGGATCAGCAACGTCGACGCCGTCCAGCAGATCTCCGAGACGATCAAGATCCTGCCCCAGGCCGCGCAGGACTCGGTCAAGGGCTCCACCGACCAGGCGCGGGCCGCGTATGCGATCGCGGTGTACCTGCTCGCCCCCGTCGCGGTGGTGGTGCCGTTGACGATCTCGACCGCGGTGGGCGCGTCGACGATCGTGGGCGAACGGGAACGGGGCACCGGCGAGTTCCTCGCCCACTCCCCCGCTTCGGTGCACGAGATCTACCTGGGCAAACTGATCGCCAGCATCGTGCCCGGCTACTTCACCACGATCGTCGGCTTCGGGGCGTACTCGTTGATCGTGAACCTGATCGTCGGCCCGGGATCGGGTGGCTGGTTCTTCCCGACCAACCAGTGGTGGATCCTGATGCTCTGGGTGGTGCCGCCGTTCGTGGCGTTGACGCTGTCGCTGGTGTTGCGCCTCTCCGCACGCGTCAAGTCCACCGCGGCTGCCCAGCAGGCCTCCGGCCTGGTCACCCTGCCGTTGATCATGATCGCCTACGGCGTGTCGACCGGCTCGATCTACGGGT
>CAZQSU010000120.1:0-8054 GCA_964595905.1 uncultured Iamiaceae bacterium
CGATGTCGGGCGACTGCGGGTCGATCGAGGTGATCACCCCGCAGGTGTTGCCGTCGTAGCCGACCGATTCACGGTCGTAGCCGATCGCCTTGATCGTCTCGCGCACCACGTGCGGGATCTCGACGTAGGCAGAAGTGGTGATCTCCCCCGCGACCAGCGCGAGCCCCGTGGTCACCAACGTCTCACACGCGACCCGGGCCATCGGATCCTGTTCGAGGATGGCGTCCAGGATCGAGTCCGAGATCTGGTCGGCCACCTTGTCGGGGTGGCCCTCGGTCACGGACTCGGAGGTGAAGGTCCAATTGGTCACTGACTGACTCCTCTGCCTGGGTAGGACGGTTGGGAAGAACGGATGAGAACGGCGGTGGACGACCGAAGCACCGGTGGCGCTACGGGTCGGACGTTACCGACCGGCGGACGCGCACGACGGCATCGAACACCGCGGCCGCGACCTGACGCTTGTCGGCGAGTGGCACGTCGGTCCGCTCGCCGGTGGCGGTGAGGATCACGACCTCGTTGGTGTCGTGCGCGAATCCGACCGACGGCGCCGACACGTCGTTCGCGACGATCAGGTCGACGCCCTTGTCGGCGAGCTTCGCCGCAGCGTGATCGAGCACGTCGTCGGTCTCCGCGGCGAAGCCGACGACCGTCTGGCCCGGCCGACGGGCCCCCATCAGGGCGCGCAGGATGTCGGTCGTGGGCTCGAGCGTGAGCGTGGGTGGCCCCGACTCCTTCTTGATCTTGGTGGGCGCGACCTTCACGGGACGGAAGTCGGCCACGGCGGCGGCCATGATCACCACGTCGGCGCTCGGCGCCTCGACCATGACGACGTCGTGCATCTGCGCGGCCGTCTCGACGCGGTGCACCGCGACGCCGTGCGCCGCGGGGCGCTCGACCGTGGTCACCAGCACCACGTCGGCGCCGCGAGCGGCGGCCTCCTCGGCCAACGCGTGTCCCTGCTTGCCGCTGGACCGGTTGCCGAGGTAGCGCACCGGGTCGATCGGCTCCCGGGCCCCCCCCGCGGTGACCCCCACCCGCCGGCCCACCAGATCGCGCTCGGGGCCAGCGGCGACACCGCCGCCCACGGCGGCGAGGATGTCGCCGACGTCGGCCAGACGACCCGGCCCGGAGTCACCGCCGGCGAGCGGACCGACCGCCGGAGGCACCACGATCGTTCCCCGCTGTTGCAACGTGTCGACGTTGGCCTGGACGGCCGCGTGTTCCCACATCTCGGTGTGCATCGCGGGGCACACGATGACCGGAGCGCGCGTCGCCAGCAGGGTCGCGGTGAGCAGGTCGGACGACGACCCCGTCGCGTACGCGCTCAACAGGTGGGCCGTGGCCGGCGCGACGAGCACGAGATCGGCGGACTTCGCCAACTGGGTGTGGGGACTCACCTCCGGACCGCCCACCAGTTCGGTCCGGGCCGGCTCGGAGGCCAACGCGGAGAACGTGGCCGCGCCGATGAATGCCGTGGCGGTGTGGGTGAGGATCGGCGAGACGTAGGCGCCGTCATCGATCAGACGCCGACACACCTCGACGGCCTTGTAGGCGGCGATCCCGCCGGTCACACCCAGGACGACGTGCCGTCCGCGCAGATTCACGGGCTTTCCCGGAAGCCGGAAGGGCTACTCGGACCCGGTGTCGTCCGCACCGGCTTCGGCCTCGGCGGCCGCCGCGGCCGCGTCGGCTTCGGCCTGGGCCTCCGCTGCGAGTTCTTCGGCCGACACCCATTCGATCTTGTCGAGCGCGATCTCCTCGAACGCGACCGACAGTGGCTTCCGGGCCTGCGTGGTGACCTGAGGCGGCACCAGCCCGACCTCGGCGGTACCCAGTTCACCGAAATAGCTGTTGATCTGACGAGCACGCATCGAACCGAACGTCACCAGGCGGAACTTCGAACCGGCCCGCTCGAGAAGATCCTCGATCGGCGGGTTCATCATCGTGTCGTGCTGCCAGGCCATCGGTGCTCTGCTCTCGGAAACGAAGTCGGAATGCGCGCGCTGATCCAGCGCGGCCGACCATGCTAGCAGCTCGGACGGCCTCCGAGCAGGATCGCAGGCCCGCGTCCGTCAGGTTCGACGGTGGGAATCGATCAGGCCGCGTACGGCCCGCACGCACGTGGCGAGATCGTCGTTGACCACCTCCACCGCTCCCAGACGCGCCGCCTCGGCCCGTTCGGCCTCGGCGATCGCCAGGCGCGCCTCGACCCGGTCCGCGCGGTCACCGCGGTCGACCAGCCGTCGCCGGAGCTCCGCGAACGAAGGCGGCAGCAGGAACAGCAGGAGCGCATCGGGGTCCTTCGCATGGATCTGCGCCGCACCCTGGGTCTCGATCTCGAGCACCACGTCGACGCCGTCGGGCGCATCCGGCCACGGCGTGCCGTAACGATGTCCCTGGAACTCGGCCCATTCGAGGAAACCGCCCCGGTCGATCTCGGCGTCGAACGCGTCGTCGGTCACGAACCGGTACGCGTCGGCCGCTTCGCCGTCGCGCCGGGCACGGGTCGTCCACGAACGACTCAACCACAACGACGGATCGTCGGCCACCAGGGCGCGCGCGACGGTCCCCTTGCCCACGCCACCTGCGCCCGAGATCACGACGATCAGAAGATCACATACCCGATCGAGGCCGTCAACTGCGGGGCGGGAACGCCTCGAGCAACTTGGCCCGTTGCTGCGCACCCACCCCCTTCATGCGGCGGGTCTCGGAGATCCCGATCTCCTCCATCGTCCGGCGGGCCTTCACCTTGCCCACGCCCGGAAGTGACTCGAGCACGGCCATCAGCTTCATCTTGCCCACCACGTCGTCGGACCCCGCCTGGTCCAACAGGTCGGGCAAGGTCACCAGCCCCATCTTGAGCTTGTCCTTGAGCTCCGCGCGCTCACGGCGAACCCGGGCGGCCTTCGCCAGGTTCTCGGCACGCTGCTCCGGTGTGAGGCTGGGCGGCTGTGGCATGGCAGGAGAATAACCCACACCGGACACGAATGCGGGCGATTCCGCGAAACGCCGGTTCAGCCCCTCGCCGCCCACAGCGTGCCGTGCCCCCAGTGGTTCGGCCTCACGTGGCTCACCTCGAACCCGGCACCGGTGAGCAGTCGTCTCGCCTCGTCGAGCGCCCCGGTGTCGTCGACGTGGCGACGGTGGTACTCCATGACGAGCACGAGCGGTCCGCCCATGGCCAGGCGCGGGTCCGCGAGGATCGGCCACTCACCCCGCTCGATGTCGAGCTTCATCAGATCGGCCTCGCCGAGCAGCGCCAACAGGTCGACTCCGTCGACCTCGGTGCCACCACCGACCCGGGTCCCGGCGTCGACCTCGTCGACCAGCATCGACCCGGCGCCCAGCCCGGTCACGAAACGCACCGGGCCGTCTGCGATCGTGGCCGCGGCTGCGATCACCTCCACGCGTCCCGAACCATCCAACGCCGCGAAGCGTTCCAGCGCGGCGACGTTGTCGGGATCGGCTTCGATCGCGACGATCGTCGCCTCGGGCCAACGTCCCAGCGCGAACGCGCTGTACGCGCCCACGTTCGCCCCGACGTCGAAGATCCGGGGAGCCGCGGGCAGCCGATCGATCAGGTCGGCGGGCACCTCGTAGCAGCCGCGCGCAAAGATCTCCCACATGACCGCGAGCGAACCGAAGCCGTGACGCACCACCACCGGACGATTCGAGCCGCGCAAGCGGTACGCGCGTTCACCCTGACCGCCCAGCGCGGCGAAGAGGAAGCGGAACGGCTCGGTGACCTGCCACGCCGCCGGCACGAACCGCAGCGCGACCACACCGGCGAGCACGGGTCGTATCGCCGGGTGCAACAGCACCTTGCCGAGCGGACCGGCATGGACCCAGCGCCGGAGCACGTTCACATGGCTGCCTCGACCTCGGCGGCCAACCGGGCCGCGGCCGCGACCGGGTCCGCCGCAGCGGTCACCGGACGACCGACGACCAGCAGGTCGGCACCGGCTTCGACGGCCTGGGTCGGTGTCACCCGACGCGCCTGGTCGTCGGCCGCGGATCCGTGCGGTCGGATTCCCGGCACCGCGATCGTCAGGCGGGGTCCGTACTGGCGCGCCTCGGCGACGTCGACTCCGGCACACACGATCCCGCCTGCGCCGGCCGCGAGGGCCACCTTCACCCGCTTGCCGAGGATGTGCTCCGGGGCGGTGCCGTCGCTGGTCAGCACGGTCACCGCCAGCACCTTCGACCCGGTCGACCCGACCGCGTCCGCGCCTTCGTCGAAGCCCTCGACCCCGGCACGCACCATGTCGTCGCCGCCGAAGGCGTGCACGGTGAGGTAGCTCGCACCCAGTGCGCCCATCACCCGTGCGGCGTGGTTGACCGTGGTGGGTATGTCACAGAGCTTGAGGTCCGCGAACACCTCGAACCCCTGATCGACGAAGGTGGAGATCGCGTCGGGACCGGCGGCGCTGTAGAGCTCGAGGCCGATCTTGACGACCCCGAAGTGGCCGCCGAGCGAACGCACCAACCGGGTCGCGGACACCAGGTCGTCGACGTCGAGGGGCAGGACGAGTCGTTCGCGGACGCTCTCGGGAACACGGCCAGGGTCATGCGACGTCATGGCATTCTCGTTTCATGGGCTCCTCCGATGAGTTCACCGACGGTGGCGACGCCGTGGGCCGCGCACCATTCTTCCAGTTCACGGGCGACCCGGTTGAGGACCCTCGGATCGGCGAACACGGCGGTGCCGACCTGGACGGCGCTCGCCCCGGCGAGCATGAGCTCGACCGCGTCCTCACCGGTCGAGACACCGCCGACTCCGACGATGGGAAGCTCGGGATGAGCCGCGTGGACGTCGTACACCGCACGCACGGCCACCGGGTGGATCCCCGGACCGGACACACCACCCGAGAGCACCGGTCGGCGCGTGTCGGGGTCGATGACCATGCCGAACAGGGTGTTGATGAGGGTCACCGCCTCGGCACCGGCGGATGCGACGCGGTGTGCCACTGCGACGAGACGGTCGGTGTTCGCGCTCAGTTTCGCCCATACGGGGCGACCGGCCTCCTCGACACATCGGGCGACCACCTCCGCGGCGACATCGGGGTCGTGGGCGAACAGTTCCCGGCCCGACTCGGTGTTCGGGCACGACAGGTTCACCTCGAGGGCGACGACCACGTCGGGGGCGTCGGCGAGGCGCGCCGCCGCTTCGGCGAACGCCGAGACCGAGGTTCCCCAGATGCTCACCACGATGCGACGGACGCCCGCGGCGCGCAGACGCGGCAGATCGGTGGCCACCCAGTTGGCGATCCCCGGCCCCTGCAGTCCGACGCTGTTGATCATGCCGCCCGCGGTCATGTGGACCCGCGGCGCGGGATTCCCCTCCCAGGGGTCCACGCACAGCGACTTGACGACGAAGGCGCCCAGCGCGGGGAGGTCCACGTAGGCGCCGAGTTCGTCGGCGTGACCGGCGGTGCCCGACGCGTTCATGACCGGCGACGGCAACGTCACCGAACCCACGGCGGTCGACAGGTCCACCCGGGACACGGCGTTCCGGGACGGACGACGTCGACTACGGCGCATGGATCTCCTGCAGGTTGCGCACGACGAGCTCGCGCGACGACCACTCGGTCATGCCCCGCGCCGCGGCCAACGCGGCCGCGGCGGTCGTGAGGATCGGAATGTGGGCGACCCCCGCGGCGGAACGGATGTAGTCACCGTCCGCGCGCGGTCCGCGTCCCCGAGGGGAGTTCACCACGAGCTGGACCTCGCCCGCCTCGATGAGCTCGACGGCATGGGGGCCGCCGTCCTCGCCGAGCTTGGCGACCTCCACGGCAACGGGGACCCCTGCGGTCCGCAACGCGGCCGCGGTGCCCGCGGTCGCGGCGATCCGGAAGCCCAGTTCGGCCAACTGCGCCGCCGCGGTGACTCCGATCTTCTTGTCACGGTCGGCCAGCGAGATGAACACGCAACCCGAATCGGGGAGCGGATCCCCCGCCGCGATCTGGCTCTTCGCGAAGGCGATGCCGAAGCTGGTGTCGATGCCCATGACCTCACCGGTGGAGTGCATCTCCGGCCCCAGCACCCGGTCGGCACCGGGAAACCGGTTGAAGGGCAACACGGCCTCTTTGACCGCGACGTAGCCCGTGACCGGCTCGGTGAGGAGCGCCTCGTCACGCAACTCGGCGAGCGTCGCGCCCGCCATGACGCGGGTCGCGACCTTCGCCAGGGGCACGCCGGTCGCCTTGGCGATGAAGGGCACGGTCCGGCTCGCCCGCGGGTTGGCCTCGATGACGAACACCTCGTCGCCCGAGTCCCGGTGCTGCACCGCGTACTGGACGTTGATCAACCCCTCGACCCCCAGCGCCTCGGCGATCTTCGCCGTGTGCTCCTCGATGACCGCGATCGTCTCGTCGCCGAGCGAGTACGGGGGGATCGCGCACGCCGAGTCCCCCGAGTGGACCCCGGCCTCCTCGACGTGCTCCATCACGCCGCCGATGCTGAACGCGCCGGTGTGGTCACGCAGCGCGTCCACGTCGACCTCGGTGGCGTCCTCGAGGAACTCGTCGATCAGCACCGGCCGGTCCGGTGCGATGCCGCCGTCGGCACCGATCGCCCCGAACGACGAGAGCTCTTCGATCGCGGCGGCCAGATGCTCGTCGTCGTAGACGATCTCCATCGCCCGACCGCCGAGCACGTAGCTGGGCCGCACCAGCGCCGGGTAGCCGATCTCGGCCACGATGGCGCGGGCCTCGTCGATGTCGGTCGCGGTACCGCCCGCCGGTTGGGGGATGTCCAACTCGGCGCACAGGGTGTTCCAGTGCTCGCGGTCCTCCGCGGCGTCGATCGACGCCGGCGACGTGCCGAGCACCAGACCCTCGGGCAGCTGACCGGCGAGCTTCAACGGCGTCTGGCCGCCGAGCGCGACGATCACGCCGACGACCCCGGGGGTGCCCGGTGGCGACGCGGCCTGTTCGGCGTCGATCACGTTCAGCACGTCTTCGAGGGTGACCGGTTCGAAGTACAACCGGTCGGAGGTGTCGTAGTCGGTCGACACGGTCTCGGGGTTGCAGTTGACCATCACCGTGGCGTACCCGGCGTCGTGCAGGGCGAAGCTGGCGTGCACACAGCAGTAGTCGAACTCGATGCCCTGGCCGATCCGGTTCGGTCCGGACCCGAGGATGATCACCTTGCCCCGCGGGTCGGCGGCGACCTCGGTGGAGTCCTCGTACGTCGAGTAGTGGTACGGCGTGTCCGCAGCGAATTCGGCCCCGCAGGTGTCGACGGTCTTGTAGGTGGGGACGACCCCCGCGGCGAGACGGGCGGCGCGGACATCGGCCTCGTCGAGGTCCCAGAGGTAGGCGAGCTGCGCATCGGCGAAACCCAGCCGCTTCGCCCGGCGCCAGTCGCGCCTGGTCACGCCCTCGAAACCGATTCGCTCGAGGTGCGCCCGCTCCTCGGTGATCTGGGACAGCTGGTCGAGGAACCACGGGTCGACCTTCGTCGCCGCAGCGACCTCGTCGACGCTCATGCCGCGTCGCAACGCGGCCTCGAGTTGGAACAGCCGGTCGGGGGTGGCGATCGCCGCGGCCGCGAGCAGATCGGCGTCGCTCAGTTCGTCGGTGGCCGTCTCACCCGGGTCGGCGTTCAGCCCGAGACGGCCCAGCTCCAGCGAGCGCAGGGCCTTCTGCACCGACTCGCAGAACGTGCGGCCGATGGCCATGACCTCACCGACGGCCTGCATCTGGGTGCCGAGCAGGCTCGGGATCTCGGGGAACTTCTCGAACGCCCACCGGGGCACCTTGGTGACGACGTAGTCGATCGTGGGTTCGAACGACGCCGGGGTGGCCCTGGTGATGTCGTTCGGGATCTCGTCGAGGGTGTAGCCGACCGCGAGCTTCGCCGCGATCTTGGCGATCGGGAACCCGGTGGCCTTCGACGCGAGCGCGCTGGAACGGGACACCCGCGGGTTCATCTCGATGATGACCATGTCGCCGTTGACGGGATCGATCGCGAACTGCACGTTCGAACCACCGGTCTCCACCCCGACCCGCCGCATGCACGCGAACGCCGCATTCCGCATCTTCTGGTACTCG
>CAZQSU010000121.1:0-6209 GCA_964595905.1 uncultured Iamiaceae bacterium
GCCTTGCGGGTGATGACCTGGATGCGCGGCACGGTCGCCTCGCAGTACGCGTACAACAGCTTGGCGCCGTGCTTGATGATGCCGCCGTGTTCCTGGTCGACACCGGGAAGGAAGCCGGGCACGTCGACGAAGGTGACGAGCGGGATGTTGAACGCGTCGCAGGTGCGGACGAACTTGCCGGCCTTCTCGGCCGATTCGATGTCGAGCACACCGGCGAGCGACATCGGCTGGTTGCCCACCACGCCGACCGGTTCGCCGTTCAGCCGGGCGAAGCCGCACACGATCGAGGTCGCCCAGTACTCCTGGTATTCGAAGAAGTCGCCGTCGTCGGCCACCGACGAGATGACGTCGCGCATGTCGTAGGGCTGGTTGGGGCTGTCGGGCAGGATGTCGACGAGCTCGGGGCACAACCGGTCGGGCGGGTCGAACGGAGCGATCCGCGGTGGCTCCTCGAGGTTGTTCGAGGGCAGAAACGAGAACAGGTAGCGGACGTCGTCGAGGCAGGTCTTCTCGTCGTCGGAGACGAACGTGCACACCCCCGACTTCGACGCGTGGGCCATGGCGCCACCGAGTTCTTCGAGGGTGACCTCCTCACCGGTGACGGTCTTGACGACGTCGGGGCCGGTGATGAACATGTGCGACGTCTCGCGCACCATGAAGATGAAGTCGGTCATCGCCGGTGAGTAGACCGCTCCCCCGGCGCACGGGCCGAGGATCACGCTGATCTGCGGGGTGACGCCCGAGGCCTGGACGTTGCGGTAGAAGATCTTGCCGTACGAGGCCAGGCTCACCGGGCCTTCCTGGATGCGGGCTCCGGCACCGTCGTTGAGCCCGATGACCGGCGCACCCACCTTGAGTGCCATGTCCATGAGCTTGTGGATCTTCTCGGCGAAGACCTCGCCCAGGGCGCCGCCGAAGACCGTGAAGTCCTGGGAGAACACGAACACCTTGCGGCCGTCGATCGTGCCCCAGCCGGTCACCACGCCGTCGGTGTAGGGACGGTTGTCGGCCAGTGCCGTGTTGAACGCCCGGTGTCGCGACAGCATGTCGAGTTCGGTGAACGAACCTTCGTCGAGCAGATAGTCGATCCGCTCGCGGGCGAGCATCTTGCCCTTGCTGTGTTGGCGCTCGATCGAACGGTCGGTTCCGGGCCGGAGCGCCAGGGCCTTGCGCTCCTCGAGGTCGTCCAGCTTCTGCTGCATGATTGATGGCGGCACGATTCCCGACGTTATTCGCCGATTCGCGGTGCGGCCCAAAGCGTCCGATGCGACCGGACGTGCGGCGGAGCTCAATGCCCCGTGTGCTGCATGCGGCTCGGGTCCATCGTGGTCGTGGTCACCCCGCCGTCGTAGATCGGAAGCGTGGTCGACCCCGAACCGGCCGGTCCCAGGTTGTAGGAGTTGAGATCCTGGGCGCCCTTGCCGGTGTGGAAAGTGCCGCCGACGATGCCGCAGGTGACGTCGCGGTTCAGGCACCCCTTCACCTGGTCGACGATGCGCTGGTCCTGCCAGGCGGCCAGGAAGTCGCCGTGGGTCGAGTCGAAACCGCCCGACGCGAGACCCGCGGTGTCGTAGGAGCCGGCGAAGGGGTAGTGCACCGTCAGCGTCAGCTGGGGCAGTGCGATGGGATGCGCGTCGTCACATCCCCTTCCGGCCGAGGGATAGGCCATGTGCGAGGTGTGGTCGTCGCTGCGGATGCGGGAGCCGTCCCAGCACGACGGGTAGGTCAGCCGGAGCTGGACGGGTCGGTCGGGCGTGCAGTCCTCGGGCGGCGCGTGCGCCATGGTCGGTGACAGCCCGCACGACCAGGCGGCGATCGTGAGCGGCTGGGGTCGGGTCGAGAACTGGTTCCCCGCGAGGATCTCGAGGCCTTCGGGGAACGGTTGTACCTTCGAGGCGTCGACACCCGGACCGGCCCGGTAGTAGGCGTCGACCCGCCTCGGGGCGACCCGCTCGCCGTCGATCGTCAGGGTCGGCACCCAGTACGCGGAACGGTCGCCGTCGTCGCTGCAGGTGGAAGGTTCGCGGATCATCGACGCGTAGGTGCTCGAGGCGTCGGTCGAGACGTTGCCGAAGAACTCGTGCTGGTGGGAGGCGCCGGGATGACCGCGGTGCATGATCGGGTCGTCGGCGAGGGAGTGGGTGAACGGGCAGCTCGACAGGAACTGCCCGCCGTAGGAGATGACCGACCGGTTCGGCGGTGGGGTCGTCTCGGGGTCACGCCGCGTCGCGGTGCCGGCGATCGGCGCACCGCTCGACGAACACGCCGCGGTGCACAGTACGACCGCCGTCACCACGATGCACGCGGACCGCCGCAGCGTCGCCGCGACATGCGTGATGGCCGACCGGGTCACGACTCGGGCAGGGTGGGGACCTTCACGGCGTCCACGTCGAACTTCGGCGGGGAACCCGCCGGCACCGCCTTGGCCGAGGTGGCGTTCGGCATGTTCTTCTGCGCGGGCGGCGCCGGCTGGGTCTTGTAGTCACCCGACGGTGGCGTCGTGCGCTGGATCAGCTTGAGCACCTCGAGGGGGTGGTCCGAGAAGTCGCCCTTGCCTTCGCCCTCACACGGCTCCAGGGTCTCGATCTTCGCCGGCTCCGACGAGGTGAAGTCGTTGTCGGCGAAGCAGTTGTCGTGACTGGCGTCGGCGTCGAACGCCCCGAGGTCGGCGAGCTTCGAGTTGGTCACGACGTTGCCGCGCACCTCGTTGCCCTCGGCGTTCCACAGCACCGTTTCGGGCACCTTCAGGCCTTCGGCCGGGGGCTTCTGGTCGGCACAGGTGGCCGCCGGTGAGTCGGGAGGCACATCCGACGCGTTCGACTCGGGGAACGGCACCAGCGCGATGCCCGTGAGGTTGTGGTTGTCGACGCGGTTGCGCAGGATCTTGTTGTCGCGACCGCCGGCGATCAGGATCCCGTTCTCCTGCGCGAGCCGCGCGTTGTCGATGGCGGGTCCGGTGTCGTAGTTGTTGTCGTAGACCAGGTTGCCCACGATGACGTTGTCTCGTTCGGGATAGCACTTTTCGTAGCTGCCCGAGTTGGGGACGATGCCGGCGCGGTTGTGACGGAAGATCGAGTTGGCGATGATCAGGTTGCCGCCCGAGTTCGTGCCCGAGTAGCCGAGTCCGTTGTATTCGGCGACGACGTGGTCGATGATCGCGTTGCACGGATTGCAGCCGCCGATGTAGAAGCCGGCGTCGGGGCTGCCCGAGCCGTAGTCGTGGTCGAACTGCCCGTTGACCGAGTCGAACGAGTAGATCCCGTAGTCACCGTTGTTGTAGGCGGTCAGGTACGAGCCGCGGTACCCGTCGACGCCGGTCCAGTAGAAGCCGTTCGACGTGTAGTTGCGCGCGGTCATGTTCTCGACGGCGACACCCTTGGCCCCGAGCACCCGGATGCCGTTCTCCTTGGTGAACTGGCCGTCGAGGATGACCTTGTTGCGGTCGGTGCCGCGGATCACCACCTTGTCGGTGGTCACGTTCACGCCTTCGCGGTACACACCCGGCGACACCAGCACGAGGTCACCCGGCTTGGCCGCGTCGACCGCGGCCTGGATCGTGGAGTACTTGGCGGGAACGGCGAGGGTGCGCCCCTGCGACGCCGAGGTGGTCGACGACCCCGTCTTCGCCGACGATCCGGACGAGCCGCATCCGAGGAGGGTTGCCGCGCCCACGGCGAGCACGGCGGCGACGGCGAAGCTACGGCCGATGATTCTCATCTGGGTTCCCCTTGGTGTCCTCTGGCCGTCGTCGACGGCCGTCGAGTGCCTGGGCAGAATGCTAACCATCTCGTGACGACGTGATGCGCGTTCTGCGGGTCCGGGCTCCTCACGGCGTCACCGTGATCACCCCACGCATCGACCCGGCGGTCGCCGTGGCGTGCAACGAGCAGTAGTAGGCGTAGGTGCCGGGTTTGGTGAAGGTGAACGACGTGGAGGTCCCGGGCTGGAACTTCTGCTGGTCGATGCCGAAGTCCGCGGCCGTCGGGTCGTCGGGGACGATGTTGTGCTGGTTGTGACCAGCGTTGACGAACGTGACCTCGGTGCCGGCCTTCACCTCGAGGTGTTTCGGATCGAAGTCGTTGTCGATCGCGTCGACCTTGGCGGTGGTCCCGTCCACGACGGTCGGCGGCGCGAGGGTGTCGGCCGACGCCGAGGCGCTCGTGGTCGTCGGCGCGGTGGCACCGGTGGTCGTCCCGGCGATCGAATCCCCTGACGAGCAGCCGCCGGCCAGGGCCGCCACGGCGACGAAGACGGCGACGATTTCGAACGTCCGGGTCGAGATACGACGCATCTGTGCCATCCTCCGAGTGGTCCGGTCGCCGATCGGTGCGACCGGCCGAATGTAGCGCGCTCGGCCGCATCGGGGATGGAGCCCCACCATCGATGCGCCGGTAGCCTCCCTGGGGTGACTCCGACGCCGGTCGATGCCCCGGTCGCCCCCTCGAGCCTCAGCCAGGTCGCCGCCCGGGTCGAAGCGCGCCTCGGTCCGTTCCTGGACGGCGAGATCGAACGCTGGTCCGGCTTCGACGCGGCACTCCGCGACCCGCTCGAGGCGCTCCGGGGCCTCGTCATGGCGCACGCGAAGCGCATCCGACCGACCTTCTGCCACTGGGGTTCGATCGCGGCCGGCGGTTCAGAGCTCGACCCGCTGGTCACCGACGCGGGAGCCGCGCTGGAACTGCTCCAGGCGTTCGCCCTGATCCACGACGACGTCATGGACGGTTCCGCGGTACGCCGCGGACGTCGGACCGCGCACCTCACCTTCGCGGACGCCCACCGGGCCGGTGAGTGGAACGGCGAACCACGGCGCTACGGCGAAGGCGTCGCGATCCTCATCGGCGACCTCGCGCACGTCTACGCCGATCAACTGATCGTCGACGCGCCGCGAGCGGCCCGGGCGGTGTGGGACACCCTGCGCATCGAGTTGAACTCGGGCCAGTATCTCGACCTGCACGGCACCGCGTGCGGCGAGTCGGACCCGACGAAGACGCGTCGGATCGCCCGCTACAAGTCGGGCAAGTACACCGTGGAACGGCCCCTCCATCTGGGCGCCGCCATCGCCGGAGGCCTCGACCGGCTCGGCGCCGTGCTCAGCGCGTACGGCGAACCGCTCGGCGAGGCGTTCCAGTTGCGCGACGATCTGCTCGGCGCATTCGGCGAGACCGCGCACACGGGCAAGCCGGTCGGCGACGACCTCCGCGAAGGCAAGCCGACGACGCTGCTCGCCGAGGGCCTCGCGCGCGCCGGTCGTCACGCCCGGGAGGTGCTCGAAGGCGCCGGTGCCAGCGACCTCGACGACGCGGGGGTCGCCCGGATCCAGGAGACGCTCGTCGCGGTCGGCGCGAGAGCCGCGATCGAGTCGCGTGTGGACGAACTCGCGGCCGAGGCGACCGCGGCGCTCGACCCACAGCGCCTCGACCGTGAGGTGGTCGAGGCGCTCACCGAACTCGCCTGGTACGTCGCCCACCGCGACGCCTGAACGATCTTCCGGTTCAGAGGAGGCGCCGATGGGTGGATCCGACCCGGCAACACAGCGATCTTTCTTCAAGTGAGAGCTCGAAGAAGAGTCGTCGTGAGCAGAGACAGACGAGACCTGTCCGCTCGCCCTCTCAGCTCGTCGCGTAGTCGGCGAGCGCGTCGACCGCGGGCAACGTCCGCACACCCGGGAGACCGTCGATGGCGGCCATCCAGGGTGGCCGCACCCGGCCCGACAGGGTGACGGGTTCGCCGAGGTCCGAGTAGCGCACGGCCAGGCGGAGGTAGTCGACCGCGTAGTCGGGCGGGCGCACGTCGACGGTCAACTCCGCCAGGGCGAACGGGTCGGGGGTCGCCGTGGCGTGCTCCGCCGTGGTCACCCGTGGCGCGCTCGGCCCGATCCCTCCACCGACGATCCCGGGCCCGTCGACCAGCACCGCGCCACGGACCAGGTGCGGACGGCCGCCCTGGATCAACAGTGCGACGTACGCGCCGAGCCCACGGCCGAACACGGTGGCCTCGCCCAGGTGCGCGAGCGCGGCGTCGACGTCGGCCATGAGGATCTCGGCGGTGTAGCCGCCTCCCCGGGGAATGGTCGAGTGGCCGTGGCCGGTGAAGTCCAGTCCCCACACCTCGCCCGGCCACGCCTCGACCACCTCGGGCGGGTCCGCCGGGGTGCGCTCGCCCAGGCCGTGCAGGAGCAACAGCGGCCGGACCGTGTCGTCGTGCCCGGC
>CAZQSU010000121.1:6309-8000 GCA_964595905.1 uncultured Iamiaceae bacterium
CCGGCCCGCAGGCTGGTGCGGTCCCGTTCGGACAGGTCCGGCCAGCCCCGACGCGACGGCAACCCGTCGATGTTGATCACGTGGCTCACCCGATGGGGCAGTGCGTCGGCCACGTTCAACAGCAGACCGCCACCCTTGGAGTGCCCCAGGACCGGGATCGGATCGGGGCCGATCCAGTCCATGACCGCCACGGCGTCACGCTGATCGGCCTCCCACCCGTACAGATCGGCGTGGTCGGAATCACCGTGGCCGCGGTGGTCCCAACACACGACCCGCCAACCGGCGTCGGCGATCAGCGGTGCGAACGCGTCGTAGGTTCCGGCGAAGTCGAATCCGCCGTGCGCGAACAGGATCGGCGGGTCGGCCGCGTCACCCCACTCCCACACCGCCAGACCCACACCGGCCGAGTCGACGCGGCTGCATCGGTCGGGACGTCGACGGGTGGACACGCCTGTGCACGATAAGCGGCGAAGGGGTCGCTCACACGAGTCGCGCGAGTCTCGGCCCGACCGGGTGTGACTCGGTAACATGCTCCTCCTGGTGACCTCTGACACCGACACTGCGTCGCGCCCATCGGAAGCCGGGGGGATTCCCGAACACTTCGGCACCGGTGCGCGCCAGAAGGTCGGTGCGCACCGGCAGCTCGTCACCGGTTCGGCAGTGCTCGTGGTGGGCGCCGCTGTCCAGGCGCTCGGCGGAGCGGTCTTCTGGTTGATCGCCGCGAACGTCGACGCCAAATCGGTCGTGGGGACCGGCACCGCGCTGTTCACCTCGGTCAACTTCGTCACCTACGTGGCCGGGCTCGGTCTGCCGGTCGCGCTCGCCCGCTTCGCCGTGGGTCGTTCCGACGACGCCGACACCATCTACACCTGGTCGATCCTCGCGACCGTCGCCGCGGCCGCCGTCGTGGGTACTGCGTACCTCGGCTTCCTGAAACTCGTCGACCCGCCGTCGACCGAACCGCTGTTCCAGTCCGGGGGGATCTGGCCGATCGCCTTCGTCGTCTCGGTGATCGGCGCCGCATTGTCGATGATCTTCGACGTCCGTTGCATGACGATCCGACGTTGGGGCTGGGTGCTGGGACGCATCACGCTCGTCTCGGTCGGACGACTCCCCCTCGTGCTGTGGATCCACCCCGACACCGACCCGCAGCTGTGGCTGTTCGCCTGGTCGGTGATCCCGCTGGTGGCGACCGGCGTGCTCGGCGCGCCGCTCGCGAACCGCCTGTCGGGGGGCCGGAACCGCCTCGGTCCGAAACCGCGGTCGACCGGGCCGATGATCCGCTATTCGGCGGTCAACTTCATCTCGACGATCGGCTACCAGGCGCCGTACTTCGCCCTCCCGGTCATCGTGCTCGCCCACGTGAACGCCGACACCAACGCGGCCTTCTACGTCGCCTGGGGGGTGGTGTCGACCACCTGCTGGGTGCCCTATGCGATCGGCCAGGCGCTGCTCGCCGAAGGCGGCAAGGAGGGCCACGCCATCCAGGGTCAGGTTCGCATGGCGATGATCATCGCGGTCGGCATCATGGCCGTCGCCGCGGTGGCCGCGATCTTCGGCAGCGGCATCATCACGGTCGTCTACGGCGCCCAGTACGACGACGCGGCGCGCATCCTTCCCGAGATGATGCTCGCCGGGGTGCCTTGGGCGATCTCGTCGCTGTACCTGACCGAGGCCCGGGTGTTGCACCG
>CAZQSU010000122.1:0-3292 GCA_964595905.1 uncultured Iamiaceae bacterium
TGCACCCGCATCCGATCCCCGGCGGTCCCGGACTGCCGCCGATCGCGGAACTCGCCGCACCGGCGGTGCCCGAACGGGCGAAGGCGATCGGCGCGGCTCTCGGTCGTCGCTTCGACATCGCCGCGCTCGCCGAGGCCTTCGAACCCGCCGACCACGACCGTGTCCGGGCCGCCTGGGGCAACGACACGGTGCGCACGGCCACCGGCCCGGCCCGCTCGCTGCTCCGCGGGCCGCTCGGGTTCGCCTCCAGCGGCCTGCTCACCCTGGTGGACCACCATCGGATCGCCCGCCGGGCCACCCACCGCTTCCGCACGCGCGGCTCCTACCTCCACGATGCCGACGCGCTGTCGAACAAGGGCGTGCTGTTGGTCGAGGTCGACCTCGATCTCGGCGCCACCGGAGGCAACCTCGAGTTGTACTCGACCCATCTGTGCTGGGGGACCGGCCTCCTGCCCGGCGGCGCCGCCACCGATCCGCACCGGCGTCACCGGGTCCGGATGGCCCAGGTCGACGAGCTCGTCGGCTTCGTCGAACGCACCCACCGGCCCGGCAACGTCATCGCCGTCGTCGGCGACATGAACGTGCCGGCGGTCCGCTCGACCTATCCGGAGGGACCGACCGCGGAGTACGACGATCTCGTGGCACGCCTCGGCTCGCTGGGTCTGGTCGACCTGTGGACCCTCCACGGCAGCGGTGCGGGAGCGACCTGCGGCGCGAAGACCGACGCGTTCGCCGACCAGGCCGACCCCGACGATCCCGACGCGCTCGTCGACGACGACGCCCTCCTCGCCGCGGCCGACCCGGCGCACCTCGCGGAGCGTGAACGCATCGACCACGTCTTCCTCGCCGAGCCCGATCCGACCCAGCGGGTACGGATCGAAGCGACGTCGATCCGCCGTTACGCGTTCCCCCGCCCACCCGGAGCGCCCAAGGCCGACCAGCTCGTCCGGCTGTCCGATCACCTGGCGGTCGGCGTCGACCTGTCGGTGTCGTCGGTCTAGATGACCGGCCCCGCATCCGACCAGCAACCGCCTCAGTCGATCGACGAGGCGCTGGACCGGTTCGCGACCGTCGTGGCCCGTGCCGCGACTGAGAAGGTCGAGGCCCAGATCCCCCCGCTGGTCGCACGCTTCGAAGCCCACGGCATCGACGTGATCGTGCTCAAGGGGCCGGTGACCCGGAGTCGGCTCTACACCGACGACGAGCGGCGCCCCGTCGCCGACATCGACGTGCTCGTCGACCCGACGGCGTTCCGCCGGGCGGCCCGGGTGCTCGTCGCCGCCGGATACCGCCGCTACGACCGCCACGGACACAGCGACGCGTTCACCCGCGGAACCGACGACGACGCCGACGTCGACCTGCACCTCACCCTCCCGTACGCGACGGTGTCGCCCAAACGGGCATTCGCCGTGCTCGCGGCCCACCGCACGACCCTCGCCGTGGCGGGCACGCAGGTGCCCGTGCTCGATCGACCAGCGCACGTCGTGCACCTCGCGATCCACGCGGCGGTCAACCGTTTCGAGCCCGATCAGCGCAGCTCCACCGAATGGGAGCGGGGCCTGGCCGGCCTGGGCGACGACGACGTCGCTCGAGCCGAGACCGTCGCCGACCGTCTCGGGGTCGGGCCGATCTGGGACCTGGCCCGACGGGCACTGGCCGACGACGCCGACCGCACGGCGCTGCTCGCCGAACGCCCCACCTGGGAGGCGGTGCCCCGCGTGTGGTCGATCCGCGGTTTCGCCACCTCGGGCACGCCGCTGTGGGTGAAGTGGCGCGACGTCCAGCGTCTCGTGGCCCTGCAGTTGGCCGACAGCACCGTCAACGCCTGGCGCGCCAAGCGCGGCGCCGCGCCGCTGCCGGGCGGCTCGTTGCGCATCGCCGTCGAGAAGCTCCGGCGGTTCGTCACCGTGTCGACCCTCGGGCTAGCGCGCATCGTCGGCGTCGGCCGCGCCGACCACCGCGAGAACGGAACGACGCAGTAGGCTCGCCGCCGGGGACATCGACCCTCACGTCGATGTCGAAACGCACCGCAAGGGGACAGCATGTCGAGTGTCAGGTCTCGGTTCACCGCATCGGCCGCTGTACTGGCGTTGCTGGTCGCCGCCGTCGTGTCGTCGAGTGTCGTGGGCGCGCCGAGCGCCGGTGCGTTCACGATGCCGTCGTTCTACGACGTGCCGAACCCGCTCCCGCCGGGCGGTCCCGGCACGGTCATCAAGACCGAACCGGTCACCGTCGGTGGCCTGCACGGCACGATGCAGCGGGTGATGTACAAGTCGAAGTCGATCCGGGGTGACGACATCGCGGTCACCGGACTGATCGCCACACCCGACACCCCGCCGCCTGCGGGTGGCTACAAGGTGCTCTCGTGGGCGCACGGGACCACCGGCATGGCCGACCAGTGTGCGCCGTCGCTCGATGCGGCCGATGCGCTGCCGGCCGTGAACGCGTTCCTCGACAAGGGCTGGGTCGTCGTCGGAACCGATTACGAAGGGCTCGGCACGCCCGGTCTGCATCCCTACATCGTCGGTGACTCCGAAGCCCGTGGTGTGATCGACATCGTGCGCGCCGCCCGCAACCTCTCGAGCGAGGTGTCGGCCGATTACGCGGTGTGGGGCCACTCCCAGGGCGGACACGCGTCGATGTTCACCGCTCACATCGCACACGCCTGGGCACCCGAGTTGCACCTGGTCGGCGCGGTCGCCGGCGCGCCGCCGTCACAGTTGAACCTGGTGTACGACTTCCTGAAGACCAGCCCCTACAAGTACTACCTGTTGATGGTGGCCGGGGCGATCAGCGCCGCCTACGGCGATGCGGCCGCACCGGTCTCAGACGTCCTCAATGCCCAGGGTCAGTCGATGTTGCCGCTCCTCGACGAAGGGTGCAGCGGCTTTCTCGCCGAGCAAAGCCAAGGGCTCGACGTCCAGTCGCTGATGGTGCAACAGGCCGACGGCACCTACAACCCGTTCAGCAACCCGGTGTGGGGGCCGCTGATCGCCGCGCAGGATCCGGCGAACTTCACCACGCCCGTCGCCACGCCGATCCTGATCATCCACGGCGGTGCCGACGAGCAGATCCCGACCGTGTCGAGCCAGATCCTCGCCGGACAACTCTGCGCGACCGGCCAGAACATCGAACGCTGGATGTACCCGAACCGGTCGCATTCGGGCGTCATCGCGCCGTCGCTGGCCAGCATGACCGATTGGATCGCGGCCCGGTTCGCGGGTGAACCGGCACCGGATGCGGCGGCGCCCACCGGTCAGGACGACATCGACGACACGATCTGCTCGGACGG
>CAZQSU010000122.1:3392-7964 GCA_964595905.1 uncultured Iamiaceae bacterium
GTCGCCATGTCCTCGGCGAGCGTGGCGCGCACCTGCACGCACAACGCTTCGCGGGCGAGCTGCTTGGAACGCGCATACGCGCCGGTCCGGTAGCCGGCCAGCACGCCCGCCCGGTCCATGGCCGTGGTGACCAGGTCGTCGGCGGGCACCGCTTCGTCGAGGTAGCCGACCTGCGCGGCGCCGGCCGGGTCGAAGATCTGAGCCCCGAGTGTCGCCCGGGTGAACGCGGTGGGCAGCAGGCGGTCACGGGCGAACTCGATCACGAAGATCGGCAGCGGCATGCCGATCGCCACCTCGGTGAGCCCGATCTTGAACGGGCCCTCCGCGCCGACCCGCACGTCGCTCGCCAACAGCAGCAACGCCCCCATCGCCAGTGCGTGTCCGGTGCAGGCCGAGATGATCGGCAGCGGGTGTTCGTACATGGTGCACAACAGCTCGGCACCGTCGGTGACCAGCGACCGCATGGCGTCCTCCGACGAGGTCATCACCGACAGGTCGAAGCCTGCCGAGAACCGGCCCTCGCGACCGACGATGACCACCGCCCGGGCCTCGGTCGCGGCCCGGGCCAGGTACTCGTGGAACGCCTCGATGGTCGTGGGCCCGACCACGTTCGCCTTGCCGTCGTCGTGCGTGATGATCGCGATGTTGCCGTCGAGGTGATACGTGGGCACGGAGGCTTCGCTCATGGGAGGCGACGCTACCCCGGCGTCACCTGCCCGCGGGAACGCCGTTGGTGCGGCGGACCGCGCGATCGAGTTCGGCCGTCCCGATCGTGCCGACGACCCGCCCGTCGGATCCGACGACGAGAATCTGGCCGACCGCGTTGCCTCGCAGGCGGTCGACCAGGGCGAGACTCGACTCGTCGGTGCGGGCGAGCGCGACCCGCTCGATCGGGAAGGCGAGTTGCCCCAGCGGCACCGATGCGCGGCTGGCCGCGTCGGTGTTGCGGATCTGATCCGCGGTCAGGAGTCCCGTGATCCGCCCGTCGGGCGCCTGGGCACAGAACGCCGGTGGGAAGGGGCTCGGCACCCCGGCGGTGAGCGCACGGTCGATGCTGAGGTGCGCGGGGAGGATCGGCGGTGACGGACGCATGACGTCGCCGGCGGTGCTGGCCGACAACACGGTCTCGGCTCCGGTCCGGCGCACGTCCGCGAGAGCGACCGAGATGATCCACCAGCCGATGAACATGAGCCAGATGCCGTTGAACGATTCGCTCGAGTTCATCATCACGAGCCCGTAGACGACACCGGCCCCGCCGAGCGCGATGCCGGCGTACGCGGCCCACTTCCGGGCGACGGTGCGGTTGCCGGTGACCGCCCAGACGCCGGCGCTGAAGAGCTGCCCGCCGTCGAGCGGGGCGGCCGGCAGCAGGTTGAACGCACCGAGGAGGAAGTTCACGAACGCGAGCCAGCCGAGCACCACGGCGACCAACCCGGACGTGCCGATCCCCACTGCGAACGGGTCGGGGTCGTTGGCCACCGCCAGGTGGGCGACCCAGAAGACGGCGGCGAGCGCCAGGTTCGAAACCGGACCCACCGCGGCGATGAGAAACTGGTTGCCGGGCGTGGTCGGTTCGCTGTCGAGTTCCGCGTAGCCGCCGAGCAGCCACAGCGTGATGCCACGCACGCCGATACCGCGGTGTCGGGCCACGAGCGCGTGGCTCATCTCGTGGACGAGCAGGCTGAAGAAGAAGCCGAGCGCCCCGACGATGCCGGCGATCCAGTACGCCGTGTCGGACAGGAAGAACGCCTCGTTGGGGAACTGGTAGGTGGCGAGGACGTACACGTAGAACCCGGCGATGAGCAGCACCGACCAGCTCAGGCCGACCCGGATGCCCCGGATGTGACCGAGTGGGATGTCGTTCTTCAACGTGCCTCCATGGGCGCGTCCGGTGAGGGCGCATCCTCCGCGGGCGCGTCGTCGCGCCTGCCGAGCGGCTTCAGGCTACCGGTCGCCACGTGACGGCGGCCCGTCCATGATGTGGGGGTCGCTCGCAGCGGGTTCAGGATCGGTCGGTCAGGTCCTGACCGACCGACGGGTCCGACGGGCCCGGTGACGTGGGCGATTCGCCGGTCGCTTCCTGGGCCGGCGCCGCGCCGGTGGGTGCGCGTTCCGCGAATGCGGCGATGTTCGACGCGTCCTGTTCGAGGCGTGCGAGGATCCGGTGGACCGCCCCCGGCGTCATCTCCAGCGCCCGGGCGAGCCGGTCGAGCATGGTGCGGTTGGTCGCCGAGAGTTCGCCGGTGGCCGTGGCGACGTGGCCGATGTCGACCACGAGTCGCTCACGAGCGGCGGGCTCCATGTCGATCGTCAATGCCCGGGCCTCGTCCTCGACGTTCCCGACGTCCATGCTGCGCAGGTCGGCGTCGAGGTCGGTCGTGGTGTAGTGGGGGAGCCCGGCGCCCTGGATCACGAGCACGGCGATGCGACGCGCCGACTCCTCGTAGGGGTCGCCGTCGAGCACGGCGAGCACCGTTGCGGCACGGGTGAGACGCTGCAGACGCGTGGCGAGGTCCGAGGTGGGAGGCGAGGTCAGGACGTGTTCGTCGTAGACGCGGTGACAGCCCTGACACACGTACACGTCGGCGGTGATCTCGCGGGGAACGAGCGGCACGACCACACACAGCCAGTTGCGCGAGCGGCGGTGCCGGTAGACGCGTTCGGAGCCGCACCCGGGGCAGTAGAACGTGCCGGTCTCCCGGTCGTGCCAGCGCTCGAAGGTGCCCACCCTGGTGCTCACAGCCCATCACCGTACCCGGCGCGCACAGGCCGGGAGTGGCGAAGTGCGCTGGTCGATCGGTGCCGGGTGCACGGTAGGCTCGGTGGCGTCATGGATACGACGATGACTTCTCCGGTGCTGACCGTCACCGAGCGGGCGATCACCGACATCCGCAACCTGTTGGCCGCCGAGGACGACGCCGACGACTTGGCGCTGTGGGTGCAGGTCACCGGCGCGAACGGGTCGGATTACGCCTACGACCTGGCCTTCGAGACGATCGACGAGCTCGCCGACGGTGATGCGCTGAGCGATCACGACGGGCTCCGAGTGGTCATCCCGGCCGGGTCGGTCGACGCCCTGCGGGGAGCGACGCTCGACCTGCCCGACGACGCGAACCAGGGCGGCCTGGTGTTGCGGAACCCGAACAAGCCCGACCCGCTCGCCGGTATCGACCTGAGCCAGGGCGGCGACCTGGCCGAGAAGGTCACGCTGGTGATCGACAAGGTCGTCAACCCGATGCTCGCCCAGCACGGCGGGTTCGCGCAGTTGGCGGGCGTGCAGGACACCAAGGTGTTCGTGCTCATGGGTGGCGGCTGTCACGGCTGTTCGATCAGCTGGTTGACGCTGAAGAGCGGCATCACCAAGACGATCATGGAGTCCGTCCCGGAGGTGACCGAGGTGGTCGACGTCACCGATCACGCCACGGGCGAGAACCCGTACTTCACTTCGACCGAGGGCGCACACACGGTCGCTTCGACCGAGGGCTGACCCGCGCCGGGCGCGGGTGCGGTCGGCGGGCGTTCAGGCCAGGTGGGCGGTGACCGCGTCGACGATGCCATCGGCGTCGAGCCCGGCCTCGGCGAGGATCCCCTCCGGGGTGCCATGGGTCAGGAATGCGCGTGGCAGGCCCAGGTTGACGACCCACGGTGGGTGCGCGGCGCCGTCGCGTGCGGCCGCTTCGACGATGCGGGTGCCCATCACCGCGCCCACGCCGCCTTCGGCGAGCCCGTCCTCGATGGTCACGACGACGTCGTGGTGGGCGGCGTTCGCGACGAGTGCCGGGTCGGGTGGTTGGACGACACGGGGATCCCAGACGGTCACGCCGATGCCGCGCTCGGCGAGCCGGTCGGCCGCGATCGTGGCTTCGGCGAGCAGCTTGCCCACCCCGATCAGACAGACCCGGGCGCCGTCGTCGGCGCGCACGAGGCGTCCGGTGAACCCGGAGCCGACGTCGTGTTCGTCGGCCATGACCGCGGACGTGCGCGGGTAGCGGATCGCCACCGGTCCTTCTGCTGATTCGACCGCGTCGTGGAGCATCTGTTGCAGCTCCTGGTAGGAGGAGGGCACGAGCACGGTCATGCCCGGCACCTTCGACATCCACACGAGGTCGAACATGCCGTGGTGGGAGGCGCCGTCGGGGCCGGTCACACCGGCACGGTCGATCGCGAAGATCACCTTCTGGCCGTGCAGGCCCACGTCGTAGATCGCCTGGTCGAGGGCCCGGGTGAGGAACGTCGAGTACAGCGCCACGACGGGTCGCAGCCCGGCCATCGCCATGCCGGCCGCAGCGGTGACGGCGTGCTGTTCGGCGATGCCGACGTCGATGAGCCGGTCACCGAACCGGTCGGCGAAGGGCAGGAGCCCGGTCGAGCCGGGCATCGCCGCGGTGATGGCGACGATCTCGGGGTGCGCTTCGGCCTCTTTGATGAGCGCCTCGGTGAACGCCCCGGTGTAGGAGGGCGGGCCGCCGGGCACGTGCTGGGGACCGATCTCGGGGTTGAACCGGGGCGCGTCGTGGAGGCACTTCTCCTCGTCGTCCTCGGCCGGTGGGTAGCCGCGGCCCTTCTGGGTGA
>CAZQSU010000123.1:0-4422 GCA_964595905.1 uncultured Iamiaceae bacterium
CCTCGAGATTGCCGAGGATGATGTCGACCTTTTTCGCGATGTCGGGCACCTTGGCCGCCATCTTCGGATTGGAGGGGTCGAAGAAGTGGATCATGCGCGACGGTGGGAAGGGGATCTCCCGCACGGGTTCGGGTGCCCCGATGGCGAGGGGGCGGTAGAAGTCCTTGGGCGGGCGCATGTGTTCTCCTCGTCGTTCTGGCCGGCAACGGTGTCACCACCCTACGAAGCGTCGTCGGCGGGTGGGAACTCCGGACCTTCGCTCGGTTCGCCGGGTCGCCGGCTTCGGGCACTTCTGAGTGCCGTGACCTGCGAGGGCCGACCGGCCGATTGGCTGACAGGGTGCGGGGTATGGGCTAGGGTGCTCTGCGTCTTGTGACGTGACCTGCTGAGGGCGATTCAGCCGTCGGTGGCGAGGGAAGAGAACCAGGAGCCCGACCATGAAGTTCACCGTTGTCAACGACCTGAACGTCGAGATGCTCGACGACGACTACCTGGTGCTCGTGCCGGGTTCGGAACAGGTCCTGCACCTCAAGGGTGCCCAGGCCGAGGCGTTCGCGCTGGCACAGCAGGGCGTCGACGTGGTGCCGGCCACCCTCGAGACCGAGATGGCCGGACTGGTCGAGCTCGGTGTGGTGAAGTCCGACGCGTGGAGCCGTCGCCGCGTGATCCAGCTCGGTGGCGCCGCCGCTGCTGCTGCGGTCGCCGTCGTCGCGCTGCCGAGCGTGGCGGCCGCCGCTTCGCCGCCGGACACCACCGCACCCCCGACCTATCAAGTCGAGGCGTTCCTCGTCGGTGGTGGTGGCGGCGGTGGCGCCGGCTTCTCCGGCCAGACCGGAAGTGGCGACCCGCTGGAGCATGGTGCCGGCGGTGGTGGCGGTGGCGCGGTGACTTCGACGGGCGTGATTTCCGTTACCGCTGGCGCGACATATCCGGTGGTCGTGGGTATCGGCGGCGCCGGTGGAGTCGCTTCGCAGGCCGGTGGCCAGGGCGGCACCAGTTCGTTCAATGGTTCGACGTCGGCCGGGGGTGGGTACGGCGGAACCTCAGCCCCCGGTGGTTCGGGAGCGTCGGGCGGTGGTGGAAGCGCCGGTAATGCCGGCGGAACCGGCAGTGACGGCAACGACGGTGGGACGGGTGCCAGTGGCGGTACGGGTGGTGGCGGTGGCGGCGCCGGATCTGCCGGTGCGGCTGGAACGGGCACTGGCAACGGCGGCGCTGGGACGGCGATCGGGATTCCGGCGCTGGGCGGAATCGGTGACCCCGACGGTACGTTTGGTGGTGGTGGCGGTGGCGGCGGCACGTCGGTGACCGACCCGGGACTTGGCGGTTCCGGAGGTGGTGGCCGTGGCGGTGAAGGCACGGTCAACCCGCTCGCCGGACTTGCCAACACCGGTGGCGGTGGTGGCGGCGGCGGCGCGTCACACGAGTCTGGACAGGGTACTGGTACCGCGCACACGACCGACGGCGCGGCCGGCGGTTCCGGCGTGGTGATCATCAAGGCGGCTCAGGGCCAGGGCCTGTCCGCCACCGGCGGCACGCACTACAGCGACGGTGGCTACGACTACTGGGTGTTCACCGGCAGCGGAAACTTCATCGTCGGCTGACTCCGTCCTCGATCGACGACCGCGGAGATTCGTCTCCGCGGTCGTCGTCGTTTTCGACACCGCGGTAGATGGAGCTGCACGCTCGCCTTTCGCGCTGAACCCGCCGAGCACCTCACCACATCCCCTCGTGTCGGGCAGAGATCCGAGTTTTGTGGGATGATGGGAGACCGGACCGGGGTACCGATCCTCAAAGCCCCGGCACGACGAAGAAACGGGGTTCGAGATGAATGTTGCCGAAATCCTCGCCTACAAGGGGTCCGAGGTCGCCACGATCGGACCGAGCCAGTCCATCCGTGACGCGGTCGGGCTGCTTGCCGACCAATCGATCGGCGCTGTCGTCGTCACCGACGAATCGGGCACCTTCATCGGCATGCTCTCCGAACGTGACGTGGTGCGGCGCGCCGCCCGCGACGAGGGCCTCGACCTCGACGCGGCCGTCGCCGACGTGATGACCACGAAGCTGAGCACGTGCCGCCTCGGCGACACCAGCGAAGCGTTGATGAAGATGATGACCGAGCGGCGGATCCGCCACCTGCCGGTGCTCGACGACTCCGACGAACTGTGCGGGATCGTCAGCATCGGCGACGTGGTCAAGGAGCGCGTCAACGAGCTCGAGACCGCGCACGAGCAGCTCGTCGACTACGTCCGGTCCGGCCGCTGATCCGCGTCTGCCGGGCCGCTGATCCGCTTCCACCGGGCCGCTGATCCGCCACTGACCCCCTTCGGCCCCGCTTCCTGACCGAACCCCGGGGCCTTTGGAGCCTGGCATCACTTTCCGCGCTGCATTCAGCAAGCAGACGGTGAAATCGGCTTCGTCGGCGCGCCCGTCGGCGGTTACCGTGCGCCGATGCCCGACTTGCCGGCCAATCCGTTCGCGGTGGCCACGATGCTGGATCCCGACGATGCCGAACCAGGCCGCTACCACGGAAGCATCGACGAGCACTGGCGGCTCGCCGTCGTTCCCCAGGGCGGCATCGTCGCCGCCGTCGCCGCACGCGCCATGGCCACCGAGCTCGCGGCGCCCGAGCAGGCCCTGCGGTCGATCACGGCCGTGTTCGCCGGCCAGGTCGGGGTCGGGCCGGTCGAGGTCGATGTGGCGGTCCTGCGCCGAGGTCGGTCGCTTTCGCAACTCTCGGCGACCGTTCGGAACCCGGGCGCCGCGGCGGGACTGACCGCGCTCGCGGTGTTCGGCGCGGTCCGACCCGGGTTCTCGTTCACCGACCGGCCCTTTCCGGGAGACCTCGACGCGCCGGAAACCTACCCGTCGATGCGCGACCCGTGGCCCGACGACGTCGAGATCGAGCGCTTCGACCCGATGCCGTTCTGGGAGGAGGTCGTCGAGACGCGGTTCATCACCGGTCATCCGCCCTGGGAGGACTACACGCCGACGAGTTCCGAGCAGCTCTACTGGACCCGCTTCGACGCGTCGCCGCTCGACGAGGCGGGCAATCTCGACCCGTTTGGTCTGCTGGTACTGGCCGACGCGATGCCCGGCGCGGTGGGTGAGCGCATGGGCAACGACAGCCCGCCCTGGTTCGGGCCGAGCGCGGATCTCACCCTCCACTGGTTCGGCCACACCAGCTCCGAGTGGCTGCTCGTGCGCAACCAGGCCCGCCACGCGGGCGACGGCTATGCCTCGGTGGACGCCGAGCTGTGGGATCCACAGACCAGGAACCTGATCGCTTACGCGACCCAGCAGATGATCTTCGCCTTCGCCGACGAGATCCCGACCGGTGACCGGATCTACCCGATCGACCTGCGCGACCACGGGGCGTGACGAGGGTCGGCGGAGGGCTCCCGATACGCTCTCGGAGATCATGACCATTTCCGAGTCCACCTCTCACGCTGGGGAGTCCAGTGCTGCATCTGCGAGGGCGACGCGGGACGCGCCCGAGGCGATGGTGTGGATCGCCGCGCTGGTCGACTCGCTCGTGATCGTCGTGTTCGTCACCATCGGACGGTCTTCGCACGAGGAAGGCGTGACCGTCGCCGGCGTGGCCGAGACGGCGTGGCCCTTCCTCGTGGGGGCGGCCGTCGGCTGGCTCGCGGCCCGGGTCTGGCAGCGACCGACGAGCCTGGTACCCGCGGCGCTGGCGGTCTGGGCGGGCGCCCTCGTGCTGGGCATGGCGTTGCGTGCGGTGTCGGGTCAGGGCACCGCGTTGTCGTTCATGGTCGTCGCGTGCTGCTTCCTCGCGGCGACCCTTTTCGGTTGGCGCCTCGTCGCTGCTGGCCTACGACGGGTGACCGCACGGCAACCGGGCGGAACACGCGGACACGCCTGAGCACCGCCGCCCGCTGCTTTCACGGCCGGCACGGTGCAGGCCCTCTGTCACTTGATCAGCGGGTCCCTCGGCAGCCCGGCGATCCGCTCACCGATCTGGTTCCGCTTGATCTCACTCGTGCCCCCGGCGATCGACAGGCCACGGTGCATCAGCACGATGAGGTTGCTCACGAACCCGTCGCCGTCCATGAACACCGCATCCGGACCGATCAGTTCGGTCATGATCGCGGCCGACTCGTGCGCGATCTCCGACAGCACCAGTTTGGTCATCGCCCCTTCGGGCCCGGGGCCGCCACCGGCGACGGCGCGGTTCGCGCTGCGGAGCGAGAGCAGACCGAGTGCCTGGCCGTCTGCGAGATAGCGGCCCAGACGGGCGGCGCCGCCGTAGAGCCGATCGGGATGCGCGTCGAAGTGCTCGAGCAGCGTCGAGGTGGGCACCGAGAAGCCGCCCCCCCCCCCCCCCCCCCCCCAGCCCGCCCCCCCCGCCCCCCCCGCGGGGGGGGGCCGGGGCCCCCGCCCCCCCCCCGCGCCCCGGGC
>CAZQSU010000123.1:4432-7893 GCA_964595905.1 uncultured Iamiaceae bacterium
CCCGAGAAGCCGCCCCCCCCGCCCCCGCCACCACAGCCGATGCTCACGCTCTCGTTGCCGAGCGTGGCCCGGGCCACCGTCCAGCCCCCGTCGACCGGGCCGACGACGTCGTCGTCGGGCACGAACACGTCGTCGAAGAAGACCTCGTTGAACTCCGAGTCGCCCGTGGTCATCTTCAGCGGCCGGACCTCGACGCCCTCGGCGTGCATGTCGATCGCCATCATCGTGATGCCGTCGTGCTTGGGCACGTCGGGGTTGGTGCGGACCGTGGCGAACCCCATACCGGCGTAGTGGGCACCCGAGGTCCAGACCTTCTGGCCGTCGACGATCCAGCCGCCCTCGACCCGGGTGGCCCGGGTCTTCACGCCCGCCGCGTCGGAGCCGGCGTCGGGTTCGCTGAAGAGCTGACACCACACGACGTCCTGGTCGAGTGCGGGCCGGACCCAGCGGTCGAGCTGGTCCTGGGTGCCGTACTGGATGATCGTGAGGATGTTCCACGCGGTGATCCCGTACTGGGGGCGCTTGACGCCGGCATCGACGAACTCCTGCTCGATCACGAGCTGCTCCACCGCGCCGGCATCACGGCCATACGGTGCGGGCCAGTGGGGGAACAGGTACCCCGACTCGATCAGCCGCGTGCGTTGCTGGTCGGGGGGCAGGTCTGCGATCTCGTCGATGAAGGCGCGGACTGCGGCGCGGATCGGCTCGGCTTCGGGCGGCAACTCCACGGCCTTCTCGCGCACCACGCCCCGCCGGACGAGGTCGGTGAGCTCGCGGGCCGCGTCATCCGCGCCGAGGTAGACCCCGAGCGTGGTGGCCCGACGCATGAACAGATGGGCGTCGTGTTCGAAGGTGATGGCGATGCCACCGTGCACCTGGGTGTTGAGGTTGGCGCACAGATCCGCCGCCGGTGCCGCGAGCGTCGCGGCCGTCGCGGCCGCATACGCGAGCTGATCGCCGCCGGTGCGGGCTGCACGGGCGGCGTCCCACACGGCGCTCGTCGCCAACTCGGTGGCGACGACCATGTTCGCGACGTGGTGCTTCACCGCCTGGTAGGTGCCGATGACGCGGCCGAACTGGAGCCGTTCCTTGGCGTACTGCGCCGCCATGTCGGTGGCGGACCGGGCAACGCCGACCGCTTCGGCGGCCAGCAGCACCCGGGCGAGGTCGCGGAGCGTTGCCCGCGCCCCGGCAAGCACCGTCGCCGGTGCGCCGTCGAGGGTCACGCGCGCGCTGCGACGACCCGGGTCGAGCGCCGGGGGCACCTCGACGTCGACCCCGTCGCCCACCTCGACGACCGCGACGTCGTCACCGGCGGCCACCAGCAGCACCTGAGCGAGCCCACCGCCGAGTACGACCCCGGCGTCGCCGGAGGCCTTGCCGTCGGTCACGGTCACGTCGCCGCCGAGCGCGACCGCGCCGATGGTCGAACCGTCGGCGATCCCGGGCAGCAGCGAGCGGCGGGTCGCGTCGTCACCCGCGACCGCGAGTGTCGCGCCGGCGATCGCCGAGGGCAGGAACGGCCCGGGAGCGAGATGCGCCCCCAGTTCTTCGACGACGACCACGAGTTCCTCGAGCGAATACCCCGAACCTCCGAACGCTTCGGGAACGGCCAGGCCGAGCCAGCCGAGGCCGCAGAGTTCGCCCCAGAAGGCGGGCAGCTCCTCCGTCGCGGTCTCCAACACCGCACGTCCGGCGGCACGGACATCGTGGGATCGGAGGAAATCGTCCGCGGTGTCCTGGAGTGCTGCGTGGTCGTCGGTGATGGCGATCGGCATCGTGCAACTCGACCTTCGGTTCGGGGCGGTTACGCCTTTGGATGAGGTGGGGGCGCGTCGCGCCCGGTCACGGCTTGCGAGACAGGAACCGGCGGTTCTTGAACTTGGCCCGCAGGTAATCCTTGTTCATCAACGCGATGAAGTCGACCGAGATCTCCTTGGGGCACGAGGCTTCGCACTCGCGGTGGTTCGAACACGAGCCGAACAGGCCGTCCATCGTGTCGACCATCGCCTCGACCCGCTCGTAGCGCTGCGGCTCGCCCTGGGGCAGCAGGTTCAGGTGCGCGACCTTGGCGGCGGTGAACAGTTGCGCCGCGCCGTTCGGACACGCCGCCACACACGCCCCACACCCGATGCAGGCCGCGGCGTCGAAGGCGGTGTCGGACACGGTCTTGGGGATCGGGATCTCGTTCGCGTCCGGCGCGGAGCCCACCGACACCGAGATGTACCCGCCGGCCTCGATGATCCGGTCGAACGCGGAACGGTCGACCACGAGGTCCTTGACCACCGGAAAGGCCGCGGCGCGCCACGGCTCGACGGTGATCGTGTCGCCGTCGGTGAACGAGCGCATGTGCAACTGACAGGTCGCGGTGCCGTGTTCGGGGCCATGCGCCCGGCCGTCGATCATCAGCGAACACATCCCACAGATGCCCTCGCGGCAGTCCGAATCGAACGCGATCGGCACCTCGCCGGCGTTGACCAGACGCTCGTTGACCACATCCAGCATCTCCAGGAACGACATCTCGGTCGAGATCCCCGGCGCCTCGATCTCCTCGAAGTCACCGGTCGCATCCGGCCCGTCCTGGCGCCAGACCCGCAGGTGCAGGTCGAGGGTCGTGTGGGGCGAGGCGGCGGCCGGGGCGTTGGGTTCGGTCATGGTCATGGCTACTTGTAGCTCCGCTGCGCGAGGTGGATGTTTTCGAATTCGAGCGGCTCTTTGTGCAGGATCTCGGGTTGGCCCTCACCGGCGTACTCCCAGGCGGACACGAACGAGAAGTGCTCGTCGTCTCGCAGAGCCTCGCCGTCTTCGGTCTCGTGTTCGCTGCGGTAGTGCGCCCCGCACGACTCGTCGCGGTCCAGCGCGTCCTGACACAGCAGTTGGCCGAGCTGGAAGAAGTCGTCGACCCTCCCCGCGCGCTCGAGCGACTGGTTCAGCGACCGGTCGTCGCCGAGCACCCGCATGTCGGTCTTGAACTCCTCGTACAGCGCGGGAATCTCCGACAGCGCCTTCTCGAGGCCGGCCCGGTTGCGTTCCATGCCGGCGTACTCCCACAGGATCTTGCCCAACTCACGGTGGAACCAGTCCACCGAGCGCGACCCCTTCACCGACAGGTACCCCGCGAAGCGGTCGCGCACCTCGGCTTCGGCGGCCTTGAATGCTTCGTGCGACGTGTCGGGCACCGGTTCGCCCAGACGGGGCGCGAGCGAGTCGCCGATCGTGTAGGGCAGGATGAAATAGCCATCCGCGAGGGCCTGCATGAGCGCCGAGGCCCCCAGGCGGTTCGCGCCGTGGTCGGAGAAGTTCGCCTCGCCGATCGCATACAACCCGGGGATCGTGGTCTCGAGGTGGTAGTCGACCCACAGGCCGCCCATCGTGTAGTGGATGGCCGGGAACACCCGCATCGGCACCTGGTAGGGGTCTTCCGCGGTGATGCGTTCGTACATCTGGAACAGGTTGCCGTA
>CAZQSU010000124.1:0-2047 GCA_964595905.1 uncultured Iamiaceae bacterium
TTGTCGAGGATCTCGATGTAGACCGGGCAGCTCTCGTCGCACGCCCGACAGGCCGTGCAGGCCCACAGCTCCACGGGAGTGATCCGCTCGAACAGCGAGTCGGCATCGACGGTGATCTCCGGCACCGTGCCGATCGGCGGCGACACCGCGGGGGTGCCGGTCGCCGCCATGACCTCACCGGTCTTGAGCACGATCTCGCGCGGGTCGAGCGGCTTGCCCGTGCCGTGCGCCGGACACACCGACGTGCACCGACCGCACATGGTGCAGGCGTCGGTGTCGAGGAGCTGCTTCCAGGTGAAGTCCTCGACGGTGGCCGCGCCGAACGTCTCCAGTTCGGTCTCCATCAAGTTCGGCATCGGACGCATCGCGCCCCGGGGCCGCTCGCGGTCGCGCAGGTAGATGTTCAACGGCGACGTGAACATGTGGCGCAACATGGTGGTGGGGATCAACACGAGGAAAACCACGAACGACGCGACGTGGATGAGCCACATCGCCTGGTGCCAGCCGGCGGCATTCGACACGTTCTCGACGAGACCGGCGAGCGGGTAGCCGACGAACGACCACTTCTCGAACGACGGCTTGCCCATCGTGACGATGCGGAACATCTCGGTCGTGAACCCGGTGACGCCGATGACCAGCAGCGTGCCCAGGATCACCGCGTGTTCCGGCTTGGTCTTGATGCGGATGCGGTACGGCTTCTGGACGTAGCGCCGCATGATGGCCCAGACCACACCGATCAGGAAGGTCACCCCGGCGAGGTCACCGACGAAGGAGAAGCCCTGGTACACCCCGCCGTGGAGGAACTTCCATCCGTTCGGGAGCTGGTGGTCGATCTCGAGGGTGGTCGTGACCGCCAGCAACACGAGGAAGCTGAAATAGATGAACGAGTGCATCACGCCTGCGGCCGGGTCGCGCAGCAGGGTCTGCATGTACGCGCCGCCGCGGAAGTCCTTCAGCCGCGCCATGACGTTGCGGGTGGTGGTGGAACGATTGTCCGGGGTGCCCCGCTCCCAGTTCTTCACCCGGTTCGCGAACGCGATCCCGCCGTAGAGCAGCGTCAGCGGGATGACCACGTAGAACGCGAAGACGATGACCCCGGGGATCCCGCCGAACACCGGGCGGGTGACGGCCTTCTGTTCGTGCCAGTCGGTGATCAGGGGAACGATCCCCGAGATCACGGTGATCAGGGCAACGACGACGCCGATACCGATGACGACGTGGTGCGGACGGATCCTGCGGGAGGAACTGGGCGTTTCGGGCGTGTCAGCCATAGCGGCCCTGACGCTACCAAGGGCGCATCCGACAAGTCAGAACCCGACGGCGGCTCTGCTTGCCGGGTCGATCACCCGAAGTTCTTCCTGTCGAGGTCGCGGACCCGGCCGGCCAGGAAGGCGAGCAGCTTCCGCGACAGTCCTGGCGCATCGTCGAGCACCGCGTTGAAGCGCTGGGTCGACAGCACGAACACCGTCATGTCGCTGGTCGCGAACACCGATGCGGTGCGGGGCCCGCGGTCGAGCAGTGACAGCTCACCCACCGGGTCGCCGGGGCCGAGCGTGGCGATCTTGCGGCCGTTGCGCTTGACGACCGCCGTGCCGGTCAGGATCACGAACGCCTCGCGTCCCATCTCTCCCTGATCGACGAGCTGCTTGCCGTCCTCGACCGTGACCTCGTCTCCCGCTCGGGCGATGCGTGCCAGTTCCTTCTTCGAACACGAGGAGAACAGCGGCAGGGCACCGAGCTTGTCGATGTAGTGGTTCGCAGCCATGGGGCGGCATCCTATCCCGCCACGAAACGGCGCGGCGGCCACCCGCACCCGCACCCGCTCGCTCGCCCGCCCGCCCGCTCGCCCGCCCGCTCGCCCGCCCGCTCGCACGAACTCTGGGAGGAAACCCACGATGATCGCCGGGAGGCTCCCAGAGTTCGGGTGGGGGTCGGGGGTGGGGAGGTCCGCGTGCGAACTCTCGGAGGAAACCCACGATGATCGCCGGGAGCCTCCCAGAGTTCGGGTGGGGGTGGGATGCGGGGGTGGGATCAGGTGGTGCCGGCC
>CAZQSU010000124.1:2147-7824 GCA_964595905.1 uncultured Iamiaceae bacterium
CTCCCAGAGTTCGGGTGGGGGTGGGATGCGGGGGTGGGATCAGGTGGTGCCGGCCTGATCGGCGACCGCCTGGGCGGCCGCGGCGATCTCGGCGGGGTCTCCCAGCGCACGTTCGAGGACCGGTTTGGCCTCGGTCGGCCTGCGGTCGGCGCCGAGTTCGTACACCAGCGGCACGCCCGTGGGGATCTCCACGCCGGTGATGGCGTCGTCGGAGACGTCGTCGAGGTGCTTCACCAGCGCCCTGATGGAGTTGCCGTGGGCGACCACCAGCACGGTGCCGTAGGTGTCGAGGTCGGCGACGATCGCATCGTGGAACCACGGCAGCATGCGGGCGACCACGTCCGCGAGGCACTCGCTCGCCGGTACCACCTCGGGGGCCAACGAGGCGTAGCGGGCGTCGCGGTTGGGATTCCATGCGTTGTCGGGGTCGATCGGTGGCGGCGGGACGTCGTAGCTGCGACGCCACACCTTCACCTGATCGGCGCCGAAGCGTTCGGTGGTCTCCGACTTGTTGGCGCCGGTGAGGTCGCCGTAATGCCGTTCGTTGAGCCGCCAGTGGCGCCGCACCGGGATCCACGACAGCTCCGCCGAGGCGAGCGCGAGCTCCGCGGTGCGAATCGCCCGCGTCAGCACCGAGGTGTGCAGGATCCCCGGACCGATACCCGCTTCGGCGAGCGCGGTGCCGGCTGCGGTCGCCTCGGCCCGCCCGATGTCGGACAGATCGGTGTCGTACCAGCCGGTGAAGCGGTTCTCGGCATTCCACAGGCTCTGACCGTGGCGGAGCAGTACGAGGGTCGTCGTCATGGTCGATGGACTCTACCGGGTCGTCGATCAACAGAACGTGGGCGTCACGGCGACTGGTCCACGGCGAGGGTGGGGATCACTCCGACGAGGACGTGGTGCCATGGATCGGCGCAGTGGTCTGCTTCGAGGGGCGTTCGGTGGTCACGATGCGGACCGATTCGCCCGTGTACTCGCGATGGACCAGCTGCGCCCAGCGGACGAGGACCGCCGGGTCGAGACCGGGGGTCGCCAGCGCCGAGTTCGCGCTGCCGTCCGGGTTCCAGTACGACCGCAGTGCCACGAACTCGACGAAGTCGGGAGAGACCATGAGCGAGGTGAGCGGGAAGCCCTTGGTGTCGAACTTCTTCGCCTCGTAGCGATCGGCTGCGGTGGCGCCATAGGCGTCGGTCAGGGTCTTGCGCACCCGCGGGCTGGCGTGGACCTCGGTCTGGGTGCTCAACCAGGCGTTGAGCTGTCGGGCGAGCCGGGCGCGGGTGCGTCGCTCGGCCTTGGTGAGCAACGTCGCCTCGAACTCGACCTTCTCGCCCGGGTACGGCGGGAATGCCGCCGACGACACGGTCGCGTGCACGTCGGGACCGCCCCGGTCGCACGCCCGGTGTTTGCCGTACTGGGGCACCATGACCTTGGGGACGCACACGTCGACCCCGTAGGTGTCGAGGGCGAGGATCAGACTCGACGAGAGCGCATACGACGAGAAGTCACCGCCCGCGGCAACCTCGACCTGGCCCCGGTCACGCAACGCGACGATGCCCCGGTTGTTCAGTTTCTGGGCCAGCGCCACCGAGGCGTCGCCGGAGCCGTTCGTCCCCTTGCCCGGGTCCTGGTGGGGAACGGCGAGCAGCGCCATGACCAGCACGGCGACGGTGCCGAGCGCCACCACGGCGCGCGAGTCGCGCAGCGAGTCGAGGGTCCGCCGGGGGAGCGTCCGGACCACGGCGAGGGCGACCGACAGCCAGACGAACATCATCGTGCCCCACAGCGAACGGAAGTAGCCGCGTCGGAAGCCGAAGTCGGTCGGGGCGTTGAGGATGTTCCACGTCGCCGCGACCAGCGCGACCGACGAGATCGCCAGGGCCGTCACGACGACGCGGTCGCGCCGCTTCACCGCGGCCACGACCAGCGCGACGACCACGGCGACGAACCCCAGCGCGAGCACCATCTGTGCCGGACTGAGCGCGGTCGTGTCGAGCGGGGTGTTGAACGTGTTGCGGAGCCAGAACGGCGGCTGCGCCAGCATCGACACGACCACGTCGAGGGCGTGGGACAGATCCACCGTGCGCGACAGGTCGACCCGCGAGGCGTTGTACAGGTTGGTCAGATTGCCCGGCGAGTTCGTGAGCTGCTGGATGACCGTGGGCAACCACAACACCACGGTGATGGCGAGGCTGATCAAGAGCTGACGGGCCAAGGTGCGTCGCGTGTCGGGCCATCGATCGGGGTCGTCGCGGCGTTCGGCGCGCAGCACGACGAACAGCGCGATCGGAGCGCACAGCCCGATGACCGGTACCAGCAGGGTGAGCACCAGGTGGTTGAGCAACAGGAAGTTGGCGACGAACACCAACAGGGGCAGCACGGTCAGGTCACGGTCGGCGACGCTCCAGACCGCGAGCAGGAACAGCGCGAACGGGATCGTGATCATCTGCATCGGGGCGACGTCGATGAGCGCCTCGGAGCCCATCGTCCACACCAACACCCCGAGCGCGACCAGCGCCCAGATCGCGCCGAGGTGACCGAGACGGCGACGCAGGAGCCACCCGGCGAGCAGGAGCCAGGCCGAGTTGATGACCGCCATCGCGATCAGCGGACCCCAGGCGTCGCCGAACAGATGCACCGGGACGCTGAGCAGGTACAGCTCGGTGGCCCCGGGAAAGTAGGTGGGGGTGCCGACCTTGGTCGACACCGACGTCCACATCCCGATGAGGGGGAAATGCCCGTCCAACACGTCGCGGGCGCGCAGCGTCGTGGTCGCCGCGTCGAGGGTGGGGTACCACCCCTTGTGACCGTCGCGGTACGCGGCGACCCAGACCGGGACGATGACGAGCACCTGGGCGATTCGGAAACCGACGCGGGCCCACCTCGTCGGCGCGCCGGCGCCGGGCGTGATCGAGTCGCCGCCGGCTTCGGCGGGCTGGGTGGCGGTCTGCCCGCGGACCGGGTCGGCGGGGGTCTGCTCGTCTCGGGTGATCACCTGGCGTGGGTCCGGCGGGTCGGTGGAACTCGGGCCGGTCAAGCGTACCGGCCCCAGGTCGCGGCGAGACGAGCGTGGAACGGTCTTCCAACCGGGTTCAGTCCACCGGCGCGGGGTGTTCCACGTCGAGCCAGCTCCGCGTGGGCGGCAGGTGCGACGATCCGTCGGCGTCGGTCCGGACGGCCAGCACCTGGTGGATGGCGATGCGGGCGTCTTCGAAGGCGAGCGCGGACCCGGCCATGTAGAGACGCCAGACCCGGGCCCGGGCCGGGCCGACGAGCTTCTGGGCCTCGTCCCAGTGGTCCTCGAGGTTCTTCACCCACACCCGGAGGGTCTTGGCGTAGTGCTCGCGCAGCGATTCGACGTCGCGCACCTCGAGGCCGTGCTTCTGCATCGCCGAGACGGCCGTGCCGACCTCGACGAGCGCGGCATCGGGGAACACGTAGCGCGCCATGAACGACCGTGGGGCGACCGCGGCCCGCGACGGGTCGGGGCGGGAGATCGCGTGGTTCAACAGGCGGGCGCCGGGTGCGAGGAGTCGGTACAGGTCCGTGAAGTACTCCTCGGCCTTCGACAATCCGACGTGTTCGAACATCCCGATCGACGAGATCGCGTCGAAGGGGCCGTCGTGGATGTCGCGGTAGTCCTGGACACGGATCTCGATCCGATCGGCGAGGCCGGCGTCGGCGACGCGCTGGCGGGCCAGGGTCGCCTGTTCGTGCGACAGGGTCACCCCGATCGCGGACACGCCGTGGTGCTGCGCGGCGTGAAGGACCATGCCGCCCCAACCGCAGCCCACGTCGAGCAGCCTCATGCCGGGCCGCAGGCCGAGCTTGCGGCTGATCAACTCGTACTTGGCGGTCTGCGCATCGTCGAGATCGAAGGCGTCGTCGGCCCAGTAGGCGCACGAGTAGGTGAGCGACGGCCCGAGCACGAGCCGGTAGAAGTCGTTGCCGACGTCGTAGTGGTGTGAGATCGCCTGGGCGTCGCGGCTGCGCAGGTGCCGAAAACCGCTGAGTCTGGCTTCGATCGACGGCGGCGACGGCGGGAGCCCCACGACGCCGAGCGCACGGGCGGCGCGCCAGAACTCGGGGATCATGGCGGGCGTCACCCCCACGTTGTGCGCCTCGCCGTCGTCGTCGACGACGGCGTCACGCAACTCCAGCAGGTCGAACACGTCGCCGTCGAGCTGCAGGTCGCCGGCCACGTACGCGCGGGCCAGGCCGAGCTCGCCGGGCGCCCACATCAGTCGCCGCAGCGCCATCGGGGAGTGGAGCCGGATCAGGGTCTCGGTGTCCGGCCCGAGGGTCGAGCCGTCCCACATCTCGATCCGGATCGGGATCTTCCCGTGGAAGATCGTCTCGACGAGTGGTTCGAGAACTGCAGCGACGGTGCGGTGCGCGGGCGTGGACATGGCGTTGCTCCGATGGGTTGCGGACTTTCTTGTCGGTGTCGAGTCTTGGCGGTGTCGAATCGTGCGTGCCCGGACTGCGGGCGGCCACCAACGTAGCGGTTCACGAGGCGTTCCGCGCCGGGCCGGGCTCATGCCGTCGGCCGCCCGCGATCTTGGCCGAGCAGCAAGTTGTCAATGCCACACTCAAGGTTCTAGAGTAGTGGTCGTTCACCTTCGTAGCCGAGTGGCAAAGGATCAACGAGTATGCCCAAAGCTGTCGGTATCGACCTCGGTACCACCAACTCCGTCGTCAGTGTGCTGGAGGCCGGCGAACCCGTCGTCGTCCCCAACGCCGAAGGCTCCCGCACCACCCCGTCGGTGGTCGCGTTCTCCAAGTCCGGCGAGGTGCTCGTCGGTGAAGTCGCCAAACGACAGGCGATCACCAACCCCGATCGGACGATCCGCTCGGTCAAGCGCCACATGGGCACGAACTGGTCGATCGACATCGACGGCAAGGCCTACACCGCGCAGGAGATCTCGGCACGTACCCTCATGAAGTTGAAGGCCGACGCCGAGGCCTATCTGGGTGACACCGTGACCCAGGCCGTGATCACCGTACCGGCGTACTTCGACGACGCGCAGCGCACCGCCACCAAGGAGGCGGGGCAGATCGCCGGGCTGGAGGTGTTGCGGATCATCAACGAGCCCACCGCCGCCGCGCTCGCCTACGGGCTCGAGAAGGAAGGCACCGACCAGACGATCCTGGTGTTCGACCTCGGTGGCGGCACCTTCGACGTGTCGGTGCTCGAGATCGGCGACGGTGTGTTCGAGGTGAAGTCGACCCACGGTGACACCAAGCTGGGCGGCGACGACTGGGACCAGAAGATCATCGACTGGCTGGTCGAGGGCTTCAAGGGTGACCACGGCGTGGACCTGTCCAAGGACAACATGGCCGTCCAGCGCCTCAAGGAGGCCGCCGAGAAGGCCAAGATCGAGCTCTCCCAGGTGCAGTCCACCCAGATCAACCTCGCCTACATCACCGCGACCGACTCGGGTCCGCTGCACATGGACACCCAGCTCACGCGTGCGAAGTTCCAGGAGTTGACCGCAGATCTGCTCGACCGTTGCCGGACCCCCTTCGACCAGGCGATCTCCGACGCCGGCCTGAAAAAGGGTGACATCGACCACGTCGTGCTGGTCGGTGGCTCGACGCGCATGCCCGCGGTGGTCGACCTGGTCAAGGAGATGACCGGCAACGACCCGCACAAGGGCGTGAACCCCGACGAGGTCGT
>CAZQSU010000125.1:0-7724 GCA_964595905.1 uncultured Iamiaceae bacterium
CCATCGTCGCGGCGTGGATCAGCGCGGACACCGGGGTCGGGCCGGCCATCGCGTCGGGCAGCCACATGTACAGCGGGAGCTGGGCCGACTTGCCGATCGCCCCCAGGAACAGGAAGATCACGATCGCGGAGATGGTGGTCGAGGCGACCGGACCGACGTTGGCGAAGATCTCGGTGTAGTTGAACGTTCCGAACGCGAGGAACGTGAAGAACATCGCGACCAGGAAGCCCCAGTCGCCCACCCGGTTCGTGATGAACGCCTTCTTGCCCGCCGACGCGTTCGCGTCGTCCTGGAACCAGAAGCCGATGAGAAACCACGAGGCCGCACCGACGCCCTCCCAGCCCAGGAAGGTCACCAGCAGGCTCGAGCCGTTCACCAGGATCAGCATCGAGAACGCGAAGAACGACAGGTAGACGAAGAACTTGGAGAAGTCCGGATCACCCTTCATGTACCCGATCGAGTAGATGAAGATGATCGTCGCCACGAAGGTGACGAACAGGCTCATGGTGACCGACAGCGGGTCGACCAGGAAGCCCAGGTCGACGTGGAACGTGCCGGCCCCGATCCAGGTGAACAGGTTCTGCTCGAACGCCCGCTCGTCGCCGGGCATCTGCTTCAGCCCGATCCAGGTCAGCACCGAGGCCACGAAGGCGCCGGCCATGCCGGCCACGGCGAGCCACCCGGCGAACGGTTCACCGAGGCGACGTCCGAAAGCGACGAGCACGACGAACGCGGCGATCGGCAGCGCCGGGATCAGCCACACCGCGTGCACGAGCGTCGGCGTGCTCTGGGCGGCCAGGGTCGTGGCGGCCGTCAGCATGGTCGGGTCGATGGTCAAGACTCGTCTCCTCCGCTCAGCCCTTGAGCACGTCGAGGTCGTCGGCGGTGGCGTCGGGGCGGCGCCGCATGATCGCCACGAGGATGCCGAGGCCCACCACGACTTCTGCGGCGGCCACGACGAGGACGAAGAACACGCTCACCTGACCGCCGATGTCGTCGAGCTCGTGGGCGAAGGTGATGAACGCCAGGTTCGCGGCGTTCAGCATCAACTCGATGCACATGAACATGACGATCGGGTTCCGGCGCAACAGGAGCCCACCGACGCCGATGGCGAACAGGATCGCGCTGACGCCCAGGTAGGCCTCGGGTCCGACGGTCGCGAGCAGCATCATCGGCGTTCCTCGATCACTTCGCGCGCCTCGTCGTCGACGGCGTCGTCGTCCGAGTCGCGCTCGAAGGTGACGACCGGCTCGTCGCCGTCGATCAACTCCGAATCCGACTTGGGCCGTCGACGAGCCAACGCCACGGCACCGACCACGCCGATCACCAGCAGCAGCGAGGTGATCTCGAATGCGAACAGGTAGTCGGTGAACAGCACCTTGGAGATGTCGATCACGTCCTGGCCGCGCCCCTCGGGTTTCGCCGTCGACGACTCGGCGCCGGTGATCGTCCCCTTCAACACGGCGAAGAGCAGGCCCCCGGCGACGATGACCGCCACCCCGAGCCCCAGCCATCGCTGCCCGACGAGCGGGTCGGTGCGCAGGTTCTCGAGACGGTCGATACCCACGAGCATGATCACGAACAGGAACAGCACGACGACCGCGCCCGCGTACACGATGACCTGCACCGCAGCGAGGAAGTCGGCCTGCAGGGTGAGGAAGAGGATCGCCATGCCGAACAGGGTGGCGACGAGACTCATCGCGGCGTACACGGTGCTGCGGGTGGCGACGACTCCGACGGCTCCGGCCAGGACGATGAGGGACCCGACCGCGAAGATCGCGTTGTCCATCAGCCGTCCCTTTCTTCTTCATCCGGTCGCGGTGCGCCCGTTCCCTCTGCGCCCGTTCCCGCTGCGCCCGTTCCCTCCATGCCCGGCGCCTCGTCGTCCGGCGCTTCCAGACCGGTCCGGGCGATGCCGTCCTCGGGCGACCACGGTCGTGGTTCACGCGACGACGACTCGAAGATCTCCTGGGCCTTGTTCGGCCGGATCTCGGTGTGCATGAACGACGGCTCGGTCTCGAGAGCATCCTTGGTGTCCTGCGCGGCCTCGGGGGCACGCACCCCGTAGCCGCGCTCGGCCTGCCAGGCGACCCGACCTTCGTAGTCGGCGTCACCGCTGGGCGACGTGGCGCGCATCCACTGCGAGGTCCACTGGTCCTCGCCATCGCGCCAGTCCTCCCACGGCAGCTGCTGGGGGCGACCGGTCTCCTCGTCGACGAGCAGTTCGTTCCGCGTGTAGATCGCGTCGGCACGGTTGGTGAACGAGAACTCGAACAGCTTCGACTCGGTGATCGCCTCGGTCGGACACGCCTCGACGCACATGTCGCAGTGGATGCACCGCAGATAGTTGATCTCGTAGACGAAGCCGAAGCGCTCGCCGGGCGAGTTCGGCGCCTGGGGGTCATTGTCCCTGCCGCGCACGTAGATGCAGCGGGCCGGGCAGACGCCGGCGCACAGCTCACACCCGATGCACTTCTCCATGCCGTCCTCGTACCGGTTGAGGACGTGCCGACCGTGGATCCGCACCGGCTTGGCCCGCTTCTCCTCCGGATAGGAGGTCGTCACGCGCTGACGCCTGCCCTGCTGGGCGAACGAGACGAGGAACCCCTTCAGATAACCCATCGGCAACGCTCCTCGGGGACACGGGTGGATCGAACCACGCTCATTCGAACACCTCGGCGAGGGCACGATCGGAACGCCCGACCCGGATGGCCGCGGTGAGCAACCCGCCGACGGCGAGCATCGCGACGATCACGATCGGGACCACGATCCACAGGTTCCAGTTGCGGTCGTCACCGATACGGACCGCGGCCAGAAGGAGCAGCCACCCCAGCGACAGCGGGATGAGCAACTTCCAACCCAGGTCCATCAGCTGGTCGTAGCGGAGCCGGGGCAACGTCCCACGGATCCAGACCAGCACGTACAACAGTGCGATCAGTTTGCCGAAGAACCACACCAGTCCCCAGATCCACTCCGGGCCGGGTGGATACCACCCGTTGGGACCACCGAGGAACAGGGTCACCACGATCGCCGACAGCGTGATCGCGTTCATGAACTCGGCGAGGTAGAAGATCGCGAAACGGAACGACGAGTACTCGGTGTTGAACCCACCGGTGAGTTCCTGTTCGGCCTCGATGATGTCGAACGGGGGTCGGGCGTGCTCGGCCAACGAGGCGATGAAGAACACGATGAAGGGCACCAGGCCGGTGACCCACAGGTTCCACGACCAGGTGTACTGCGCCGACACGATGCCCGAGGTGGTCAGGTGTCCGGTGACCAGGAAGACCGTGGCGACCGACAGTCCGAGCGCGGCCTCATACGAGACCATCTGTGCCGAGGCACGGACCCCCGACAGCAGCGGGTACTTCGAACCCGATGCCCACCCGGCGAGCAGGACGCCGTAGACCGCGATCGACCCCATCGCGAGCACGAAGAGCATGCCGATCGGCGGATCGACCAACTGCAGGCGCGTGTGGTGGCCGAAGATCTTCACGACGCCGTCGGTGCCGGCGGCGAAGTTGCCGCTCAGCGGGACCACGGCGAAGGTCAGGAATGCCGGGAGCAGCACCAGATAGGGCGCGAGGCGGTACATCAACCGGTCGGCCCGGTTCGGGATGATGTCCTCCTTGATCATCAGCTTCACGCCGTCGGCGAGGGTCTGCAGCAACCCGAACGGCCCGGCCCGGTTCGGCCCGATCCGGTTCTGCATGTCACCGATGATCTTGCGTTCGAACCAGATCATGAGCATCACGGCGACCAGCAGGAGGGCGAACGTGATGATCGTCTTGACGACCACGAACAGCACGACCACCAGCCCGACGTGGCCGTCGGCGTAGAGCGGATCTGCACCGAGGATCACGACACCGTCTCCACGTGGACGTCGGTCACGGCCAGCCCGGGTTCGATCAGGTCGACACCCGCCCCCGAGGCCGCGTCACGGGCGAACGCGACGACCCGTCGGGGCACCCCACTGTCACCGACCACGGGGACGGTGACCTGCCCGCGGGCACCGCTGATGCGGACGAGCGCGCCGTCGGCGATGCCGAGCTGGCCGAGGTCGGCCGGGTGCAGGCGCGCCGGTACGTCCGCCGGCGGCGTCGCGAGCGGCGCGAGATGCGGCGACTGCTGCACGATCGTGCCCTGGTCGTACATCTTGCGGGTCACCACCAGGCGGTACGCGTAGGCGTCGGGTGCCGGGATCTGCAGCTCGGGCGCCGGCGGAAGGTCGATCGTGGCTTCGGCCGGTTCGTCGACGTCGTCGTCCCGTGCGCCGGCGCCGTCGGTCCCATCGGCGCCGTCGGCATCTCTGTCGACGTCCGCGTCGGCATCGGCATCGGCGCGTTCATCGCTCGACTCGCCGGCGACATCGGCCCCGGCTCCGGCAGCGTCGGATGCACCGGCGGTGGCTTCGGCGCCGTCGGCAGCTTCGGCCTCGTCGGCGGCCGCCTCGATCGCGGGCACTTCGGGCACGGGCAGGGGGAAGACGGTCCCGTTCGGGTCGGCGTCGAGCAACTGATCGGTCAGGCCCGCATGCGAGCGAGCGGTGCGGGCGATCTCGTCGCGGATGTCCTCGAGCGAGTCGAAACCCAGATCGGCGTCGAGCGCGAAGGCCAACTCCGCGGCGATCACCCAGTCGGCGTGGGCGTTCCCCGGAGGGGCGACCGCCTGGGAGACCCGGGTCACCCGGCCCTCGATGTTGGTCGTGGTGCCGTCGGAGGCACCGAAGCCCGAGGCGGGCAGCACGACGTGGGCGTACCGGTTCGAGTCGTTCGCGAACAGGTCGACCGCGATCACGTTCGGCGTCGTCTGCAGCGCCCGTTCGGCGAGCTCGTGGTCGGCGAAGTCGGCGACGGGATCCGCGCCCAACAGGATCAGCGCGTCGATCCTGCCCTCCGCGGCGGCGGTCAGGATCCCCCGGGCGTCGAGGCCCGACGCGCCGGGGAGTTCGTTGGTCGCGATCCCCCAGCCCGAGGCAACCGACGATCGACCGTCTTCCAGGGTGACCCGACCGGGCAGCAGCCCCGGAACGAGCCCCATGTCGATCGCTCCGTACACGTTCGACCGGCGCAGCGTGGTCAGGAAGGTCGCGTCGTCGCGCCGCGCCAGGATCCGGTGCGCGACGGTGGTCGCCACGTCCGCGGATTCGGCGAGCGACGGACGGCCCAACACCACCCGCAGCGGCCCATGCGAGTCGTCGCCGAGCACTTCGGCGGCCCGGGCGAACACGTCGGCGTCGACGCCGTCGGGCACCGGGCCACCGCTCAGCAGCGCGTCGATGACGTCGGGAGCGGTGCCCGGGCGGGCCCGGACCGAGGCCGTGGCGAACGGGGTGATCCCGCTCGCGGTCGCCGAGACCTCGACGACCTTCGCGCCGTCCCAGACCGCGGCGTGCCGCAGACGCAGGTACAGCACCCCGAGTTCTTCCTTGACGTCGTTGGCGTACACCAGGATCGTGCCACCCGCGGCACAGGTCTCGGCGATGGTCGCCCCCGGCAGACCGAGCACCAACCGCGGGTCGAGCCCGTCGTCGAGCTGCGCGTCGACGTGGTCGGTGCCGATCACGCCCTTGGCGAGTTTTGCCCACGCGTACTGGGCCTCGTTCGTCAGATGGGCGCCCCCGAGCACGGCGACACCCCCCGCTCCGGCGTTGTCGAGCGCGCCGGTGACGGCCTCGGCCGCCCGGTCGAGGGCGTCGTTCCAACGCGCGACTTCTGGTTCTGACTGCGCATCACGCCGGACGAGCGGTTCGGTCAGCCGGTCCCCCCGTTCGAACGCCTCGAAACCGAACCGGCCCCGGTCGCACAACCATGACCAGTTGACGGGTTCGGAGTCGACCCCGTCGAAGCGCAGCAGTTCGTCGCGGGAGGTGTCGATCACGATCCGACATCCCACCGAACACCCGGTGCAGGTCGATTCGGTGTGGGCGAGATCCCAGGGCCGTGCCTTGAAGCGGTACGGGGTCGAGGTGAGCGCGCCCACCGGGCAGATCTGCACGGTGTTGCCCGAGAAGTACGACGAGAACTCGTGGTCGGGAAACGTGTTGATCTCGGTGGTGTTGCCCCGGTTCAGGAAATGGATCAGCGGGTCGCCGGCGACCTCCTTGGCGAACCGGGTGCAGCGGTCACACAGGATGCACCGCTCACGGTCGAGCAGCACGAGGTCCGACACGTTGATCGGCTTGGTCTTGTGCCGCTTCTCCTCGACGTACCGGCTCTCGCCCGGACCGTGCGACATCGTCTGGTCCTGCAGGGGGCATTCGCCACCCTTGTCGCACACCGGGCAGTCGAGCGGGTGGTTGATCAGCAGGAACTCGAGCACACCCTCCTGGGCCTTGACGACCGTGTCGGTCGCGGTCTCGACCGTCATGCCGTCGCTGCACTCGATCATGCACGAGGGCTGCAGCGCGGGCCCGCGCCCGGTGTCGATCTCGACGAGGCACATCCGGCACATGCCCACCGGGTTCATCCGGTTGTGCCAGCAGAACCGGGGGATGTACACGTCGTTGCGCTCGGCCGCGGCGATGACCAGCTCGCCCTTTTCGGCGTCGATCGTCCGACCGTCGATCGTGACCTGCACGGTGGAGACGTCTTCGTTCGTGTCGGTCATGACGGGGTCTCTCCGGAAGTGCCCGAGGCGGTCGCGGCGGCCGGGTCGGGTTTGGGCACGTATGCAGCGCCCTTCATCGCGACGGTCACCTCGAAACTCGTGCCGAGGTACCGTTCGAACTCCTCGGGGAACCGCCGCACGATGCTCGCCACCGAAGGCGGGGCGGAGGGCCCGAGCGGACAGATCGTGGTCTGCTTGGGCGGCCAGGTCAATTCGGGGGAGATGTTGTCGCAGACGTCCAGCAGCAGGTCGACGTCCTCGGGGCGACCCTGGCCGGCGATGATCCGGTCGAGGATCCGTTCCATCCAGGTCGTGCCCTCGCGACAGGGGGTGCACTTGCCGCACGATTCGACGGCGAAGAACCGCACCAGGGTGCGTGACGCCTTGACCACGTCGGTCTCGGAATCCATCACGACGACGGCGCCCGAGCCGAGCATCGACCCGGCGTTGCCGACCGCCTTGGTCTCCAACGGCAGGTCGAGGTGCTCTTCGAAGAACCACGGCGACGACGCCCCGCCGGGCACGAACGCCTTGAGGTCGCGGTCTTCGCGGATGCCGCCACAGTGGGTGTAGATCAGGTCGCGGAACGTCGTGGTGCCGAACTCGACCTCGTGCACACCCGGGTTCTTGACGTGGCCGGACACCGCGAACAGTCGGGTGCCCCGACTGGTCTCGGCCCCGAGCGCGTGGAACGCCTCGGCCCCGTTGGTCATGATCCAGGGCAGGTTCGACAGGGTCTCGACGTTGTTGACCACGGTGGGTTGCAGGTACAGACCCTTCGCGGCCGGGAAGAACGGAGGCTTGAGCCGGGGCATGCCGCGGTTGCCCTCGAGGCTCTCGATCAGAGCGGTCTCCTCGCCGACGATGTAGGCGCCCGCACCCCAGTGCAACACGACGTCGATGGAGTAGTCGGTGCCGAGGATGTTCTTTCCGACGTACCCGGCGGCGTAGGCCTCGTTCAGGGCCGCACCGAGCCGCTCGTGTGCCAGGGCCATCTCGCCTCGGCAGTACAGGAAGGCCTGGGCGCAACCGATCGCATAGCAGGCGATGAGGATGCCCTCGATGAGCTGGTGCGGATCGCGCTCCATCAGGATGCGGTCCTTGTAGGTGCCCGGCTC
>CAZQSU010000126.1:0-7713 GCA_964595905.1 uncultured Iamiaceae bacterium
TCTCCGGCGACATCACCGGCACGCCCTCGAAGCTTCCCGACAAGTGGCTGTGCCGTTACGGCTACCTGTTCGGTCCGGGCGCCGAGCTCGCCGGGGCCGACCTCGTGTTCAGACCCGAACTCAACGCCGCGCTCGACGGTGCGGATCTGACCGGCGCCGACCTGACCAACGCCCAGTTCAGCGGCATCACGTTGACCGATGTCGTGTTCACCGGGGCGGACCTGACCGGTGCGCGTTTTTCGCACGTGGTGTTCGACGGTCCGGTGTCGGGCGGCGTCATCGGCGCGCCCAAACTGCCCGATGGTTGGCAGATGCTGCGCGGGTATCTCGTCGGTCCGACCGCGGTGTTGGCCGGAGCCGACTTCAGCGGCGCCGACCTGACCGACGCGTCGCTCACGAGTGCCGACCTCACCGGGGCGGATCTCACGAACGCCACCATCGAAGGGGCTGCGCTCGCGGGTGCCCAACTCGCCGGTTCCCACACGTTCGGGGTGATCGGCGAGCCTGCGTCGTTACCGACGCATTGGCTGTTGATGCCCAAGCACTACCTGATCGGCCCGGGTGCCGACGTGTCGGGCGCGAACCTCCGCAACACCACCTTCGAACCGGGCGGCCTGAACGGCCTCAGCCTCGCGGGGGTCGACTTCAGCGACACGGATCTCACCGGCGCCTCCTTCGACCATCTCGACCTGTCTCAGGCGATCTTCACCGGCACCAACCTGACCGGCGCCTCCTTCACCGAGGTCACCCTCACCTACGTGTCGTCCGGCGGCGTCATCGGGGTCCCGACGACGCTGCCCGACGACTGGGCGGTGTACGAGGGGTATCTGGTCGGCCCGGGCGCGGTGTTGGGTGCGGTCGATTTCGCCGATCACGACCTGAAAGGGCTGCATCTCGACGGGGTCGACTTCACCGGCGCCGATCTGTCGGGGGCGAAGCTGACCGCCCAGTCGCTCGCCTATGCCGTGCTGACTGGCGCGGACCTGAGCGGCGCGCATCTCGCCGGAGCGGATGCCCGATCGGCGGTCGCGAGCGGCGCGGACTTCAGCGGCGCGGATCTGACGAACGTCGATTTCACCGACGCGGTTCTGACCGGCGCGGATCTGCGCGGGACGACGGTCACCGGTGTCGACTTCCTCCGTACGACGATCACCGGCATGCGACCGGCCGGCACGGTCGGTGTGCCGGCGTCGCTTCCCGACTACTGGGTCGTGTCCGCCCCAGGGTTCATCGTGGGTCCGGGTGCGGACCTGTCCGATGCGGATCTCACCGGCGACGATCTCGCGGGCACCATGCTCGTCCATGTCGATCTCGACGGGACGAACCTCACCGGCGCCAAACTGCGGGGCGTGAACCTGTCGTCCGCGACGATGCACGGCACCACGCTCAGCGGCGCGGATCTCACCGATGCGACCCTGACCGACGTGCTCTCGAGTGGCATCGTGGGCGTTCCGGCGGCGTTGCCCGCGGGCTGGTCGCTCGTCGACGGGGTCCTCGTGCCGTCCTGACCGGGCGGGCGGCCCGATCGTGCACTGCGGACGGGGCCTACCGAACGGCAGGCTCGGTAGCCTGGCGTCGTGACCGACGCTGTCGAGGTGACGGGCTCGGGCGGCTTCCCGGCCGGGCTGGTGTTCGAGGACTGGACGGGCGATGCCCGGTTCTTCGAGTACACGAGGGCGGCGAACCCGGTGGTGCCGAGCCTGTCGCCCCCGGTGCCGATCCGCTCGTTCCCCGCGGCGTTGCACCAGGGCGACGCGACGCGGATCGTGCCGCTGGATCTTTCCGACGAGCTGGGCATCGACGAAGGGCCGGCGACGAGCCCGGCGTTGTGCGCCTCGTTCATCCAGGTGCTGCCCGGCGAGCAGATCGCCACGGCACCGGTGGCGACGAGCGAGCTGTACCACGTGATCCGGGGCCGGGGCTTCTCGGTGGTCGACGGCGATGCGATCGAGTGGGGGGCCGGCGACACGTTCGTGTTGCCGGCGAACGCGACGTCGTCCCATCACGCGACCGACGACGCCGCGTTGTACTGGGTCACCGACGAGCCGCTGCTGCGCTTTCTGGGCGTCGCCCCGACGGCGCGGAAGTTCGCGCCCACGATGTTCACGGCCGCACGCGCCCGGGCCGAGCTCGACGCGGTCGCTGCCGATCCGCTCGCCGAGGACCGCAACCGGGTGAGTGTGCTGCTGGCGGGGGCCGCGCACCCGCGCACGCTCACCGCGACCCATGTGCTGTGGGCGATGTACGGGTTGTTGCCCGATGGTGCGGTGCAGCGTCCGCACCGGCACCAGTCGGTGGCGTTGGACCTGATCCTCGATTGTGCGCCCGGGTGTTTTTCGCTGCTCGGCGCGAGGCTGGACGAGCACGGTGAGATCATCGATCCGATCCGGGTCGACTGGGAGCCGGGTGGCGCGTTCGTGACCCCGCCGGGGCTGTGGCACGCCCACGTCAACGAGTCGGGCGCCCCGGCGCATCTGTTCCCCGTGCAGGACGCCGGCCTCCAGGCCTACCTGCGCTCGCTCGACATCCGGTTCACCGCGCCGCGCCACTGAGCGAACGGTCGGCCGAGCCCGAAGCGTGCCACCCGTTCCGGTTGCATCCGACGCGGCGTTTCCGGAGCGCCCACGGCGCCGCGGCGGATTCAGCTTCGTCTTGGGACCTGACGGTTCGGTGGCGCGACGCGCGTGTTACCGGCCGGGCTGGCGAGCCGGCGTTCGAGGTCGGTGAAGACCCGGGTGATGTCGGGTGCCTCGAACGCGCGGTTGCGACGGCCCAGGTTGGTCTGGCGGAGGATGTTCGAGTCGACCAGGCGGGCGATCGCCTGGTTCGTCGCCTGGAACGACCGACCGATCAGCCGAGCAGCGCTGTCGACGGTCACGACCGGCGCTCCAGGCAGCGCGTCGATGAGGCGCGAGGCACTGGAGTCGGCGCGTGTCCGTCCGAGCCGCTGGCGCCAGGTTTCCTGCAGTGCAGTGATCTCCTGCTCGAAGGCATCGGCGTCTTCAACCGCCCTGCGGCATGCGGTCGCGAACAGCGCGAACCATCGGTTCATGCCATTCGTCGCCTCATCGGAAGTCGCCGGACCGACGTAGCGGGTCTCACCGAGACCGGCGATGTAGCGGTCCGACCACGTCGCTAGGATGAGCGAGACCGGTGGGGTCGAGCGGACGGCGACGCCGCGTCGACGGAGAATCAGTTGGATGAGGACGCGCCCGATCCGGCCGTTGCCGTCGGCGAAGGGGTGGATCGTCTCGAACTGGGCGTGTGCCAGCGCTGCCTGGACGACGGCGGGAAGATCATCGCCGTTGGAGAAGGCGCAGAGGTCGTCGAGCAGCGACGGCACGTGTTCGGGCGGGGGTGGCACGAACGCCGCCGAACACGGGTTGAAACTGCTGCCACCGATCCAGTTCTGCTCGGTTCGGACACGACCCGCGTGGGCACGGGCCCGAGTGCCGGTGAGCAGACGCCGGTGTGCTTCGAGAAGGTGGTCGACGGTGATCCCGTCGCCGGCCCCGACCGTGCCGAGCGCCCAGCTCATCGTTCGGATGTTGGCGAGAATCTCCGTGGCCGTGACATCGTTCGGATCGTGGCCGAGGGCGGCAGCCGCTTCGGCGTGCAGCAGTCGTCGGCTGCCCACCTCGAGCCCTTCGATGCGGGAGGAGGCCACCGACTCGGCGCGCAGGAGCAGGCGAGCGAGGGCTTCGGTGTCGGCAAGTGCTGACGCCGTGGCGTCGAAGCGTGCCAATGTCGTTTCAGCGTCGGTGACATCGGCGGCGACGTCGCCGTCGAGTCGGATCGTCCGACCGACGAGCGGGTCCGGTAGGTACGCGGAATAGTCGCACGACGCACGGTCGCGCCGCGGGAGACCGGCTGCATGGGGATTGGACCAATGTCGGGAAAGGAGCTTGGACATGAGGAGCCTTGTTCAATGATACAGCTCTCAACTTGAACAGACGGCCCGCGAGCCGACGAGCCTGACCGCCGTGGGAGGACGGGGTGATGACGGGCACGCCGAGTGAACCGAGCGTCGCGTTGCGCCTCTTGTTCTCACCGTGGACGGCGTTTCGCCGGCGTCGCCTTGGCGTCCCGATGGCAGGTGCGACGACGATCCGTCGCGTTCGGCTGTCGGGATCCACAGTTCGTGTTGGTTCCCGGACCGACCCGCCCGCTCGATTTGAGTACGGTTCAAAAGGATTTGAATGCTACTCAAGTCGGTCGTACGCTGACGGTATGGCAGCAACCGGTGCGCGCCGCACCACCCGGCACCGTGAGAACGCGACGGCGGCGCGCGCGGAGACCCGGCGCCGGTTGCTGGTGGCTGCGGGGGAGGAGTTCACCGAGCACGGCTACCACGCCGCGACGGTCAAACGCATCGCGGCTCGTGCCGGGGTGACCGTCCAGACGTTGTATCTGGCATGGACGTCGAAGGCCACGTTGCTGCGTGCCCACCTCGAGGCGGCTCTCGCCGGTGACGTCCCGGGCGGCGATGGCGACAGCGGGTATGCCGACACGATCTCCCGCGTCGTCGCCGACGCGGTCGAACCGGCCGAGGGCGACCCGGTCGGGGTCGTCGAGGCGTTCGCGAGGTTGTTCGCCGAGATCGCCGAGCGGGCGGCGCCCGCCTGGAAGCTCTACCGTGACGCCGCCGCGGTCGAACCCGACATCGCGGACGACTGGCTCACGTTGCAGCAACTGCGGCGGGGCACGATCGCCGAGTTCGTCGCGCACCTCCCCGTCGGGGCGCTGCGTGACGGGCTCACACCCGAGGCGGCGTGTGACACCGCGTGGGTGCTCGCGAGCCCGGCAACCCATGAGCTGTTGGTCGGTGTGGGTGGGGCTGCACCCGACGAGTACGAGCGATGGCTCGCCGCCACGTTGACCGCGGCGCTCATCGCGGATGACCACCGCGCCGTCGACGGCGACGCGGTCCACGAACAACCCACCGAGGAGTGACGACATGCGAGTAGTGGTACTGGGCGCCGGGTTCGGCGGACTGGAGTTGACGACCCGCCTTTCCGAGGCCCTGGCTTCGGGTGCCCAGGCTCCGGGGGCACGGGGTGACGACGTCGACGTGACGCTGATCGACCGGGCCGACGGGTTCATCATGGGGTTCTCGAAACTCGACGTGCTGTTCGGTCGCACGACCGCCGAGCACGTGAAGCACCGCTACGCGGACCTGTCGCACCCCGGGGTCCGGTTCGTGCAGGCGACGATCCACAGCATCGACCCCGAAGCACGCCACGTCGAGACCGATGCGGGCAGCTTCGACGCCGACGTGCTGGTCGTGGCCCTCGGGGCCGACCTCGACCCGGGTGCAACGCCAGGTCTGGTAGACGCGGGCATCGACTTCTACTCCCCCGAAGGCGCGTTCGCCGCGCGCGAAACCCTGGCCGCGTTCGAAGGTGGCCGGGTCGTGGTGGGGGTGACCTCGACGCCGTTCAAATGCCCGCCGGCCCCGAGCGAGACGGCGTTGATGGTGCACGACTTCCTCGTCGGTCGGGGGGTGCGTGACGCGAGCGAGATCACCCTGGTCATGCCGTTGGGGTCGCCGATCCCGCCGGCGCCCGCCGCGTCCGAGGCGCTGCTCGCCGCCTTCGCCGAACGCGACATCACCTGGGTGCCGAACCGTCTGGTGACCGCGCTCGACCCCGCGCTTCGGGTGGCGACATTCGCCGATGGCGGCGAGCTCCCGTTCGATCTGTTCCTCGGGGTGCCCAGGCACCGGGTGCCCGAGGTGGTCGCCGAGTCGGGCATGTGCGTGGATGGTTGGATCCCGGTCGACCCGTTGACGCTCGAGACGCGCTTTACCGACGTGTACGCGATCGGCGACGTCACCAGCGTGGGCACCCCCAAGGCCGGGGTGTTCTCCGAACGCCAGGGCGCGGTGGTCGCCGACCGGTTGATCGCCCGGCTGCGTGGCGCCGGCGAGGACGCCACCTACGACGGGGTCGGCACCTGTTACATCGAGTACGGCGACGACACCGTCGCCCGGGTCGAGGTGACCTTCCGGAGCGGGGAGCGGCCGACGGGCATCTTCGAGGAACCCTCCGCGGAACTGCTCGCGGCGAAGGGTGACTTCGGCTCCAGCCGGGCGCGCCGCTGGTTCGGTACCGACTGGTCCAACTACTGAGCCGACCCCCGACCGCGATGACCGCTCCACCGATGCCGGTGCCGACGGTTGTGCCCAGCGTGTCCGACAACGGCGACCCCGCGCCGGCCGGGCCTTGCTCGACCGGGGGTGGCCAGGCCCGGCACACCGCTCCGGCCGACAGGGCGTCGGGCTCGGTGGCGGCGGATCCGGGCGGCATCGCCAGATGCCACGAACCCGGCACCGACCAGGACCTGATCCGTGCCCGTCGGAGTTCCGGCGGTGACGGCCCCGGGCGGTGCGGGTCAGTGCGGGTCAGTCCGCGGCGGGCTCTGGCGGTTCGGGGAGGTCCCAGATCTGGGCGTACGTGTCGCGCACCAGCGGCCAGACGATCGTCAACGTGTCGTCTTCGCCGACGATCCGGGTGGCGAGGTCGCCCTCGACGATGAACTCGTGCACGATGATCCGGCCGCTGCGGTCGCAGCGCCCGTCGGGATCGACCAGGCGCAACGCCACCCGGTCGCCGACCCGACGCAGCGACGGTGGGTCGTCGGCGTCGGCGGGGAAGCACGCTTCGTAGGTGGGCAGGGGGTCGTCCAGGTTGCCGTCGCGGAGGAAGGTGAACCCCCAGGTGTGCCCGCGGGTCGCCCAGATCAGGGTCACCGGCGGCTGCGCAGCAGCACGCCGCCGGCTTCGGCTCGCTCGAGGGCGAGCTTGAAGCCGGTGAGGGTGGCGAGCAGGTGGTCGTGGTCGGCGAGGGCGCGGGCGTTGGCGTCTTCGAGGCGCCTGCCGGCGAGGTCGAGCGCGGCCTGGATGTGTTCGGGTTTGACGAGCCCGAGCAGCAGCGTGAACTTGTTGAGCTTGGCGCTCTTGGTGATGATCATCGGGAGGCGGCGCTGGCCCTCGAGCAGCGCGTGGGCGAGGGTGTCGGCCCGGGTGAGCAGGTCCTGGGCGATGCGTCCGGGCAGGAGCTTCTTCTGCGCCCACCACACGTGCCGTTCGAAGGGCAGGATCGCGGCGAGCGGCAGGATCAGGTCCACTCCGACGCGGCGGTCGACCTCGATGCGGTCGGGTTCGAACTGCGCGGACGAAAGGAGCAGGAAGTCTTCGCCGACCGAGAGCGCGTCGGTGTCGCCGACGAAGATGCCGATCTGTTTGCGCAGCTCTTCCAGGTCGTCCGCGGCGTTTCCGATCACGAGGTCTCTGAAGCCGTAGACGTCGAGGTCGTCGATCAGATCGGTCTTGGTGAGCGCGAGGATCCAGATGCGGGGGAACCGGTCGAGCGGTTCACCGGTGCCGGTGAGGCGGTGTTGCAGGGCGAGCAGCCCGGTGCGGTAGTTGTGGAACAGCGACTTGAGGTATCTGGCTTGCTCGCCGGCGTGGTCGCGGAGGCGCTGGCCGTCGACGAGTAGGAAGGCGATGTCGGAGCGCAGCAGGTTTGCGAAGGTGTCGGCCTTGTACTGCGCCTCGGTGTGCTCGGCGGTGTCCTGTTCGAACCATTCGCCGGGGTAGTCGAACCAGCTCAGGCGCAGGGCGTCGAAGGGCTGGCGCTTCTTGGCCTTCGGGTCGGCCGGGGTGGTCATCGTCACCGAGAAGGTGTAGGTCTCGGGTCGGAAGCGGGTGGC
>CAZQSU010000127.1:0-7679 GCA_964595905.1 uncultured Iamiaceae bacterium
TCGAACGGGGTGCCGGTCAGGTCGCGGTCGCCGGCGAAGAACCCGCCGTTGGCCACCGAGTTGTCCATGACGACCTTCTCCTGGTCGACGTCGGTGTCCCAGGGCAGGTCGGTCTCGCCGTTCCACTGGCTCTTCTTGGCCTTCTCGTACAGCTTGTTCAGCGCCGGGCGGGCACCCTTTTCATAATCCCAGGTGAAGATGGCGTCGGCGTTGTCGGGCACCTGGTGTTCGAGCGAGTCGCCGTCGGTGTTGACCACCGACAGGATCTTCTCGAGGTCGTTGATGTCACGGCGGCCGATCAGATCCTCGGTCGAGGTGCGGATCGTTTCGTCGATGCTCATTGGGGGCTTCTCCTATGCGGGTACGGCGACGGATGCGGGAACTGCGGGATCTTCGGTGTGGGGCGCGGCGGCGCCGCGACCCGGGGGGCGGCCGACCGGCGGGTTCGCACAGATCGGAATCAGGTGGCGGCTGACGAGTCGACGGACGTCATCACGGTCGCACAGGTCGATGGCGTCGGACGGCTGGAAGGTGTGCGACAGACAGATGCGAGTGGCGAGCTCGACGATCTGGGTGGCGTGGTCGGGGGCGAAGCGGGCGAACTGGGGTGCCAGGGCCTCCGCGGCGAGCCGGTAGAGGCGGTCGATACTCGAGAACCCGAGGTACGGCAGTACCAGGCCCGGCTCGTGGGCGAGCATGAACTGGAATCCCTGATGGTCGGCCAGCCCGTTCGCGGCATTGGTGATGAGATCGACGAGCGCATCTTCGAGCGTGTCGGCCTCGCCGACCAGCCGCACGGCCTGCTCGAAGAAGGCGTGGAGTTCGCTCAGGCCGTAGAGGGCCATGATCTGGCTCTTGCCGCCGGGAAAGGTCCGGTAGATCGTGGCCCGGGAGCAGCCGGCCTCCTGCGCGAGATCCGCGACGGTGGTCTTGGAGACCCCCCAACGCGCCAGGCACGCGCCCGCCGCATCGACGATGGCGCGTGAGGTGCCCTCGAGGGGCAACGTGACCTGGCTCTTCGGGTCCCCCATATGGTGAGACACTAAGAGCTTCAGTGTCTCATCGCCAAGCAATCGGCGCTGTGATTTGCGTCACTGCCTCGGTGCGTCGGCGAGAATTCCCGCCAGGAGGTGGCGTCTGACGAGGGCGGAGACCTGTGCCGGATCATCCAGGTCCCAGGTTCCCTGACCACGGATGAAGGTGAGGATCATCCGGGCCAGATAGTCGGCCGCTTCGGCGACGTCGGTGCCCGTCGCCAGATCTTCGTCCTCCAACAGCGGGGTCAGATACACCCGCAGCGCCTCGGTGATCAGCGGGATCGACGTCGACAGGTGCGGCAGCAGGCGTTCGGGTTCGGTCTCGAGCACCTTCTGGAACACCTCGTGCTCCGCGAGCGCGCGGTGCGCGTAGGGCAGGCCCACCTCGAGCCGTCGGGCCAGGCCCTGTTCGGCTTCGACGAACTCGGCGAGCCCGGTGAAGAACCGGGCCACCTCCCAGGCGATCGTCTCGTCGAAGAGCTGGTCCTTGCCGTCGGGGAAGTGGCGGTACACGGTGGCCCGGCCGACCCCGGCCTCCTCGGCGATCGCATCGAGCGACGTACGGGCGAACCCGGTCCGCCCGACACAGGCGACCGCCGCGGTCAGGATCCGTTCACGGGTGTCACCTGCCACGGTCCAGCATCGTAGGTGCCCCGCCGGGCCGATGGAGACCTGCCGTCATCGCCGGCCTGCCGGCACCGTCAAGGAGCGTCGTCGGCGTCGAGGGCGAAGTCGTCGTACTCGGATTCGGTGTCGGCCCAGTGCTCGAACTGGAGCACGCCCAACTCGCCGAACCTTCTACGCAGCCACCCGTCACCGGCGTCGAGCAGACCCAGCTTGGAGCAGTTCGGCACGATCTTGGTGAACAGCATCTGCTGGAACACCGCCCGTTCCGGGCTGTGCATGACCAACTCGAGGGTGTCGGCGACATCCACTCCCATGCGCTCCCACACCTCCTGTTGCAGGAACCGGTCGCGCATCCGCACCGCGGCTTCGAACGCGAACTCCTGACGCTCGCGGATCTCGGCCTGGTTCAGCTCGGTGTAGTAGTCCTTCAGGCTGAGGATGCCGAACGCCACGTGACGGGCCTCGTCGGCCATCACGTACTTGAGGATCTGCTTGAGCAGCGGCTCGGTCGTGAGCTGACGGATGAACCCGAACGCCGCAAGGGCCAGGCCCTCGACCATGATCTGCATGCCCAGATAGGTCATGTCCCACCTCGAATCGTTGACGATCTCGTCGAGCAACAGGCTCAGGTGCGCATTGACCGGGTAGTGCCCGTCCAGCTTCGAGTCCAGGTAACGCTGGAACACCTCGACGTGACGGGCCTCGTCGAACACCTGGGTCGAGCCGTAGTACTTCGCGTCGATCCACGGCACGGTCTCGACGATCTTGGCGGTACAGATCAGCGCGCCCTGCTCACCGTGGAGGAACTGCGACAGCGTCCAGTTCTGCGACTCGACCCCGAAGCGCAGCCAGTCGGCATCGGAGAACTTGGCGAGCGGCGTGCCGGACAGGTCCATCTCGCCGCTGAAGATGCCGGCGTTGGCGATCGAGGTCTCCACGGCGACCTGTTCAGGGTCGACCTCGATGTGCCAGTCGACATCGGTGGTGGCGTTCCACTGGTTCTTCTTGGCCTTCTCGTACAGACGGGTCAGCCCGGGTCGGGCGTCGGTGTCGTAGTCCCAGGTGAAGATCGCGTCGGCGTTGTTCGCCACGACGTGCATCACCGAGTCGACGTCGGTGTTGGCGACGGCCAGGATCTGGGCGAGGTCGTCGACGTCGGTGCGGCCGATCATCTGCTCGGTGGAGGGACGGGGTGCGGCGAGGTCGGTCATGGCGGGGCCTTCCCAAGGGTCGTCGACCCGCACGGCGCAGGTCGGGTGCGGGGCGATCGCCCGGTGGTTCACCGCCGACGACGCGCCGGTGAGGCCACGATCGGATTTCCCCGTTGGGAGCGACGGTACGGAACTCGGCTTCGCGAGGTCAGGGACGAAGGTCCGTGACCTGGGTCACCGACCGACGGGCTGCCCGGAACCGTCGCCGGCGACCGACCCGGACGACTCGACGCCGGTGAGGTCGATGACGCCGTCGGCGTCGACGAACGCGCCGGGCGGCAGATCGTCGGGGTCGGGGTCCCCGTCGGATTCGCCGTGCTTGTCACGGCTGATGAACCACAGCAGGAACGGATACCCGATGAGCGCGACGAGGGTGAAGCCGAACCACTGGATCGCATAGCTGAGGTGCGGGCCGTTCGTCAGCGTCGGCGGGTCGAGGTTCTGCGGTGGTCGGCTGCCGACGTCAGCAGGGGTCTGGGCCTGGCGGACGACGAAGGCCGGCAGGAGCGGCTCGGAGAACTGCTTCTGGATGCGGGCGATGTCGATGCGCAGGAACGAGCGTTGGTGCGCCCCGGTCGTTTCGCGTGACTCGCCCTCGGTCGGGGTCTGGGTCTCGGCGACCAGACCGGTGACGGTGACCTTGCCCGACGGCGGGCGCGCATCGGCGGGCGGCTCGGTCATGGGGCCGGTCGAGGGCAGCCAGCCACGGTTCACGAGCAGGACCCGTCCGTCGTCGAGCTGCAGGGGCGTGACGATCCAGACGCCGGGCACACCCTGGGGGGAGGCCTGGGCGTTGATGACGACCGCGTCGTCGGTCAGGTAGTGGCCGGTCGCGGTGACCCGACGGTTCAGAAGGTCGGGCACGTCGGCGAAGTCGGTGGTGCGCGGGAGGACCTCGTCGACGGGTGCGACCGGGGCGTCGAGGTTGGCGACGACCTGGTGGTTGAAGGCTTGCCGCTGGTCGAGACGGCGAAGCTGCCAGAGCCCGGCGTTGATGAATCCGACGACCAGCAGGAGGACGAGCAGGTGCCCGAAGATCCATTTGGGTTTCAGCGCGAACGCGTACCGCGACACCCCCGCGAGGCTACGGCGCTCCGCCGATGACACCGCATTCGGTCGCACGAACCGGGTCGCCGTCTTCCGACGGTTTCAGCGGCTGTCGAGCAGCCCTGGGGTGCCCGTGGGCAGCGGGCGGCCGCACACGACACCCGGTCGGCTCAGCGGTTCTTCCACTTCCACCATGCGAGCAGGTCGGGGTCGGGCTCGGTCGTCGATGCGGCGTAGTGCGCGCAGCGGAAGGTGTAGAGCATGCACGGATCGGTGGGACCGTCGAGTGCCTGGATGCGGTCGTACAGCTCATGGGGGTCGGCATGGGCGACCGCCGCGGCGTCCGGTACGCCGAGCCGCCGGTAGTCACCGGCGACGGCCCTGCCCACGCCGGGAAGATCCTCGAGCCGCTGATACGGCGGCAGCTTCGCCATCACCGCACGCTACCCCGACGGGCACGTCGCATGGTCGAAGAGATCGGGCCCTCATGCCAACCGAACGGCGACGGTGCGCGTCATTGGCGTGGAGGCACTCATCTCATGCGGGTCGAACCAGTCGTGGAAGCGGATGAACATCAACGGCTCGTGCGCATCGTGGCCGTCGCCTGCGGTTCGGGCTCGGACGCAGAGGACGCTGTACAGGACGCGTTCGCCGCGGCGCTGCGCGCCGAAGATCAGGCCGACAGATCGACTACAAGGCACGAAGCCAGTCGCTGTGCGGGTCAGACCCGACCCCGGCCTGGAGACATTCCCATCATGAGAGTCGCTGCGACGTTGGAAATTCGACTACTGAGACGCCGGAGGACATGCCCCAAGACGCGCCGCGACCACCCTGAACTCGACGTCTTGTGCCGGCGAGCACGCAGTCCACGCCTGGACCACAACAGCGACGCGGTGGTCTCGTCTCGTCACCAGAGGTCGACGCTCAGGCCTCCGGCCAGGGTGGCGCCGAGTTCTCTGGCGGCGTCGAGGTCGGCATCGGTCATCTCGCCGATCACGACGAGGGGCGGTTGCACCTGGTTCCATTGCAGACCGGTGAGGATCCTGTTCGTCTGGTCCAGGGCGCCGGTCGCGTCGGTGTCGCCCTTCATGACGATCGCGCAGGGCAGACCGACGGTCTCGTCCAGGCACGGGTAGTAGATGCGCTCCAGGAAGTCCTTCATCAGCCCGGTGATCATTCCCAGTCGCGGCGGCGCAGCGAGCACGACCAGATTCGCGCCACGCACGTCGTCGGGCCCCGCATCGAGCGGTTCGACGACGCGGGTCGTCACCCCCTCGATGCCCTCGGTGTGGGTGCCCTCGACGAGCGCATCGACCAGACGGGCGTTGCTGCCGGTCCGCGAGGCACACACCACGAGCAGTTCTCTGTCGCCGGAGTCCACACCCCCAGCCTCGCACCGAAAGCCTCGCCGCGGAACCCCACCGGAACTTGTCGCAGTTACTCCCGCCTGCCGGGAGGAACTGCGACAAGTTCACGGGGCGGTCATCGGACGGTCGGCCGCTCGGAGCGCCGCGGCGCGATGGCTCAGGCGGTGGGAAGGGTGTAGTCGCCGAACCGGGCGCGCAGATCCTTCTTGGAGAACTTGCCGACCGAGGTCTTGGGGATCTCGTCGATGAACACCACGTCGTCGGGCAGCCACCACTTGGCGACCCGTGGCGTGAGGAACTCGATCACCTCGTCGGAGGTGAGCTCCTCGCCTTCGGCGACGACCACGCACGCCAGGGGGCGCTCCTGCCATTTGGGGTGCTTCACGCCGATGACCGCCGCCTCGGCGATCTTGGGGTGGGCCATCATCTCGTTCTCGAGTTCGACCGACGAGATCCACTCCCCGCCCGACTTGACCACGTCCTTGGTGCGGTCCACGATGCGGATGTAGCCGTCCGCATCGACGGTGGCGACGTCGCCGGTCTTGAGCCAGCCGTCGTCGGTGAACGACTCCGCGGAGCGGTCGTCGTTGTAGTAGCTCTTCGCGATCCAGGGGCCCTGCGCCTGGAGCTCACCTCGGGATTCGCCGTCTCTGGGCACCTCGTCGCCGGTGACCTGGTCGACGATCCGCAGGTTCACGCCGATCATCGGCAACCCGATCGTGGAGCCCAGCTCGAACAGTTGGTCTTCGGACGCGTCGGCGAACTTGGACTTGACCACCCCGACCGAGCCGACCGGTGAGGTCTCGGTCATGCCCCAGGCCTGGGTGATCGGGATGCCGATCTCGGCCTTGTAGGCCTCCGACAGCGACCGGGGTACGGCGGAGCCGCCACAGGGCACCGCCCGCAGCGCCGAGGTGTCGCGGCCCTTCAGCTCGGGCAGCACGCCCATCCAGATCGTGGGCACCCCCGCGGTGATCGTCACCTTCTCCTCGACGATGAAATCCGCGAGCGCCTTCGGCGTCATCTGCGGGCCGGGCATGATCAGGTCGGCGCCCACCCCCACGGTGGCGTGGGCGATCCCCCAGGCGTTCGCGTGGAACATCGGCACCACCGGCATGATCCGGTCACGCTCGGTCACGCCGATTCCGTCGGCCACCATGATCGCCATCGCGTGCAGGAACTGCGACCGGTGGCTGTAGACGACACCCTTGGGGTTGCCGGTGGTGCCCGAGGTGTAACACATCATCGCGGCGTCGTTCTCGTCTTCGATGTGGAATTCGACCGGCGATGCCGCGGCGAGCAGGGTCTCGTAATCATGGAGCTGGATCTTGCCCGCGTCGGTCGGCACCTCGCCGCCGTCGTTCATGACCACGATGTGCTGGACGGTCTCGAACGTCTCCAGCAGCGGCCACAACAGCTTGGCGAGCGATGCATCGACGAAGATCACCTCGTCTTCTGCATGGTTCACGATGTAGGTGAGCTGCTCGGGAAACAGCCGGATGTTCAGCGTGTGGACGACCCGGCCGGTGCAGGGCGCTGCGAAGTACAACTCGAGGTGGCGCTGGGTGTTCCAGCCGAACGTGCCGACCCGCGCGTCGGCCGACAGCCCCAGGTCACCGAGCACGCCGCCGAGCTTGCGGGTGCGGGCCGCCCAGTCGCCGTACGTCGTGCGGTCTCGCCCCGTTGCGGTGCCGGTGACGATCTCCTTGTCGGGAAACAGCTTCTCGGCTCGGTCGAACAACATGATCTCCGACAGCGGCACATCCTGCATCAGGCCCTTCATCGAGCGAATCCCCTTGACGTCACCGGCCGTGATGGACACGTCACGTCGGGGCCGGGGCCGGGCGTGGCGCGCCCTGATCGTAGGCGACGCACCGGACGGGCGCGTCCGCCCCCGGCCCCCGACCCCTCTGCGAACTTCGGGAGGTCTTGTCCATTTACGGCACAAGACCTCCCGAAGTTCGTGGTGGCGGCGGTGGGGAGGGCGATACTGGATGCCGACCGCTCACGAGGGACCTCGCCGGAATGGCCAAGAAATCCAAGAGACGACCCTCGACCGAGATCTGGGACGTCGAGCCGGTGACCGTGCGCCGGATCCAGCCCTACGCGGCCCGCAAGCCGTACCTGTGCCCGGGCTGCAACCAGACGATCCCGCCGGGGATGGGCCACTACGCGGTCGTCCCCGACCGGCTGCCCGACGAGCGTGCCCACTGGCACCGCGGCTGTTGGGACCGCCGCTCCCGTCGACGTTCGAACCTCTAGGGACCCGCGTCCGTCATCGTCCAAGCGCCGTCCCCGAGCGCAACCCACCGAGCGCCTCCGGGTCACCCCCGCGCCGAAATTTGCAGGGACCTGCCGCTGAGGGCGGGAAATCCCTGCAAATTTCGGAG
>CAZQSU010000128.1:0-7607 GCA_964595905.1 uncultured Iamiaceae bacterium
AGTCGTGGACCAGCCGTGACACCGTGGTGTTGGGGCACACCACGATCATCACCGGCGGTGGCTCACCCAGCGGTGCGAGGTCGGCTTCCCAGTGTTCGAAGCTGCGCGCATAGCTGCGGTGCAGGCTCCGTAACGCCCCTTCGAGTGGCTGGGGGATCTTCCACTCGGACGTGTCGGCGTCTTTGGAGAGCTTCTTCTTCGGTAACTCTTTGGTGATGTGCTCCCACAGGTGCAGGTAGGTGACCTGGTCGCCGGCGGCATCGTCGTCGACGGGAATGCGGGGGATCTTCACGATGCCCGACTCGATCGCCTCCATCAGCCCGAAGTCGCTCACCGTCCACGGAAAGATGAATCCCTCGTTGTAGCCAGAGCCCTTCAGATAGAACGGCGTCGCGGACAGGTCGTACGCCGTCTTCACCCCGACCTGCTTCGCGATCGCGGCGATCCCCCGGAACCAGACCCGGGCGTCTTCGTTGCGCTTGCGGGCCTCTCTGTCGGGCTTGTCGACCTGAGCGTCATCGTCATCGGTGACGAGCTTGTTCTGGTAGCAGTGGTGTGCCTCGTCACTGAACACCACGATCTGTGAGTCGTGCCCGCGGTCACGACGACCGCCACGGCCGGTCAGCGGACCCAGCACCCGGGCCACGACCTCCGCGTCGGTCTCGACGAACTGATCGGACTTCGGGTCCGCACCGCCGGTCAACAACCGCCGGGTCGTCGCCGAGACCCCTTTGAGTTCCTTTGCGGTACGGGGCAGGAAGGCGTGGTAGTTGACGATCTCGACGCGGGCCTCGGCGAGGCGCGGCCGCAGATCGGGCGGTACGAGATCACGCAGGTCGTAGTAGTTCTCGGTGTCGGAGGGTTTGAGCACCCGCAACCGGTCACGGATCGTGATGCCCGGCGTGACGACGAGGAAGCGCTTCGCGAAGCGGGCGTCCTGTGGGCTCGCCACCTTGTTCAGCGTCTGCCAGGCGATCAGCATCGCCATCACGACCGTCTTGCCCGTGCCCGTCGCCATCTTCAACGCGACTCTGGGCAGCCCGTCGTTGTGCGCCTCGTTGTACGCGTCGACCCGGCGTCGGAAATCGGGCTCACCCCTCCGGCCCGCGACCTCGGCCAGATAGATCGCCGTCTCGGCCGCTTCACGCTGGCACCACCACACCGGGGTCTCCCGGATCGGAGGAGTGGCTGCCCAATGCTCCAACAGTTTGCGACTCGTCGGGGTCACGCCGTCGTAGTTGTGCGCCCGCCACAACTCGACCCGTTGGCGGATGTCGTTGATCAGCGTGTTCGTTTCGACGCGTTCATGAGTGCCGGCGAGCTCGAGGGACTGCTGTTCGCCCGAGTCGGCCAATGCGGCTTCGACCGCGGCCTTGGCCTGCTTGCCCTTCCGGGATGGCGGCACCGGCACCCACGACGTCGACGGGCGACGGCCGACCGCGACCTCGCCCGTCGGACCGTCCGGACCCAGCACGAAATGCGCGTCCGGTGCGTCGAACGGCGAGTGCAGAATCGGATTGGTGAGGAGGCTGTCCGCCACCGAGATCCCTCCGACGTCTCCGGAAGATGGCCGTCCAGCAACCTAGCCAACGGCAGTGACACTCAGGACGCGCCGAGTGCGGCGGCCGCGCGCCGACACACTGCCGGACTCCTGCAAGACTCGACGCCGATGCTCGTTCTACGTGGAACCAAGAAGCTTCGTGACCGATTGCGCGACGCGCCGGCTGCGGCCGAAGACGACGCTTCGACCAACCTGCTCGGCGACTGGTTCGCCACCGTGCTGTTCTGGCGACCCCAGATGGTGCTGGCCGTCAACGCCCGCACCTATGTGCCCGTACTGGTGCCCCTGGCACCGGCCAAGACCCTCGTCGCACGCGTCGGGGACGCCATCGCCGACACGCTCGCGTTCCACGGTGTCGATGAGACGTTTGCCGCCGCCGAGCGTGCCGCGATGGCCGAGGTGCGGGTCGCCCCCACGAACAACCGACGCGTGCTCGGCGTGATGAACGAATATGTGTTCATGGCCGATGCATGGCGTGACCGAGGGGTGAACGACGTCGCTCAGGGTCTGGAGGCGCTGTCGCTCCAACTGGCCCAAGTTCCCCTCGGGCCACTCTTCAAGACCTCGGTCACTGCTGATCGTGAACTCCAGGCCGTGCTGGCCGACCTCGGCTACGACGCGCCCGGGCCGGGCACGGCCGAAGCGAGCGCCCCGGTGATCCCGCTGCGGCCGGACGCGACCGCGAACCCCGCGTCGGCCGCATCCTCCGCAGAACAGCGTCGGCCGACGCGCCCGGCGCACCGCAACGTGTACCGGCTCAAGATCATGCTGCAGCACATCAAACCTCCCGTCTGGCGCCGCGTACTCGTGGACGGATCCGAAACTCTCGGCCACCTCCACGAGGTCATCCAGGCAGCGTTCGGCTGGTGGAACTACCACCTCCACGAGTTCGAGATCGACGGGGTGCGCTACGGCGTGCCCGACCCCGACGACGGTTGGTTCGGCCCGGCTGCGATCGACGAAGCCACCGTGCGCATCGACCAGGTCGCCGGCGAAGGCACCCGTTTCGACTACACCTACGACTTCGGTGACGGATGGGACCACCGGGTCGTCGTCGAGCACATCGAGTCGGCCGAGGTGGGCGTCACCGTCCCGGACTGTGTCGGTGGCCGTCGAGCCTGCCCTCCCGAAGACTGCGGTGGAGCCTGGGGGTATCAACGGCTCCTGGAGATCCTCGCTGATCCGAACGACCCCGAACACGACGCGATGACCGAATGGCTCGGGCGTCCCTTCGACTCCGAGGCCTTCGACCGCTCCGACTTCGCCCACAACCTGCACCTACAGGAAGTCGCCACCTTCGACCCTTGAAGCGCTGGTCAGTCGGCAGCGTTCTTTGCCCGGTCGAGCGGTCATTGTCGGGTTTCCGTGGAAAGACGATCCGCCGAGAGCGCACGGCTCGAGTGCGATCCCGCTTCAGGCACAGCGACCCCTAGCCTGAACACCCCATGGGCCAGATCGATCCTGCCGCACGCGTCCGCAACCACCTCGTCGAAGCGCTCGCCGAGGGGCCGGTATCCTTCGACGACCTGCTCGCCCGGCTCGAGGCCGACGGCATCGGGCTCGGTCCCGAACCCGAGGAACGCCTCTTCGACGTGCTCGAGACGATGGATCGGATCCGATACATCTCGGACCCACCTGCAGACGGTGAACCCGGGGCCGAACCCGTGCTGTTCGATGAACTCGCGCTGCTCGTCGGCGCCACCTGGACAGTACCGATCACCGACCTCGACATCGCCACCGACAGTGTCGCAATGCAGGACCTCGGACTGCTCACCGGGGTCCTGTACGACGACTGGTGCACCCTCGACGGCGGCGGCTCCGCGGACCGTTCCGCCAGGGCGCGCCGTGTGGCCGCCGCGGCCGAACTGGGTGTCGAAGGGTCGGCCGGGGTCGGATTGCCCCCCGGGTGGCTCGCCGCGCACGGATTCGTCACCTCCGGGGTCGCCGAGTTCTTCTTCGACGAAGGCGAACTGAACATACGCCGCGTCGAGGTCGCCCCGTCACCGGACACGGCGATCGTCGAAGCCTTCATCGAACAGGTCATGCCCGACACCGGAAACCCGACCAGACACCTGCTCGACCAGGTGATGATCGACATGCTGCTCGTCCGCCCTGACCTCCGATTCGCGACCTGGCCGCTGCTCGACGACCTGGTCACTGCCGCAGGCTGCGAACGCAGGTCGTCGTGGGTCGCCCCCGTTGGTTTCGACCACGTGACGCAGGCTCGCCGCGAACATGTCGACGACGTCGCGTACGAGCAGGCCTTCAACCCGGCTCAAGCCAACGCATATGCGACGGTCATGCGTGCCTGGGACGCGTGGCAAGCCACCCCTGGCGAACTCGACGACGCGGCGGCGGTTGCCCGCGCCCTCGACGATCTCGCCGTGGGCATGGCGTTCGCCCAGAACAACATCCTCGACGAGCCCACCGATGAACTCGTGGACTTCGCCGAGTCGCTTCGCCATTTCGTGCCCGAGCGGCTCAGCACCGGACCGACGTGGCTCACCGCCGAGGCGTTGTGCGCTGGCGGCCGGACCGTCGAGTTCGAAGCCGTCATCGAAGAACTTCGCTCTCTCGACCCTGACCATCCCTCCGGCATCTACGACCAAGCGTGGTTCGCGAACGACCGTGGCGATGCGCAACGTGCCAAAGATCTACTCCAACGTCTGGGACCGGAGATCTCGCGCCACGACGTCGCAATCCTCGACGAGATCCTCGATCACCGCTACGAGGGGATCGGGCGGAATCAGCCGTGCCCGTGCGGGTCGGGGCGCAAGTTCAAACACTGCCACCTCGGCGTCACCGAGGTCGCTCTCGCCGACCGGCTCACCTGGCTGTACCGCAAAGCAAACTGGTGGCTCGCCCGCCGTCACGGCTACGAGGTCGAATCGCTTGCCTGGCTGCGCGCACGCAACTCGGCCATTCCACCCGATGAACTCATCGAACACGATCCGCTGATCGTCGACGCGGTGTTCACCGAGAACGGTCGGTTCGCCGAATGGCTGGCCGAACGCGGCGCATTGCTGCCGAGCGACGAGGCGATGCTCGCCGAACAATGGGCGTTGATCGGCCGTTCGGTTTTCGAGGTGACCGAGATCCGACTCGACGCAGGCGTCACCGTGCGCGACCTCCGCACCGGCGACGTGCTCGACGTCGACGAACGCCGTGGCACCCGCGATCTCGATGTCGGTTCTTACGTGCTGACGCGGCCACTGCCCACCGGAGACGGTCGCCTCCAGTTCTTCGGGGGCATCACCCGGGTGCCCGATGTGATGCGTGATCGGCTCATCGAAGTCCTCGACGCGGGGCCGACTGCTGCGGAGTTGCTCTCGCTCGTCGCCGACGCCGAGGCGCCGCCGACATTGCACAACACCGACGGTGAACCCCTGATGCAGTGCACCAGCACCTGGCACGTCCCCGACCCGAATGCGGCCGAAATCGTGTTGGATGCGATGTTCGAACGCGAGACACAGCCCGGGTCCTGGACGTGGTTGCGGACCGATGACGACTCGGACTCGAACGGCGACCAGGGCCAGACGGTGCTCGGCAACGTCGTCCTCGATCACGACCGACTCGTCATCGAGACGAACAGCGAGCGCCGCTCCGATCTCGTCGTCGGGATGATCGCCCAGGAGTTGGGTGGTGCGGTACTCCGCGAAGAGCTCCGGATCGATTTCGACGAGGTGCTGGCAGATCGCGCCTACGAACGGGAAGTCCTGGGCGACACCGACCGGGCCGACCAGTCGTGGTCGCCGCTGTCCGACCAGGTGACGATGCACGAAGAAGTGCGCGAGGCACTCCGGGCGCACGTCGAGCGTGCAGAACGGGCATGGGTCGACGACTCGATCTCCGCGCTGGGAGGGATCACGCCCCGCCAGGCGCTCGACGACCCGACCCGCCGCGACGATCTGTTCCGCCTTCTCGACCGGATGGAGGCGATGGAAGCCACCGAGCAACGCAACGACGAGTCCTTGGGCATGCGAGTTCACCGACTCCGCGCCCTGCTGGGCATCGAGGGGTGAACCCGCCACTCGACGCATCCGGCCGTGCGGAACCGACCGAGGGTCGCGCACGCCTTGACCCGTGGGCTATCGTGGCGCTCGGGCAACCCGCCCCTTCGGGGGCGACCGACCAACCGACAGCTCAGTCGCCAGGCGACCGATCCGCTCTGTGAGCGGACGATCGAGCCGTGCCGTGCGGAATTGGATGTGACGGCGTCGCGCGCTAACGTGCTGGGTCGGCCCGTGGTGTGTCCGTAGCTCCGTGCTGCGCCGCGCCGTGAGGTCGGTCTGTCCGAACTCGACCTGGAGCCTCCCGCTGCCCAAGCCCAAAGAGAACGCGATTCTTCTCGAAGGAACCGTTGTCGAATCCCTCCCGAACGCCATGTTCCGGGTGGAATTCGAGAACGGTCATGAGGTTCTCGCCCATATTTCGGGAAAGATGCGCATGAACTACATCCGCATCCTGCCCGGCGACCGGGTCCAGGTGGAACTCACCCCGTACGACCTCGCCCGGGGTCGTATCACGTACCGCTACAAGTGATCGTCTGCTCCGGCAGCCCGACACTTCGACGAACAAGGTCCACCGCATGAAGGTCCGTCCCAGCGTCACCAAGATGTGTGACAAGTGCAAGCTCATTCGTCGGCACGGCCGCGTCCGTGTCATCTGCGAAAACCCACGGCACAAGCAGCGTCAGGGCTGAAACCACGTGTCCGTCACCGCCCCGAACGAGAGGTTCTGAAAGCCCATGGCACGTATTGCCGGCGTCGACATCCCCCGCGAGAAGCGCCTCGTCGTCTCGCTCACCTACATCTACGGCATCGGCCCGACCCTCAGCTCGCAGATCTGCGCCGGGGTGGGCATCGACGAATCGACCCGTGTCCGTGACCTCACCGACGACGAGGTCAACCGGATCCGCGTCTACGTGGACGAGAACATCAAGGTCGAAGGTGACCTCAAGCGCGACACCCAGCAGGACATCAAGCGCAAGATGGAGATCGGCTGCTACCAGGGACTGCGGCACCGCAAGGGCCTTCCCGTTCGTGGTCAGCGCACCCACACCAACGCCCGCACCCGCAAAGGTCCCAAGAAGACCATCGCCGGCAAGAAGAAGGTGACCAAGTAATGGCGAAGACAGGCGCACAGGGCCGCCGTCCCCGCAAGCGGGAACGCAAGAACATCTCCTACGGGATCGCGCACATCAAGAGTTCGTTCAACAACACGATCGTCTGCATCACCGACCAGCAGGGCAACGTGCTGGCCTGGTCGTCGGCCGGGAGCTCCGGATTCAAGGGGTCCCGCAAGTCGACGCCGTACGCGGCCCAGACCGCTGCCGAGCAGTGCGCCCGCCGTGCCATGGAGCACGGGGTCCGCAAGGTCGACGTGCTGGTCAAGGGGCCGGGCTCGGGCCGTGAGACCGCGATCCGCTCGCTGCAGAACACCGGCATCGAAGTGACCGGCATCAAGGACGTGACCCCCATTCCGCACAACGGCTGCCGTCCGCCGAAGCGGCGCCGGGTCTGAGAGAGGCGCTGAAAGAAATGGCTCGTTACACCGGCCCCAAGGTCAAGATCTCACGCCGTCTCAACATCAACGTGTTCGAGAACCCCAAGGGCGACCGCGCACTGGACCGCCGACCGTACCCGCCGGGTGAACACGGTCGGGCGCGTCGTCGCCAGCCGTCCGAATATCAGATCCAGCTTCAGGAGAAGCAGAAGGCCAAGTACATCTACGGCGTGCTCGAGAAGCAGTTCGTCAACCTGTACAAAGAGGCCAACCGCGCCAAGGGCGTGACCGGCGAGAATCTGCTCGCCATGCTCGAGCTGCGGCTCGACAACATCGTCTTCCGCGCGGGTTGGGCGTCGACCCGTCCCCAGGCTCGCCAGTTCGTGAACCACGGCATGGTGAACGTCAACGGGTCCCGCCTCGACATCCCCTCGTACCGGGCCCGCAAAGGTGACCGCATCTCGCTGCGTGACAACAAGCGTGAGTTGATCGTCATCCGGCACAACATGGACACCCTCGACCGGATCACCCCGGCGTGGCT
>CAZQSU010000129.1:0-7547 GCA_964595905.1 uncultured Iamiaceae bacterium
GTCCCGATGCGGTGCCTTCCCATCGGCGTTTTTCCAAGGAGTGGCGATGAAAGCCGACATTCACCCCGAGTACGTCGAGACGGTGGTCACGTGTTCGTGTGGCAACACGTTCACGACGCATTCCACCGTGCCGTCGCTGTCGGTCGAACTCTGCAACGAGTGCCACCCCTTCTACACGGGGAAGCAGAAGCTCGTCGACACCGGTGGTCGGATCGACCGTTTCGAGCGTCGCTACGGCAAGCGCAAGCGCGCCGCCGCGGCCGACGCTCCGGCAGACGCCGACGCCTGATCCCCGCAGCGCCACAGCTGACCCGGGACCGAGTACCGAAGTGACGGCGGGGCCGACATGACCGGACTCGTCGACCAGATCGCGGGCTACGAGCACGAACTCGTCGAGGTCGAGGCGCGTCTGGCCGACCCGGCGATCTTCGACGACCGCGCCCACTACGCGGAGGTCGCGCGTCGACACGCCGAACTCGAACGCATCGTCGCCTGTGGGCGGGCGCTGCGCGGACGCATCGGTGATCTGACCGCGGCCCGCGAGATGGCGGCAGATGCCGAGGGGGAGGACCGCGAAGCGATGCTCGCCGAGGCCGCCGACGCGGAAGCCGACGTCGAGCGGCTCACCGGCGACCTGCGGCTGTTGCTGCTGCCCCCGGACCCGAACGACCAGCGCGACGTGATCGTGGAGATCCGCGGGGCCGAAGGTGGCGAAGAGGCCAACCTGTTCGCGGCGGATCTGTTCGGCATGTACTCCACGTTCACCGCCGATCAGGGCTGGAAGCTCGAGGTGCTCGGCGCCGAGGAGTCCGCGCTGGGCGGCTATGCCACCATCACGTTCCGGGTAGCGGGCGACGGGGTGTGGCGGCGCCTCAAGCACGAGGCCGGCCCACACCGCGTGCAGCGCGTGCCCGTCACCGAGTCGCAGGGCCGCGTGCACACCTCCTCGGCGACGGTGACCGTGCTTCCCGAGGCCGACGAGGTCGATGTCGACATCGACCCGGGCGACCTCAAGGTCGACGTCTACCGATCGTCGGGCCCCGGGGGCCAGTCGGTGAACACGACCGACTCGGCGGTGCGCATCACGCATCTGCCCACGGGCCTGGTCGTGTCGATGCAGGACGAGAAGTCCCAGATCCAGAACCGGGCGCGGGCGCTGGTGGTGCTGCGGAGTCGCCTGCTCGCGCTCGCGCAGGAGGCCCAGGCCGCCGAGGCGTCCGACGCCCGGCGCGGTCAGGTCGGTGGGGGAGGGCGGAGCGAGAAGATCCGCACCTACAACTTCAAGGAGAACCGGGTCACCGACCACCGGATCGGCCTGACGCTCTACAAGCTCGACAAGATCCTCGGTGGTGACCTCGGTGAGGTGTCCGACGCGTTGGTGATGGACGAACAGCAGCGCCGCCTGCTCGACGTCGACCCGTCGCCGAAGACCTGATGGCCGTGACAGCCACGAAGTCGTTGCAGTTCGGCCCGCAACCCGGGAGCGATGACGGCGGGTTCGGGAGCGGGCCTCACGGGCCGGCCGGTCGTAGGACGCTCCGGCGGACGAGATGACCGGAACCTGGGGGGACATGGCGCGCGAAGCGGTCGCGGCGCTCGAGAAGGTCGGGGTGGACGGAGCGGATCGCGAGGTGCGGTGGTTGGTCCGCGAGATCGCCGGCGCGGGGCGTTCGTGGCACCGTCTCCTCGAGGAGGCGCCCGATGACGGCGAACGCGCGCGCTTCGAATCGATGGTGGCGCGCCGGGTCGCCGGGGAGCCGCTGCAGTACGTGATGGGGCACTGGCCGTTCCGGTCGCTCGAGCTCCTCGTGGACGGCCGGGCGCTCATTCCCCGACCCGAGACCGAACAGGTCGCCGAGGTGGCACTGGACGAACTCGGGGCCCTCGGGGTCGACGCGCCGGTCGTGGTCGACCTGGGCACGGGCACCGGTGCGTTGGCGCTGTCGCTCGCCGTGGAACACCCGACGGCCCGGGTGCTGGGGATCGACGCGTCGCAGCCCGCCCTGGAACTCGCGCAGGAGAATCGGGACCGGGTCGGTCTCGGGGTGAAGCGGGTTGCGCTCGCGGTGAGTTCGTGGTTCGCGAAGCTCCCCGACGGGCTTCATGGCGCCATCGATCTGATCGTGACCAATCCGCCCTATGTCGCCACCGACGACGAGCTCGACGACACGGTGCGTGCCTGGGAACCCGTCGAGGCGTTGTTCGCCGGCGCGGACGGGCTGGACGATCTGCGCGTGATCATCGCCGAGAGTCCGGCCTGGCTCGCGCCGCACGGCGTCCTGGTTGCCGAGATCGGCGCGACCCAGGCCGCTGCGGTCGTCTCCCTGGCTCGGGAAGCGGGGTTCACCGATGCCGAGGTGCGCCCCGACCTGGCCGGTCGTGACCGCATCCTGGTCGCCCGTCGGCGGTGACCGGGTGGCTACTCGTCGCGGCCCGGCGCCCGACGACCTGGATCTGGGCCACCCGGCGACGTGGAGAGCCGAGATCGGCGTCACCGAGGACCTCGAAGCGTCGCCCGATGCGACCGGCGCCTCGCGGAGGTGGGGAACCGCCGGCCGGCACGGCTCACCAGCGCCAGGAGATCTCCTCGGCGAAACCGATCACGTCGTCGGCGAGGGTGAGCGGTTCACCGTCGTCGCGTGGAATCGTGCCCGACCACGAGCCGAACACCTGATGCCCGGTGTTGGCGAACACCCCGAGGTTCGTGTTCGACGGCAGGTCCCAGCGTGGGGTGAGGGTCAGGTCCAGCTCACCGTTCGCGGAACGGACCCGCCACGGCGCCATCGGCCGGCCGATGGCGTAGTCCCACGTGAGTTCCTCGCCGATCTTGGTGAGGCGTCCGTCGATGATCATGCCGTTCTCGGTCGACCCGGTGCCGTCGGTCCACTTCGACCCGAGCTGGATCCCGACCGTGTGCCCGTCGGTGCTCGTGCCCGCGCCGCCGGCCCAGTTCCAGACCACCCGGTACGGCCAGCGACCCCGACCCACGTCGAGGGTCGCCCACGCGGGTCGGTCGTCGCCGATCGAGTGGGTGACGCCGTCGATCATGAGGGTGCCGGTGACCGGGCGGGCCTGATGCTTGGAGGTGTACTGGAACCGGGTGTCCGACCATGGCACCACCACGTTGAGCGATTCGTGGCCCTCGGGCAGGGCCGCGGTCGCGTCGAGCCGCAGTTCCCGGCCGTCTTTGCCCCGCCAGTGGGCGAACAGCCGGGTGCCGCCGTCGACGTCGTGGACGAGCGCGTCGAAGGCACGTGCATGGTGTCGCAGCGTGGTCGACCCGGGAACGTCGGGCAGGTCGATGCCGCGCCCCAACGGAATGATCGGCGCGACCTGGATGTGGTCGCCCGAGGTGAAGTCGGCCCAGTAGAGCCCGACCAGTCCGGCGAAGTCGAGGTCGGCGAAGGTCAACGACACTGCGCTGTCACCCAGGAGGATCCCCCAGTAGTCCCAGCGCTTGGCGCGGCCCCAGCCGGCCAGGTTCGCCCGGTGCAACGGCACCCGCGACCACCCCACCGCCGACCGGTTCAACCGCTTGCCGTCGGGTGTGCACAGATCGACCGGTTCGGTGATCTCGGTCTCGTGGGTCGCCATGACCCCGATGTCCTAGCACGACCGGACTACGGTCGTTTCCATGCCGCCGGGTGACCGCACGCTTCGTCTCGATGCGGAAGCCGACCCGGCAGCGCTCGCCGACGCCGCGAACCGGGCGATCGGGGTGCTCGACGCCGGGGGCACCGTGATCGTGCCCACCGACACCGTGTACGGCGTGGCCGCGCACCCCGAATGTGCCGCCGGACTCGACCGGTTGTTCGCGCTGAAGGACCGTGAGCGGTCCAAGGCGATGGCGGTGCTCGCCGCCGACGCTGGTCAGGCACTCGGCCTGTTCGCCACGGCGGCCTTCGCCGGCGAGGTCGCCGAAGCGGTGCTGGCGATGACATCGACCGCCTGGCCGGGTGGCCTCACCGTCGTCGGCCCGCGGAGTGACCGGTGGCGCCACGTGGAGCTGGGTGGTGACGCCACGACGATCGGCGTGCGGGTGCCCGACGCGGCGATCGTCCGAGCGATCGCGTCGCGCATCGGCCCGATCGTCACGACCAGTGCGAACCGCTCGGGCGACCCGACCCCGACCGACGCAGCCGCAGCGGCCCGCTCCCTTCTCGACGACGTGGGTCTCGTCGTCGACGCCGGACCCTGCACCGGGCTCGCCTCCACCGTCGTCGACGTCACGGTCACGCCGTTCAGGATCCTGCGTCGCGGTGCGGTGGACCCGGCGACACTGGGCATCGACCGGCGTCTGCTCGCAGCGGACGCGGCCGCGACGGTCGGAGCGCACCGTGAATGAGCGGCATCCGGGGATCTGGGTGGGCCTGGTGTTCATGGTGACCGGCCTGGTGTTCGCGTTGGTGTTCACCGAACGCGACGCGTTCGCACTCGGAGGCGCCGGCCTGATCGTGGCCGGCGCGCTGGCCGTGGCGATCAGCTACGAGGACAACACCGGGAGCTGATCGGTCACCCCGGGGTCATCGCCGCGGCACACGACGATCACGCGAACGCGAAGGAACCGTCGGCAGCGATCCGCGCGGTGGAGCCCACCGTCTCGGTGGCTTCGATCCGCGCCATGGTGTCGGCATCGGTGCTGGTGCCCCACACCCGGGTCCCGGCCGCGGTGCGCGCGGTGATGATCGCCCGCTCGGGGGTCTCGTCGCGGTCGTGCATCACCGTGCACGACTCGACCGTCGCGTCACCTTCGTAGGTGTCATCGACCTCCACCGAGCCGGCCGCGTCGATCTCGTCCTGCGGTTTGGCCCACGCGTAGGCACGCCCCGACGGTTCGGTCGAGTACACACCGAAGGCGTGCTTGGTGAAGTAGCCGCCGTTGGCCGACACCAGTCCGGTGCCGCGGCGCTCCCGGAGCACCTCGACGGTCGTCGCGATCGAGTGGCTCACGTAGTTGCTCCACGGCCCGCCGGCGAAGGGCAGCCCGCCCGTGACGGTCAGGTCGCGGTCGACCGACAGTCCCAGTTCGTGCGCCGCGACCTGCACGGCGACCGGAAAGCACGAATACAGGTCGACGCACGTGAGCTCCGCGGGCTCGACGCCGGCCAGTTCCAATGCGAGGCGCCCGGCGATCCGCATCGCCGGTGACCCTGCGAAGGTCGGGCGGTTCGAGGTGAAGGTGGTGTCGCCCCCGTCGGTGCCGGCGAGGGGGAACACCCAGCGCTCATCGTCGAGTCCGAGCGAACGCGCGGTGCCCACGGTGGTCAGGATCAGCCCCGCCCCCTGGTCGACCCGTTCGAACGAGTTCACGACCTTGCGATAGGGGAACCCGACCATGCGGTTGCCGTCGTCGGGCGAGTCGATCTGGTCCGCTGTGTACACGGTGCGGTTCCAGGCGTGTGGGTTCGCCGCGGCGACCTCGCTCATCCGGGCCGCGAGCCGGGCGATCCGGCGACGGTTCTCCTCGATGCTCCAGCCGTTCGCGGCCCGCCACGCGCTCTCGTACAACGGGTAGATCTGGATCGGCATCACCACGCCGCGGGCGAGTTCCGCGTCCATCATCATCGGCACGTCGTCGTCGAGCCAGTCGTCGGGTTCGACGTCGTCGTCCTGGACGGTCCAGTCGGGAGTCGCCCCGGCCCGGCGCATCTTCGCCTTGGAGAAGCCGGCCTCCGCACCGGTGATCAACACGATGTCGGCATGCCCGGCCGCGAGGTCGCGGCAGGCACCGTTCACGACCATCTGGGGCACGTTGCCGCCGACATGGGTGTACGCGGTGGCTGCGCCGTCACAGCCGAGAGCGGACGCCACCAGACGGGCCGGGTCGCGGTACCGCCAGCCGAAGACGTTCACCGAGCGCACGGCATCGGCCTTGGCGAGGATGCCCGGGTCGCCTGCGTCGTCGGCCGCTGCACGCAAGGCGATCTGCATCAGCTCGACCGGTTCGAGAGTCGGTTCGCCCTGGTCGACCCGTTGGTTGTGCTGGCCGACACCGACGATGACAGGGGTGCGGTCGACCAGGGTTCCCGGTTTGCTCATGCCGCCATTTCAACCCGTCGACTGACCATCCGGTCAATTCGGTGTCGCACCGTCGAGCGCCGCGCTCCCGGGCCGACCGGCGACGATCGGTAGACTCTCGGCATCAACATCGAGTTCATGTGCACCGGAAACCAATGCCGTTCGCCGATGGCCGAGGCGTTCCTGCGTCGGCGCGTGGTCGAGCGGGGACTCGACGTCACCGTGTCGTCGAGTGGGCTGCTCCCGCCGGGCAGTCCGGCGGCAGACGAGGTCATCGACCTGATGGCCGAACGCGGCGTCGACGTCACCGCCCACCGGAGCCGCACACTCGACGCGGACGTGATCGCTTCGGCGGATCTGATCCTGGGGATGGAGCGCAACCATCTGACCGAACTCGTCGCGATCACGCCCGAGGCGTACACCCGCGCGTTCACCCTGCCCGAGTTCGTCCGTCGGGTGGAGTCCCTCGGACTCGAGGAGTCGGGAGCCACCGACCTGGCGACGATCCTCGACATGATCGGCGAGACGAGGGGGCGGCGAGAGCTGCTGCGTATCACGGTCGCCGACGAGATCCCCGACCCGATGGGTCGCTCCGGCAAGGTCTTCGACCGCGCGGCGAACGACATCTCGATGCTCGTCGACCGGCTGGTCGAGGCGCTGTGGGCGGCGCCCGAACCGGCGACGGTCGGGGTCGACTCGTGAGGATCGCGATCGGATCCGACCACGCCGCCTACGCGCTGAAGTGGAAGCTCGTCGATGCCCTCACCGCGGACGGTCACGATGTGGTCGACGTCGGAACCCACGACACCGTCTCGGTCGACTACCCGATCTTCTGCGCGGCCGTCGGACGGGCCGTCGCCGCGGGAAGGGTCGACCGTGGCATCGTGCTGGGGGGCTCGGGCCAGGGTGAGCAGCTCGCCGCCAACAAGGTGGCGGGCGTGCGGGCTGCGCTGTGCAACGAGCTCTACACCGCCCGGATGTCGCGGGCCCACAACGACGCGAACGTGTTGTCGATGGGCGCGCGGGTCGTGGCCGACGCGCTCGCACTCGAGATCGCCAGGCTGTGGCTCGACACCCCGTTCGAGGGTGGGCGTCACCAGCGACGCATCGACGAGCTCCATGCGCTCGAGGAGCGGTTTTCCGATCCCGAGGGCCAGGACACGTATCTTGCAGAGCTGTGGGCCGACCTTCCCGAGTCCGCCCGAGGCGACGACGACGCCGCATTCGCCGCACGCCCCGTATCCTCCGAAGGAGTCTGACCATCGATGACCTGGCCAACGGCACGTGACGACGAGGTCTTCGGCCTCATCGACGACGAGATCGCCCGGCAGAACTCGACGATCCAGCTCATCGCGTCGGAGAACTTCGCGTCGCCCGCGGTGATGGAGGCGACCGGGTCGGTGCTCACCAACAAGTACTCCGAGGGCTACCCGGGCAAGCGGTACTACGGCGGCAACGAGGTCATCGACCGGGTCGAGGACGTCGCCCGCGACCGTGTGAAGGCGCTGTTCGGCGCTGAACACGCCAAC
>CAZQSU010000130.1:0-2881 GCA_964595905.1 uncultured Iamiaceae bacterium
CACCCGCGCCTGTACTGGACCCGTCACTCCACGCCGGGCAAGGAATGGTTCCGGATGCAGAAGGCGGTGCCGGACGATCCGCTGTGGACCGCGAAACAGGATTCGGTCGGGCTGCCCACCCACGTCGGCCTACCCGGAATCCGCCACTCGATCGGCCTCGCCCGCTGGTGGCATCTGGGCATGGACACCCTGTTCGTGGTGAACGGCGTGGTGTTCTACGTGTTGATCTTCACCACCGGCCACTGGCATCGGATCGTGCCCACGTCGTGGGACGTGTTCCCGAATGCCCTCAGCACGGCGATCCAGTACGCGTCGCTCGACTTCCCCACCGAGCATTCCTGGGTCGCCTACAACGGGCTGCAACTTCTTGCGTACTTCCTGACCGTGTTCGTGGCCGGTCCGTTGGCGCTGATCACCGGCCTGGGCATGTCGCCGGCGCTGTCGACCCGGTTCAAGCGCCTGTCGAAGGTCCTGTCGATCCAGGTCGCCCGGTCGCTGCATTTTCTGGTCATGTGCTGGTTCGTGCTGTTCATCGTGGCGCACGTGACGATGGTGGGCACCACGGGCGCACTGCGAAACCTGAACTACATGTACGCCGCCCGCGACTCGAACGGTTGGATGGGGTTCTGGGTGTTCTGCATCTCGATCCTGATCGCCGGCGTCGCCTGGTTCGCGGCGTCTCCGATCACCCTGCGGCGACCGCGCTGGATCCAGCGGGCCGGGTTCTTCCTGATCGGTCCGGTCCAGCGCCTGTTCGAGCACCTCGACTCCTCGGCGGGCAGCTACACCGACGAAGACCTGTCGCCGTACTTCTGGCACAACGGCAAGTACCCCGACTCGGTGGAGTACCAACACCTGTGGGACACCGACTTCGTCGACTGGCGCCTCGAGATCGGCGGCCTGGTGGAACATCCGGTGAGCCTGTCGCTCGACGACCTGCGGGCGATGCGCTACCACGAACAGACGACGCAGCATTTCTGCATCCAGGGCTGGTCGGGCGTGGCCCGCTGGGGTGGCGTGTCGATGAGCACGATCCTCGATCTGGTCGAGCCGACCCCGGAGGCGAGATGGGTGGTGTTCTACTCACTCGGCGAAGGCGCGGACGAGGGCGCGTACTACGACGCGCACCCGATCGAACAGATGACCTACGAGCTCACGATGCTCGCGTACGACATGAACGGGGCGCCGCTCACCTACGGGCACGGTGCGCCGCTTCGGCTGCGCAACGAGAACCAGCTCGGGTTCAAGCAGGTGAAGTGGATCAAGGGCATCGAGTTCGTCCACGACTTCGCCGAGATCGGCGGTGGCTACGGCGGCTACAACGAGGACCACGAGTTCTTCGGTTACCGTCAACCGATCTGACCGGGAAGGCCGGCCCCCTCAGCGCGCCTCAGCCGGTCGGCCCTCTCAGCCGGTCGGCACGGGCAGCCCACCGGCGACCTCGATGCGCGCATCACCGTTCTCCGCGATCTCCGCGTCCAGCTTGCGCCATTCGCCGGGATCGTGGCGCAGTTCCAGGTCGAGGAACGCGACGATCGCCGGCATGAACGACGCCGATCCGAGCACGTCGGTGTGGCCGGCGGCGGGAAAGCTCATCAACGCCCGGGGCACCGCGGTCAGGGTCGTGTCGTAGATCTGCCGCGACCCGGCGTCGTAACGGAGGACCTCGTCCTTCTCGCCGTGCAGCAGCAGGAGCGGGGTCTTCGGCGGATCGTCGTAGGAATCGCTCTTGGTCCTGCCTCCGAAGGTGATGCCACTGACGGCGACGACGGCCTTCACCCGGTCGTCGCGGCAGCAGGTGTTGAAGAAGAGCAGCGAGGTGATCGCCCCGAGCGAGTGGCCGGCGATCGCGACGGCACCGGGCGCCAGGTGGTCGCCGAGCAGCCCGTCGCCGGCGGCCGACCGTGCGAGCAGTTCACCGATGATGAAGCTGACGTCAGCGGGTTGTTCGATGGTCTGGCCGAGGTTGTCCCACCCGTGCGGGCCGGAGGTGAGCGGGAAGGTGGGCAGGGCGACGACGAAGCCCGCGGCGGCGAGATTCTTCATCACCCCCACGTAGGCGGGCCCACTCGCGGTGACCCCGTGGGAGAACACCACCAGCGGGAACCGGCCGTCGGCCACCGGATGGTCGTCGCTCGTGGCGTCGTCCCCGGTGTCGGTCGTCGGGTACAGGATCACCGTTTCGAGCGTGCGCTCCTTCTTCGCGGCGACGTGGTTCTTCGGGTCGGCGCCGGTGCCGCGGGAGCGGTCGACCAGCGTGACATCCTGCCTTCCAACCCCGTAGGACGTGCCTGCCGGCGCGAGGTCGACGGTCGTCGTGCTCGTCGATGCGACCGTGGTCTCCGCGGTCGTGGTGGTGGTGGTCTTGTTGGCCTGCGCGGACGACGTGCAGGCCGCGGTGAGACCCAGTGCCAGCGCGACGGCCAGGGCGCGGACCGCGCGGGCGGATCGGTTCATGCCGCGGAGCCTAGGCGGAGAACGTCGAGGCGGTCGCGCCCATCGAACCGTTGGAGCAGCGTCACCTGAAGCTGTTCACCATGGCCATCCATGCACACCTGGAACTCCCGACCGAGACGCAGAATCGCATCATCGACCTCGCACCCACGGAGGAGGTTCATGTCGGTCCGCACCTGCCGCCAGTGCTCAGCCATGTATCGCAGCCGGGTCTGCCGGGTTGGAATCACTTCATCCCAGCGGAGCTGAGTCGGTGAAGAAGGAGCCATCTCGCGGCCGATTCTGGCCACCGCTCCCCGGAATCGGATCAACGGCGCTCGGAGCTCAGCGACGGTCAGTCGAGCCCTTCGGGGACGATCCGGGCGAAGCCGAGGGAGCGTTGTTCCTCGGCCATCTCGAGGAACAACAGGTACGTGAGCTGTTCGAG
>CAZQSU010000130.1:2981-7491 GCA_964595905.1 uncultured Iamiaceae bacterium
GGCGGGCGTCGACGATTTCAGCCCGCATGCGAAAGCGCTGTTCGCGGCTGGTCGCCATCTGCCGATCGTATGTGCTCGGCCGCACTTCCCCAGGCCGCGCCCGGTGGCCGGTCGGCGGCGTCTCCGGCCAGCGGAGCAGTTTTCGAGAAGGGTTCGGGCCCGCTCGTCACTTACCGTGACAGCCATGAGCCGCACCAACCCCGCCGACCGTCACGACCGCATCCGGGTGACCGGGGCGCGGGCCAACAACCTGCGCGGCATCGACGTCGAGTTGCCCAAACGCCGCCTCACCGTGTTCACGGGGGTGTCGGGCTCGGGCAAGAGCTCGCTGGTGTTCGACACGATCGCGGCCGAGTCGCGCCGGCTGATCAACGAGACCTACCGCAGCTTCGTGCAGGGATTCATGCCGAGCTTCCCCCAGCCCGAGGTCGACGCGCTCGAAGGGCTCACCACCGCCATCGCGATCGACCAGGAGCGGCTCGGCGCGGACGTGCGATCGACGCTCGGCACCGCGACCGACGTGCACGCCCAGCTCCGGGTGTTGTTCTCGCGGCTGGGGACGCCCCATGTCGGCCCGCCGGGAGCGTTCTCGTTCAACACGATGACGATGACCGGCGCCGGCGCGGTGACCTTCACCAAGGGCGGGCGCACGACCCGCGAGAAGCGCACCTTCGAGTACCTGGGTGGGATGTGCCCGGCCTGTGAAGGGCGCGGCACGGTCAGCGACATCGACCTCGACGTGATCGTCGACCGCTCGAAGTCGTTGGCCGAGGGGGCGATCCAGGTGCCCGGCTACAGCATGGACGGCTGGTACGGACGGATCTTCCGCGGCAGCGGCTACTTCGACTTCGACAAACCGCTCGCGAAATACACCAAGACCGAATGGCACGACCTGTTGGAGCGCGCACCGACCAAGCTGCAGGTGGACGGCATCAACCTGACCTACGAAGGCGTGCTCACCAGGTTCCGCTCGTCGGTGCTCGGCCGGGACGTCGACTCGCTCCAGCCGCACGTGAGACGGTTCGTGGAACGCGCCGTGACCTTCACCACCTGTGCCGACTGTGGCGGCTCACGCCTGAACGACGCGGCACGGTCGTCGAAGATCGACGGGGTCGACATCGCCGAGGTGTGCGCGATGCAGATCAGCGACGCGGCCCGGTGGGTGCGCACCGTCGGGGACCCGTCGGTGGCGCCTCTGGTCGACAAGCTCACCGAGACCCTCGATGCGTTCGTGGCGATCGGGTTGGGGTATCTCTCGCTCGACCGTCCGGCGGGAACCCTGTCGGGCGGCGAGGCCCAACGCACCCGGCTGGTGCGCCACCTCGGCTCGGCGCTCACCGACGTGACCTACGTGTTCGACGAACCCACCGCGGGGCTGCACCCCCACGACGTCGCCCGGATGGGCCGGCTGCTCGAAGAGTTGCGCGACGCGGGCAACACGGTGCTGGTGGTCGAACACGACCCGGCGATCATCGCGCTCGCCGACCATGTGGTCGACCTGGGTCCGGGCGCCGGCGCGGACGGCGGCACGGTCACCTTTTCCGGCACCGTGGCCGGGCTTCGACGCAGCGGCACCCTGACCGGTCGCCACTTCGCCGATCCGGTGAAGGTGAAGGACGAGGTCCGGAGCGCCGACGGCGTGCTCGAGGTCCGGGGCGCGTCGTTGCACAACCTGCACGACGTCGACGTCGACGTGCCTCTCGGGGTGCTGTGCGTCGTGACCGGCGTGGCCGGTTCGGGCAAGAGCTCACTGGTCACCGACGCGATCGCCGGGCGCGACGGGGTGGTCACCGTCGACCAGGCACCGATCCGCGGGTCGCGACGCTCGTCGGTGGCGACGTTCACCAAGGTGCTGGACCCGATCCGCAAGGCGTTCGCCAAGGCGAACGACGCGAAGCCGTCGTTGTTCAGCCCCAACTCGCAGGGCGCGTGTCAGGCCTGTGCGGGGCTCGGGGTGGTCTACAGCGACCTGGCGCTCATGGGCGACGTCGCGGTGCCCTGTGAGGAGTGCGACGGCCGCCGTTTCGGTGACGACGTGCTGGCGCTCACCTTCGGAGGCAGGTCGATCGCGGACGTCCTGGAGCTGTCGGTGTCAGACGCCGCGGCCTTCTTCGCCGACGGCGACGCCGCGGTGCCCGCGGCGGCCCGTCTGCTCTCGAGGTTGGTGGACGTCGGTCTCGGCTACGTGGGTCTCGGGCAGGCGTTGCCGACGCTGTCGGGCGGGGAACGTCAGCGTCTGAAGCTTGCGACCCACCTGGGCGGCCGGGCCGAGGTGTTCGTGCTCGACGAACCGACCACCGGGTTGCACCTGGCCGACGTCGGGCACCTGCTCGAATTGCTGGACCGGATCGTCGACGAGGGCCATTCGGTGATCGTCGTGGAGCACGCCGTGGCGGTGATGGCCCACGCGGACTGGATCATCGACCTGGGTCCCGGCGCCGGCCACGACGGGGGTCGGGTCGTGTTCGAGGGCACCCCCGCCGAGTTGATCGCCGCTCACGACACCCTCACCGGGGAGCACCTCGCCGCAGCCGTCTGAGTCGGGGCCGACCGTCGCGGTGGCGTACCCGGCGTCCGGCGCCGGTGATCCGCCAGAGGCCGCCCTGGCGCGGGCGAGACCGGGCCCGCGACCGGATCGAGGGCATGCGCCGCTCCCATCAGCGGCCCGATCGTTCAGGCGGCGACGAGTTTCTCCCAGGCCCGGTCGAGTCCCATGCCGAACCGTTCGATCGGCTGGGCGCCGGGGATCGCGTACTTGCCTTCGATGAGGAAGAACGGCACCCCGGTGATGCCGAGTTGCGACGCCCGTTCCTCGTCGGCGCGGACCGTGTCGGCGTACGCGTCGCCGTCGAGGATGCGTGCGACCCGGTCGCCTTCCAGTCCGACGGCCGTCGCGGCCTCGGCGAGCCAGGTCGGGTCCGACACCTCCATCCCGTCACGGAAATACCCCTGCATCAGCGCGTCGAGCAGGTCGTGCTGCGAGCCCTCTTCGAGCGCGTACTGCAACAGTCGATGCGCGTCGAAGGTGTTGCCCGGCTTGGCCCGGTCGAAGTGGAACACCAACCCGTCGACGGCGGCGACCTCCTCGAGATGGTCGTTCATCTTCTGGGCCTCGGCAACGCTCGTGCCGTACTTGCGGGAGAGCTGCTCGGCCATCGTGCCGCGGCGCCGCGGCGGCGCGCCCGGGTCCAGCTCGAAACTGCGGAAGACCACCTCGACCTCGCCGGCGTGGGCGAAGTCGTCCAAGGCCCGGGCGAACCGGGCCTTGCCGATCGCACACCACGGACAGATCACGTCGGACCAGATCTCGACCAGCATCACCTGCACCTTTCTCGCATCTACCATCATGGCCGACCCTCGGCGCAGACGGCGAGACTCCCACTACCTTGGGAGCATCATGGCCGACGTGCACGCCACCGCCGGAGAGCGCCTGCGCCTCGACAAGCAGCGCTACACCGAGGGACGACGGGCGATCGTCGCCGCCCTGGTCGGCGCCGACGGGCCGATGCGGGTCGACGAGCTCCTCGAGACCTGCGCGGGGCTCGCGCAGAGCTCCGCCTACCGCAACCTCGCCGTGTTGGAACGGACCGGCGTGATCCGCCGCGTCGTCGCCCTCGACGACTTCGCCCGCTACGAACTGGCCGAGGATCTCACCGAACACCACCACCATCTGGTCTGCGAGGTCTGCGGACGGATCGAGGACTTCACGATCCCCGAGCCCCTCGAGGCCGATCTCGAGGACTGCCTCGATTCGGTCGCCTCGCGGTTCGGTTTCGACGGGTTGAGCCACCAGTTGGACCTGGTCGGGGTCTGCAACCGCTGTCGAAGCTGACCCCCGCGGGCCTTCAGCCGCTCAGCTCCGCCGCCACCCGTTCGATGATCGCCGCGTCGACGGTTGCGTCGAACTTGCGGGCGAACAGGTCGTCGCTGGTCGCCAGCGCCTCGAAGTCCGCGCTCCGCCAGATCCGGGGCAGCTCCGAGCGATCGGTCCAGTCGATGTGGCGCAGGTCGTCGTCGACGATCCGCGCCGCGTGCGGCGAGTTCAGCAGGATCGTGTGGAAGAACGTCTCGTCGGGCATGTCGGTCGTGCGGAAGTACCGCACCCATTCGGGATGATGCCGCACGAATTCGTGGACGTACACGACCAGGTCGTGGGGAAGGGTCCAGTAGCCCGACCCGCCGTACGGCGCGGCGTCGAAGGGAAACCCCGGGGCGATCAGTCCGCCGAGTCGCCGGCGCCCGATCGAGAGGTTCCGCTTGTGGGTGTGCAGGAAGATCGACGAGAACCGGTTCAGCCCTCCGCCCGACCAGCGGTCGTCGGGCAACGGAAAGTGTTGGACGAACCCGTTGCCGTCGGCGGCGGCCAGGCGCCGACGGATCGTCGCGTTCGCCTTGATCGGCAGGTCCTGACCGGTGAGCACCGACAGGTGATCGAACGCGATGTTCGACGAGATCAGGTGGTCGATCCCCCCGAGGGTCGAGCGTACGTGGCCGAAGCTGCGGTAGGGGC
>CAZQSU010000131.1:0-7429 GCA_964595905.1 uncultured Iamiaceae bacterium
GGCTGCACGAACGCGCCGACGACGTCGTCGGGCTCGTCGCCACCCACGGCCACGAAGACCACGTCGGTGGCCTGAGCTATCTGCTGCGCGAGCTGTCGTTTCCGATCTACGGCTCCGCGCTGACCCTGGCCCTCGCCTCGGGCCGCATCAGCGAAGCGGGGTTGTCAGACAGAACCGAGTTCGTCGCCGTGCGCGACGGTGAACGCCGCGAGATCGGCCCGTTCGAATGCGAGTTCATTCCCGTCACGCACTCGGTGCCGCACGGGTTCGCGACCGCCGTCCACACCCCCCAGGGCACGATCCTTCACACCGGTGACTTCAAGATCGACCTCACCCCGGTCGACGGTCGCCTCACCGCGCTGTCGGTGATGGGGGCGATCGCCGAGAACGAGGGGATCCGGCTGCTGTTGAGCGACTCGACCAACGCCGTCGAACACGGGCACTCGCGTTCGGAATCGACCGTCGGCGACGTTCTCGACAGCCTCTTCGCCGCACAGGCGGGTCGTCGGGTGATCACCGCGTGCTTCGCCAGTCACATCCACCGGGTCCAGCAGATCGCCGATGCCGCGATCGGCAGCGGGCGGACCATCGCCACGCTGGGTCGGTCGATGCAACGCAACGTCGCCATCGCCCGGGAGATGGGCCTGCTGCGCATTCCCGACGCATCGATCGTCGACATCGAACAGGTCGACTCGCTCCCGCCGGGAGAGGTGTGTGTGATCTCGACCGGTTCGCAGGGTGAACCGATGTCGGCGCTCACCCTGATGGCGTCGGGTGAGAGCCGTTGGCTGCAGCTCACCGACAACGACACCGTGATCCTGTCGTCACACCCCATCCCGGGCAACGAGATGAGCGTGTCGAAGGTCATCGACGGTCTGGTCCGACTCGGGGTCACCGTCGTCGACTCGGGCATCTCCGACGTGCACGCGACCGGGCACGCCAAGGCCGAGGAACTCAAGACCGTCCTGTCGATCACCCGCCCGGACTGGTTCACCCCGGTCCACGGCGAGTACCGCCATCTCAGCGCCCATGCGGCACTCGCCCGCACGATGGGCATTCCCGACGAGCGCATCAACGTGTGCGAGGACGGCGACCAACTGGTGCTCGACGACGACGGCGTGAGGCGGGTCGCCGATGCGGTGCCCGCGGGCTACCTGTACGTCGACGGGATCGTCGGCGACGTCGGCGGCGGGGTCCTGCGTGACCGTCGGGTGCTGGCGGCCGAGGGTGTCGTGGTCGTGATCGTCACGGTGGACGCCCGCACCGGCTCGATCGTCACCGGACCCGAGGTGATCACGCGGGGCTGGGTGTACGCGCCCGAGGCCGAGGACCTGCTCGACGGCGCGCGGGAAGTCGTGGCCGATGCGGTGAAAGAGGCCTTTTCACGTGAGTCGTCCGACATCGAGGCGCTCCAGCGGGTGGTCCGCCGTGCTGCCGGGCGTTTCGTGAACGATCGGACCCACCGTCGCCCCATGATCGTGCCCGTCGTCATGGAGGCATGAGATCGTGGTGACGGGCCGGTCGCCGGGCGGGGGTGTCGACGATGACGTCGACGAGGGTGGCGATGCGGCCTGTTGGGCCCACCTGGTGTGCGCCGAATGTGGGCGCGTCACCGAACCGGGCGTGCCACACCGCTGTGAGGGAGACGACGATGGCAAGGCAAGCACGAAGACCTGAGCTGGCCGCACGGCGGGCGGAGTGCGCCCACCAGCAAGGACCACCGGTCTCGAACGGGGTCGGGTCGTGAGTCGGGCACTCGAACGGCTCGTCGCGTCACGTCCCGGCCTCCTCGAGGAGGGAGAGCGGATCGTCGCGGCCGGACGCGGGCGTACCGTCGCCGGCACCGACGCGGCGGACCGCCTGCCACCGTCGACGATCTGGGCGGCGTCGGATCGTCGCCTTTTCGTTCTCGACGCAGCAGGCCGGTCCCGTCGGACGATGCCTCCTCCGCTGTTCGTCTACTCGCTGGCCGACACCCCCACCGCGGCCCGGGTCGAACCCTTCGACGATCGTGGCGAGCTGCTGGTGATCGACACTCCCGACGGCCTGGCGATGGTCGTGATGGATCCCGACGATGCCGCCGCGGTCGCCCAGGCGCTCGTGTCCGCGGCCCCGGCCCCGGCGGCGGCCGATGGCCCCGACGTGCCGGCGCCGAGCGGTTCGATCAGCAACCTGGCCGACCCGCCGCGCCCCGCGGGGCCGCGGTGGGCCGACCCGGGCGACCCCTCCGGGGGCGACGCGTCCATCGCCGAGGTCCGCGACGCGTTGATCCGTCGCGACCTCGCGGCCGTCCGCTCACGGTTCGACGGTTCGACGTCGGCGGCCGAGCGCGAGTGGTGCATCCGCCACCTGACCGGCACCGAGATCGCCGGTGGGCTCGACGACTGGGTCGCCGCGGAACCGGGATCGGCGGTCGCCCACCTCGCCCGCGGCGCCAACGCCGTGTGGACCGCCTTCGAGCGTCGGGCATCGATCGGTGACGCCGCGTGCTGGGAACTTCTCCGTCGGGCCGAAGGTGACCTGTTCGCATCGCTCGAACTCGATTTCGACGACCCGGTCGTGTTCACGCCCCTGGTCAGGTCGGGGTTCGGGCTCGGGATCCCGGTCGAAGAGCTGTGCATGCGCTTCGACGAATCGGTGCGCCGGGAGCCCGGCCTGCTCGGGGTGCACCTCGAGACCCTCCTGGGGTTGAGCCCGCTCGGAGTCGGGTCGCTCGCCGACGCCGTCGCGTTCGCACGGGCGTGTTCGGACACCGCCCCGGCCGGTTCGCCCCTTCACGTGCTCGTGCCGCTCGCACACCTGCTCCGGTTCGATCTCGAAACGCGCGACGTCCGTCGTGCCGCCACGTTCTCGAGCGAGGTGATCAGAGAGGTCGAGCTGGCGAGATCACTGTCGGTCGACTACGCCGGGTGGGTTGCGGGTCCGGGCGCGGTCGAGGTGTGGAACGTCTTCGCCATGGCCGCGATGCGGTGTGGCGACCCGACCACCGCCCGGCGCTGTGCCATCGAGAGCCGGGCGGTGCGGACCTTCCACCCGTGGTCGTCACTCGCGGACGGCGACGAGTGGTACCGCTCGGTCGCCGGCGTGCCGGTCTGAACCCGCGCCCGTGCCGCCGTGACGCACGGGCGGTCCTCAGCCGTGCGTGAAGGGACGATCGGCGTGCAGCACCACCCACGGGTCGACGTGCGCATCGAGGGCGGCGATGATCGAATCGCCGCGCTCCCACGATGCGGGGTCGATCACGATGCGGGGTCCGTCGACGCTCCAGAGCATCCGCCATCCGCCGGGCAGGATCTCCATGGCGACGGTGTCGGTGAACGCGATCGTGGTCGAGCAGCCGGCCGAGTCGGTCACGGTGACTGCGCCGGGAGACATGACGAGCGATCCGCCGTCGACACCCGAGCCCGGGGAGTCCACCGGGGCGAAGTGTTCGCCCTCGGGTACTTCGGCGTGTCGGTCGCCGATCGGCACCAGGCGCCGGTCGGTCACCTCGACCGTCGCGGGGAGCTGCCAGATCGCTCCGGAGAGACCGATGCGGACGACTTCGGCGAACTCGGCCGGTGGCGCCTCCAGTGCGCCCGCCGTGTCGAGATGCTCGCCGTAGAGGATTTCGGCGGCCGCTTCCTCGACGGCGACTTCTCCGACGGCGATGCTCCGTCCGTCGACCGCGCTCAGGCATGAGCGTCTGGCCGCCGCGCGGGCGCGTTCCAGTTCGCCGTCCTGCGGCCCGTTCATCGCCAGGTGGAACAGGTCCGAGGCGATCGCGTCGCGCAGCGCGGGGATGACGGCGTCGGGCGCGGCGATCGACAGCGCGAAGGTCGCGACACCGGGTCCGGTGCGTCTCACCACCGAGACGGGTCGTGGGATGTGCCCGTCGATCTCGACACAACGGGCGTGGGCCCGATGCACCACCAGGTCGCGCAGCAACATCGATCGCCCGTCGAAACGGCCGAGAAACGACACCGACAGCCGATCGGCCGGTCCCGTGGCAAGGCCCGGCAGCTCGCGCTCGACCTGGTGTGGTGCGGGGAGCGGTTTGCGGATGCCGTCTCCCAGGGCACTCAGATCGAGATCCGCCGGCGGGCGGCGGTTCGAGCTGAACACGGCGTTCTGACCGGTGAACCAGGTGCGGACCCAGTCGTCGAAGGCCACCGGGTCGAAGTCGTGCAGACCGAGCAGCGGCAGCGCGGGCAGCCCGTAGCCGCGGCTCCCGAAGCGGAGCGAGTGCAACTGGTCGTCCCACTGCGCCGGTGGGCGCCAGGTGGCGAGCAGGTCGGGGATCAGCTCCTCGGCCCGATCGAGACGCGGCGCGGTCAGGCGGCGTGCGATCGCGGTGAGCGTTCTCGCCACCGCTCGTTCCTCGCCGGTGACCTCGAAGCGGGTGGCGAGCGTGGACGTCGAGCTGTGCACCTCGACATCGCTGCGGTCCAGGTCGTCGAGCACGAGCGCCCGAACGAGATGGCAGCGACCGCGGGTGGGGAGTCGCTCGTCGGCTTCGCCGATCCGGAAGGTCAGCGCCGCGGAGAACTCACCAGCACCGGCGTCGCCCCAGCATGCAGGGACGAGGCCGACCGAACCGCGACCGACGCGCGCGTCGGATCGCGACGCCGCCCCGCCCATCGAGTCCGCACCCGGCGCAGCCGACGGTCGAGCATCCTGCGGCGGGTCGTCGGCGAGACCGCGCATCGTCATCGTGGTGAAGCCTCCCTCAGGTCGATCTCGAGTGATCGGCAATGCCTTCGTCTTCGCAAAAAGCAGTGGCTGGGGGGTTCGGAGAACCCCCCAGCCGGCTCGTTACGTCAAGTCCTGAGGGAGGGAGGGTAGGGACCTGACATATCGAGATCGTTGCGGCTCGCCCCGTTGCAAGCCAGTCCTCGTGTGCTGCGCGAGGAGTTTGGTCCCTGACATCATACCGTGTCAACTCGTCGGCGTGGTGGATCTTCGCGGCGATCCCAAGACCCCGTCCACGCCGGCGACGCGATGAGCATCCATCGGTTGCCCCGGCGCCCGTTGGTACCCTGGAAAGCATCGTGGCCTCCACCAGGACCGGAACGAAGAAGTCGAGCGCGTCGCCCCGCGGGAAGGCGAAGGCCTCGACGCCGCGCGCCGCGCGGCGCACCGGCGGGACGGCCCGGCGATCCGCCGGTGACGATGCCCGCGGGCTGTCCGGCCTGGTGGCAGCGGTGACCGCGGGGCACCGTGGCGATCTCGTGGGCCTCGCGTGCATCGCGCTGGGGGCCGTCTGTGGACTGGGGCTGTACGCGTCGGCGGCGGGCCCGGTGGGGCGGGTGGCGGCGTCGGCGGCCACGGTCACGTTCGGGCCACTGGGTCATGTGGTACCCGTGGTACTCGTGGTGGTCGGTATCCTCGCCATCAGGGGATTCGATGCGAAGCCGGCCGACGGGCCGTCGTCGGCGGGCGACGACCCCACGCTCGTGGTGGATCGCCCCGAGCCGGTCGACCCCGTGATCGTGACGGTGCGCAGGGTGGTCGGCGTGATCGTGGTGGTGCTGGTCGTGTTGGGACTGCTCGATCTGTGGCGCGGTCGTCCGGGTCTCTCGGGTACCGCGGACGAGTTCGCACACGCGGGAGGATTCGTCGGCACGGTCGTCGGCACCCCTTCCCACGCGATCCTGGGAGCCGTCGGGGCGACCGTTCTGCTCGTGCTCGTGGGCCTGGCCGGACTGGTGCTGGTGACGGGGGTCCCGATCGCCCGGGCGGCGCGGGCGACGAAGGACGCACTCGGTCCGGCAGGACGCGCGATCGGTCGATCGGTCGGGGCCATGTTCCGCCTCGATTCGGCCGGATCGACCGGATCGACCGCATCGACCCACACCGGCGACCTGGCGGCCGTCGAGGTCGCCGACTACAACGACCTGATCCGAACCGCCGAGCCCGAGGCCGACCCCTTCGACGAGGTCGACACGCCCGAGGAGTCCGACGCTCCCACGGTGACGGACGACGATGCTGGCGGCGCGCCCACGCTCTACGACCAGGATCGGGACCCGGGGGCCGCCCCCGCCCCGGCGCCCGCCGGCGTGGTCGACACCGGCCCGGGGTCACAACTGCAGATCGACCTGGCGCCCACGACGCCGCGCCGTGCCTGGAAGTTGCCACCGAAGAAGCTGCTGGAGCGCTCCGGTTCCCAGCAGGTCGACAAGTCGGCGATCCGTGAACGCGGCGAGGCCCTGGAGCACGCCCTGGCCGAACACGGCGTCGAGACGCGGCTCGTCGGCATGACCGTGGGCCCGACGGTCACCCGGTATGAACTCGAGTTGGGGCCCGGCATCAAGGTGGCGCGGCTCACCGCGCTGCACAAGGACATCGCCTATGCCATGGCGACCCCTGACGTCCGGATCCTGGCGCCCATCCCGGGCCGTCACGCGATCGGTGTCGAGGTCCCGAACGCCACGAAGCAGTTGGTGACCGTCGGCGACATTCTCGGCTCGACCGAGGCCCGGGAGGCCAAGCATCCCCTCGACGCCGCGGTCGGTCGTGACATCGCCGGGCGCGCGGTCATGGCGAACCTGGCGAAGATGCCCCACGTGCTCATCGCCGGGGCGACCGGCGCCGGAAAGTCGTCGTGCATCAACACCCTGCTGACGTCGCTGCTCATGCGCGACACGCCCGACGACCTGCGGCTGATCCTCGTCGACCCGAAACGCGTGGAGCTCGGTCAGTACAACCGGCTGCCACACCTGTTGACCGAGGTCGTGACCAACCCGAAGAAGGCGGCCAACGCGCTGTCGTGGACCGTGAAGGAGATGGAGCGGCGCTACGACCTGCTCTCCGAGGTCGGCGTGCGGGACGACACCGGGTACAACGCCGCCTACGACCGTGGCGACCTGGTGCCCCCGCCCGGTTCGGAACGGGTCTACGAGCGCCTGCCCTTCATCCTGGTCGTGGTCGACGAGCTGAACGACCTGATGATGGTCGCGGCGCGTGACGTGGAGGAGTCGATCACCCGCATCGCGCAGATGGCCCGGGCGGTGGGGATCCACCTGGTGATCGCCACCCAACGGCCGTCGGTGAACGTGATCACCGGCGTGATCAAGGCCAACATCCCGGCCCGCTGGGCGTTCGCGGTGTCGTCGCTGGCCGACAGCCGGGTGATCCTCGACCAGCCGGGTGCCGAGAAGCTCCTCGGGCGCGGCGACATGCTGCTGTTGGACCCGTCGTCGAGCGTCCCCAAGCGCGTGCAGGGTTCCTGGGTCACCGAGGCCGAGGTCCGGGCGGTCGTCGCCCACTGGCGCCGCCAGCAGCCCGAGGTCGTCTACGACGACACCGTCCAGGGTACCGACGACGCCCCGGCCGGCGGTGGGGGCGGCGCGGCCGGAGGCGGAGGCGACGACGACGACCTGTTGGCCCAGGCGATGGAGCTGGTCGTGCGCAGCCAACTGGGTTCGACCTCGATGCTCCAGCGCAAGCT
>CAZQSU010000132.1:0-2209 GCA_964595905.1 uncultured Iamiaceae bacterium
TGACGATGAACGCGCCGGCCCCGTCGGTCACCAGACAGCAGTCGAGCTTGTGCAGGGGCGAGGCGATCATCGCCGAGTCGAGCACGTCGGCGACGGTGATCTCGTCACGGTTCTTCGCCCGTGGATTCAGCGCCGCCCAGCGTCGCGCGTCGACGGCGATCTTCGCGAGCTGCTCGGGTGTCGTGCCGTAGGTCGACATGTGCCGGCTGGCGGCGAGCGCGTAGGAACCCACGGGCCCTTGCAGCCCGTAGGGGAGCTCCCACTCGGCGATCGGGTCGGGCCCGCCGAAGAGTGGACCCCGCCGTCGAGCGGCCACCGGTCGGCCCGATCTCTTCGCGGCCGTCCGGTCGGCCCGGGGGGTCTGGGCGAACACGACGAGCACGCACTCGGCGACCCCCGCGGCGATCGCCGAGGCGGCGTGTTCGAGGTGGATCTCGAACGACGACCCGCCGGTCAGGGTCGAGTCGACGAACCGGGGAGCGATGCCCAGGAACTCGGCGAAGTCCATCGCGCCGCCGATGTGGCACACCCCGTCGACGTCTCCGGGCGCGAGGCCGGCATCGTCGAGTGCGTCACGCACGACCTTGGCTTCCAGGGCGCGTCCGCGCAGCGACAACTCCCCGGTCGGCGACACCTCGTCGGACACGCCGACGATCGCCGCTGCTCCCCGTAACAGGCCGCGCGGTTGGGTCACCTCTGTCTCGACTCACGATTGACGATCTCCGAGCTTCGCTTGGAGAAACGCCACGGTGCCGATTGGTGGGACACGCCCATCGGCGCACCCTCTGTCGTCATCGATGCATTCCCCTTGGTCGAACCCGGCGTCAGCGCTCGACGCCCGATCCATGCCTAGTCGCCGCGGCGAGGTCGGTGCCAGTGGGCGCGGCCCGTCGACCCCGGATCGGCGGCAACGGCGGCTCGGCGGTGTCGGCGCAGCGGGTCCGTGTCCCACCCGGTGGTCGCCGTCGAAGTTGCCGGGCGAACGCGGGACGGCATCGCTGCCGGTCCCGTCACCGTTTGAGGGTGTCGTGCAGCTCCGTAGCCTGGGGCCACATGGCGAGCTCGCGGCCACCCGCGGGCAGGCGACGCGAACCGGCCGGCCTGCCCACGGGCACCACAGGCGCCGGGCCGAGCGTGCCCACCGTTCCCGCAGGGATCGCCTGATGGGTGGGGCCGTGAGCACGGCCGTGTTGGTGGGCGTGTTCGCGTGGCTCGCTCTGCGGCCGCCGATGCCACGCCATTCGTCGCCGTTCAACCTCCGTTTCGCCGTCGCGTGGATCATCTGCGAGCTGCCGCTGTTCGGGATGCTGTGGCTCGCGGTCGGAACGTGGCCGACGTTGTCCCGTCCCCGGGCCGATGAACCGCTGTGGTGGGTCGTCGCGGCACTCACGCTGGTCGATGTCGTGGTGCTCGTCCAGCTACTGGTCAGGATGCGCAGAGTCCGACCGGCCCTTGCCGACGCGTTCGCCGAGACGTTCGGACCCGGCGACCCGCCGCCGGCCACTCCGCCCCCGTGGTGGCGGATCGTGCTGGTGCCCTTCGTGTCGTGGCGCCCGGACGTGCGTCGGGTTCGCAATGTGCGTTACGGCCCGTCTCGCCGGGGCAACCGGCTCGACGTGTACGTGCCCCGTCGCCGGGCGCAGGTCGGTGCGCCGGTGCTGGTGTATCTGCACCCGGGCGGGTTCGTCATGGGCTCGAAGAAGCTCGGCGGTCATCCGCTGTTGACGCGGCTCGCTGCGCACGGCTGGGTGTGTGTGACCGCGGACTACCGCCTGCGCGGCGCGGGCTACGCCGACCAGCTCGCCGACACCCGCGCCGCGATCGCATGGACCCGCGCCCACGCGGCCGAATGGGGCGGCGACCCCGAGTCGTTGTTCGTCGCGGGGGGTTCCGCTGGGGCGCACCTGGTGACCACGGCGGCCCTGAGCGGCACGCCGGTCCGTGGGGTCATCGGCTTGTACGGCTACTACGGCGGGGTCGGTGGCGCAGGTTCCGCACCGAGTTCTCCCGCAGGGCTGATCGGTCGGGATGCGCCCCCGTTCCTGATCGTCAACGGGTCGGTCGACACGCTCGTGGTGCCGGCCGACGTCCGGGCCTTCGCCGATGCGCTCGCCGCGGCGTCGTCGAGTGCGGTGGTGCCAGCCGCGGGTACCGGCCAGCACCCCACCGTCGACATCGTCCACACGCGGCGGGTCCCCCCCCACAGGGG
>CAZQSU010000132.1:2219-7394 GCA_964595905.1 uncultured Iamiaceae bacterium
GGCAGCAGGCGGCGGATCGTGCGGTGCGGCCATCGATGCGATCGCCGGGGCGTCGTCTAGTGCGTGGGTGCTTGCCGAGATTCCCGGCGGGAACCACAACTTCGACTTCTTCCACTCGCTGCGGTTCCACCGCATCTGCGACGCGGTCGAACACTTCGCCACGCTGGTGCTCACGCGGGAGCCGGACGCTCTTCGGGCAGACCATCGAACCCGAGGGGCAGCCAGGTCGTGATCGTTCCGCGCCGTTCGATCCCACGAGATGACGCTCGTGCCGTGTGAGGCAACGTCGGCACGCTGCCACGCCGTGAGACGCGCACCCCCACCCCGACGCGGTACTGGGCCTGATGACCGTCGATGATGCCGGCGCCGCCGGAGCGGACTCGCCGTGAGCCGGGCGCCCCGCTGAGGCGCGGCTCAGGCTTGTCGCATCGCGTCATCGGCGAGTCGGGCCTCGAGGCGTGCCCGAACCGACGGCCACTCCTCCGCGGTGATCGAGAACATGACGGTGTCACGGACCGTGCCGTCGGAACGCCGGTAGTGGCGACGCAGCACCCCCTCGAAGTGGGCTCCGAGTCGGGCGATCGCCTGTTGGGATCGCACATTGCGGATGTCGGTCTTGATCTGGACCCGACCGGCCGCCATCTCGTCGAACGCGTAGCCCAGGAGCAGCAGTTTGCACTCGGGGTTGACCGCGGTGCCCCACACCGCCGGGGTGTACGCGGTCGCGCCGATCTCGACGCCGGCGTCGCCGACGCGGGCATCCAGGAACGACGTCGTGCCCACGACCGCGCCACGGGCGAGACCGGCAACTTGACGTTCGAGGCGCACCACCCAGGGGTGCCAACCGGGCCGCGCGGCCAGGCCGGTCAGGAATGCCGCGTAGTCGCCGGCCGACGCGGGTGAGATGGGCAGGTGGGCCCACACCTGGGGGTGGTCGAGTGCGGCGAACAGGGCGGTGGCGTCGCCGGCCGGGTCGAGACGGTCGAGTCGCACCGCCGACCCGACCAACGTCACGTCCGGGTCGATCGGCCAGGCCAGTTGCGGCCAGGCGACGTCGTCGGGACGTGGGTCGACCAACGGGATGAACCGGGCGCGTTCGGCTTCGGGCTCGGCACCGGTCATGCGACGGAGCGTACGGGACGCCGGCGGTGGCGGGATCGTCGATTTTCCGGACCCGACGAAGATCCGACGCATGGTGTTGATGATTCGCAATACGATGCGGCTGAATCCTCAGTGGCGCGTCACCCGGATGCGCGTCGAGTCTGCTTCGAGGAGGCCGCCATGGCCACGGTCAGTGTCCGCTACATCGTCGACGATGTCGACGCCGCGATCGAGTTCTACTGCTCATCGCTCGGGTTCGACGAGATCATGCACCCGGCGCCCACGTTCGCGATGCTCTCCAAGGGCGACCTGCGCCTGGTGCTCAGCGCGCCGGGTGGCGGCCCCGGCGGTGGCCAGGCGATGGCCGATGGGTGCCGGCGACCGGTCGTCACGCCCTGAGTGCGCGAAATATATCGGATCCTTGACCGGGCGGCGGGCCGTCCGTATCATGGCGGCTTCGAACCGGGGGCCGATGCTTCCCACAACCGATCAGGAGCGGGTCATGAGAACGGTGTTTCGTCGTACGAAGGTCGTCGCCTCCGCGGTGGCACTCTGCCTTGCCGGTGCGGTCGGCGTGTCGTCCCAGGCCGGCGCGGGAACGGCAGAGCTGAGCGTCGACCCGACGACCGTCGAGGCCGGGGGCGTGATCACGGTTTCCCAGTACTGTCCGCTGGCATCGGTCGATGTCGGCGTGTCGACGGGTTGGACCGACCCCTGGACCGAGCCGACGATGCCGGCGATCGTCGAAGAGACCGGCATCGCCCCCGACGAAGGATCGCAGTGGTCGGTCCAGTTGACGATCCCCGCCGACGCCGCGCCCGGTTCCTACACCGTGTGGGCCGAGTGCTACGACGAGCCCGGTGAGGGTCGGCAGCTCGGGTCGGTCGAGTTGACCGTCACGCCGGCGCCGTCGACGACCAGCACCTCGGTCGCTCCGTCCACGACCGGATCGACCACGACCGACGCGACCACGACCACGGTCGCTCCGGATCATGCCCCCGCCGCGACCGCCGTGCCTGCTCGGCCCACCTACACCGGCTGATCACCGGCCGGTTCCCCGCGGCGCCGCGGAGCGCGGCGGCAGCCTCGCGCCGACGAATCGACGTGGCTTCGAGTTGATCGTCGCCGGGCGGACGACGCGTCAGGCGTGGGCGATCGCCCACAGGTGCGGCCACGCGGCGGCGAACCCGGGGTGCAGCGGGAGCGCTTCGATCTCGTCCGCGGTGCACCATCGGACCTCGGTCGTCTCGAAGTTCGTCGGTTTGCCGAAGCGGTGCGGCACCCGGATCACCGAGGTCACGTAGCTCCAGTCACCCGCCGGTGCGAACACGTACTCGCCGAGCACCTCGAGCGGCTCCGGCGGCGGGCCCACCTCTTCGGTGGTTTCACGCAATGCGGCCACGACCGGCGATTCGCCCTCGTCGATCGCGCCGCCGGGGCACGACCAGGTGCCGCCTTCGTGCGCCCGGGCCGAGCGGAGTTGCATCAACGCCTCGGTGCCACGCTCGCCTGCCACGATGAACAGGGCCCCCGCAGCGCCGTAGCGCCCCCAGCGCATCTTCCCGTCGTCGCAGTGCAGGAACCCGTCACCGGAGCGTCCCGGTCGGGTGAACAACCGCCGGATCCCGCCGTGGTCGGGCTCGGGTGGGGACCTGTCCATGCTGAGGAGTCCACCACATCGAGCCGTCCGACTCCGACCGGGAGGCGCGTTCGGGCGCTTCGCACACCGCTCCCGGGGTCTCGCGCGTGTGTTCGATCGACCTGCTACCGTCGGGCCGGCTGCCGACCTGTGGTGACGAGGAGCGAGCCTTGACGTCGACGTCGAACTTCGGTGTGGGCACTCGGGAGAACCACGACGCGTCGGCGTTCTACGAGCGCTTCCGGTCCCCTGTCGTGTCGAGCGACGATCACGTCCCCGATCCGAAACCGATCGCGGACCCGTTCTTCACCGGCGACGCGCGCCACATGGACGGCATCGACGACGGCTCGGTGGCGCTGGTCGTCACCTCGCCGCCGTACTTCGCCGGCAAGCAGTACGAAGAGGAACTCGAGCGCGACGGCGTCCCCTCCACCTATCTGGAGTACCTCGAAGTGCTGCGCGACGTGTTCGCGGAGTGCGTGCGCAAACTGGAACCGGGAGGGCGTATCGCGGTCAACGTCGCGAACCTGGGGCGCAAGCCGTACCGGAGCCTCTCGGCGGATGTGATCAGAATCCTCGAAGACGATCTCGGGTTGCTGTTGCGAGGCGAGATCATCTGGCAGAAGGCCGAGGGTGCAAGCGGGTCGTGTGCCTGGGGGTCCTTCCGCAGCGCGTCGAACCCCGTGCTGCGTGACATCACCGAGCGCGTGATCGTCGCGAGCAAGGGGCGCTTCGACCGGGCCAGGCCGGTCAAGCAACGACGTGCCGAGGGCCTGCCCCACCACGACACGCTGATGACCGACGACTTCATGGCGCTCACGTTGGACGTCTGGTCGATCCCTCCTGAGAGCGCCCGCCGGGTCGGACACCCCGCGCCGTTCCCGGTGGAGCTGCCCGAGCAGTTGATCCGGCTCTACACCTTCGCCGACGACCTGGTGCTCGACCCGTTCATGGGCAGCGGCTCGGCGCTGGTCGCCGCGGCGAGGCTCGGTCGCCGCTATGCGGGCTACGACCTCGACCCCGACTACGTGGCGATCGCGAGACAGCGCGTCGCCGACGAAGTCGACGGCGCACCGACCGAGGCGTTGCCGTCCCGGGAGCAGCGCCCCATCGCCGCACCGGAACCGTCGCCGGCAGACGACTTCCAGCGTCGGGCGAGCCAGGAGGGCAAGGCCGCGCAGAAGCTGGCCGCCGAGGTGCTCGAAGACGCGGGCTTCACCATCGTCGAGCACGACAAGCGCATCCGCAACACCGGGGTCACGGTCGACTTCGTCGCCGAAGACGCAGACGGTGCCACATGGTTCTTCGACGTGTCGGGCGCGTTCACCAGCCATCGCGGCGGACTGTTGCGGACCGACACGGTGTGGAAGTCGCTGGGGCGAGCCCACGCACTGCGCGGCAAGGGCATCGACGCCCCGCTGGTGTTCCTCACGACGAACCTGCCCAAGCGCCCGAGCGAAGGCGACAAGGCGCTACGCGCCGCCGGACCCGACGCCTTCTTCGACGCGATCGAGATGCTCGCCGACGCCGGACGTGCCCGACTCGCCGCCTATGCCGCCGGCGGTTTCGCCGACCGAGGCACACCGCAGGTCGGCTTCTGGACCGCACGCGACCTCGACGACCGCTGAGGCGGACCGGAGCGACCACGACGAACAGGTCGGTCGAGCGGGTACGGTGCGACAGCGACGACGAGGAGCACCCATGACCGATCTCGAAGCGCCGCCGAAGGCGCAGTTCCACGAAATGACCGAGGGCACCAAAGCCGACTGGGACATCATCGCCACCGAGGCGATGTACGCCGCCCAGCGCCTGCCCGACCGGGTGATGGATCACCTGCGTCTGCTCGACGGCGACTTCGGCGGGTTCGCGGTCGACCGGCTCACCCATTCATTGCAGACCGCCACCCGTGCCGAGCGGGCCGGGCGCGACGACCAGTACGTGTTGTGCGCGCTCATCCACGACATCGGCGACACGTTGGGGTCGTTCAACCATCCCGACATCGGGGCCGCGATCGTCAAGCCGTTCGTGCGTGAGGAGTACCACTGGATGGTCGCCCACCACGGGATCTTCCAGGGCTACTACTTCTTCCACTTCCTCGGCCTCGACCGCAACGGACGCGACGCGTACCGCGACCACCCCAACTACGACCTGACCGCCGAGTTCTGCGCCGAGTTCGACCAGGTGGCCTTCGACCCGGCCTATGACACCGAGCCGCTCGAGCACTTCGAGCCGCTGCTGCGTGACCTCATGGCCAAGCCGCTGAACAGCATCTACCGCCGCCGCTGACCGCCGAGCAGGGCGCTCAGCACGGCCGGCGGCGCGCTCGTTGGCGGCCCCGGCGCCGTTTGCGTGGTCGCTGGCGGGGTGTGGCCCCGACGGCGTCGTTCGCGGTGAGACTGTGAGTATGCCGACGTCCGAGAACTCTTCGGTGCCCG
>CAZQSU010000133.1:0-7272 GCA_964595905.1 uncultured Iamiaceae bacterium
CCGGCCAACACCATCAACAAGGTGTGTCTGTCGGGCATGAACGCCATCCACCTGGCCGACCTGATGATCCGTGCCGGCGAGGCCGACATCGTCGTGGCCGGTGGCATGGAGTCGATGACCAACGCCCCCTATCTGCTGCCCGGTGCCCGCGCCGGCTACCGCATGGGTGACAAGTCCGTCGTCGACTCGATGATGTACGACGGCCTGTTCTGCGCCTTCGACCAGTGCGCGATGGGGCTGGGCACCGAGAAGTACGCGTCGTCGGAATCGCTCGACCGTGACCCCCAGGACGACATGGCCGCCAAGTCGCACCAGCGGGCCGCCGCCGCGATCGAATCCGGCAAGTTCGCCGACGAGATCGCCCCGGTCGAGATCCCCCAGCGCAAGGGCGACCCGGTCACCTTCGACACCGACGAAGGCGTGCGGGGCGACACCACCGCGGAGTCGCTCGGCAAGCTGCGTCCCGCCTTCGATTCCTCCGGCAACATCACCGCCGGCAACGCCTCACAGATCTCCGACGGGGCATCGGCGATGATCGTCATGTCGGCCGAGAAGGCCGCCGAGCTGGGGCTCACGCCGCTGGCCGAGATCTTGGGCTACGGCCAGGTGTCGGGCCCGGACTCGGCGTCGCTGCTGTACCAGCCGGCCAACGCGATCCGTGCCGCCCTCAAGCAGGCCGGCAAGGACGTCGCCGACGTCGACCTGTTCGAGATCAACGAGGCCTTCGCCGCCGTCGGCATCGCCTCGATGCGCGAGCTCGGCATCACCGACGACGTCGTCAACGTCAACGGCGGCGCGATCGCCCTGGGTCACCCCCTCGGCATGTCGGGCAACCGGATCACCCTCACCCTCGCCTACGAGTTGAAGCGCCGCGGCGGTGGCATCGGTGCCGCCGGGCTGTGCGGCGGTGGCGGCCAGGGCGACGCCATCATCATCAGCGTCTGACCGAAACCGCCTCGAACGTTTGGGAGCGGCTCGACGGAATAGGGTCTGGCTGTCCGCGCCACGGGGTGGCGGATGCGTAAGGGCATTCGAAGCGAGAAGGGGAACGATCGATGATCGCGACGGTGACCGGTCCTGCCGGTTGGGCCTACCTGCTGTTCCTGACCCTGCACATCTTGTGCGCGATCGTCGGGTTCGGCGGGGTCATGTTGAACGGCATCTGGGGATCGACGCTGTCGAAGACCCGGGGTGAAGCCGCTGGCGTGCTGGCACAGACACTCGAGAAGGTCTCGAAGATCGCCGAGATGTTCATCCTCGCGGTGATCGTGTTCGGGGTGATCGTGGTGCTGCTCAGCGACGGGGCACATTCGTTCTCCTCGCCGTGGCTGTGGACCTCGATCGTGCTGTACGTGGCTGCACTGGGGCTGTCGTTCGGCGTGCTGGCGCCGACGAGCCGTCAGCTCGTGGTGCTCGCCGAGGCGGGCAACGAGCCCGGCCCGGTCCGTGAGGCGCTCGAGAAGAAGGTGGCCGCGGTGTCGGGCGTGCTGCACCTCAGCCTGGTGATCATCCTGTTGTTGATGGTGTTCGGCCCCACCACCGGCTGGTTGGTCGCCGGCTGAACTGCTCGCCCGCTCGGCGGCCCGGCTGACTCGTCACGACCCACAAAGGTGAACTTCGGGAGGTGTTGTGCCAACAAGGCACAACACCTCCCGAAGTTCGAGCAGGGGCCGGGGTCGTCATGGGGCGGGGGTCGTCATGGGGCGGGGGTCGTCAGGGGGCGAGCAGGGGTCAGGCGGCGGGACGGTTCGCCCAGTGACCATCCGCGCCGCGCACCGTGGAACCCAGCTCGTCGAACTGGGCGAGCAGATCCTTGGCGTTTCGGCGGCCTTCGACGGCCAGGGCCACCTCGGCCCGCATCGCGTCGAGCTGCGCGTCGCGGCGCGCCCCGAGTGAGTTCTCGAGCGCCCGGTCCCACATCGGCCCGACGATGTCGGTGCCGGGGCGCCTGCGGCCCTTGGCATCGATCACGGTGCGGTCGCGGATCTCGGTGAGCACGGTCTTCAGGTAGCCCACGTGTGGGGTCTCGTCCGCGCGGATGTGGCGGATGATGTCACCCGCGGCGCCGTCGCCGGCCACCCGGTCGTCGTCGTCCAGGATCGTCTGGGCCCAGTTGAACGCGTGGAAGGCGGAGATCTCGATGAACAACAGCGAGATCATCCGGGCGAGCATCGACTCGAGATCGAAGTCGACGTCGTCGGGCAGCACCCGGTTGGCCATCGCTTCGGCGCGGAGTCGCTGTGGGTCGATCTTGCCGCCCGAACCGGGTTGGGAGATCCCCATGCGCTCGAGCATCACCGTCGTCTGGTCTTCGGTGATCGGATGCTCGAAGGCCAGGTCGCGGGCCGCCCACCACATGTGCGTGTGGCCACCTTCGTGCTCGTGGCCGGTCTCGTCGCGGGCATGGGCCTCGAACAGGCCGTGCTCGAGATGGGCGAGGGCGGTGCCACGGGTGTCTTCTTCGAACGTCGTGGGCAGGTCGGGCACGTTCGTGTAGCGGATCAGTCCGCCGAACCCTTCGACCGTCCCGATCCGGGTGAGCACCGCGATGATCGGGTCGGGAATCGAGTTGTCGAGCAGGAACCGTGCCTGGGGCACGTTCGGGTAGTGCTCGGGCCAGGTGTCGAGCGGGATGTCGATGATGTCGGTGCCGAACGTGCCGCGGTGGGCCTGCTGCCAGGCCTCGATGGCGGGAACCCGGTTGAGGGTCCGTGGCGAGACGTAGGTGCCGGACTCGTCGTAGCCGCCGTGGCAGCGCACCCCGGCCACGATCTGCGGCTCGGTGTAGGAGTGGTCGGCGAGCAGTTCGGTCTCTGACCAGTCGAGCTGATCGGTTGCTGCGGTCATGCGGTTTTCCCCTTGGTGTGCTTCCCCTGCTCCCGTGCCGTCGGCAGGTCGCGCCATCCAGACTAGAACCGCGCCCCGCCGACCGGACGAATGCGCTCCGGAGTGGCGTGCTCACGCAACGTGGTGAAATTTTGTCCGTAGGTGATTGTCAGAGGGCGTCGCGGTCACTACGATGGCTGCAAGGTCCGGCTGAGTCTCCCTCCCCCCTCCACTCAGTCGGGCACCGAGGGGCTGCTTCCCAAACACGGTTCGATCCGGTGTCCGCCCGCACCGCTCGGATCGGGGAGCAGCCCTTCGGACGTTTTCACCGAGCTCTTCCTGAGCGTCGCCAAGCCGACGCTCAGGCGCCCGGCGCCTCGAGTCGACGCCGCTCCTCGAGCGCCCGGCCGAGGGTCAACTCGTCCGCGTACTCGAGGTCGCCCCCGACGGGAAGCCCGCTCGCGAGTCGGGTGATGCGGATCCCGGTGTCGGCCAGCAGCCGCGCCAGGTACAGCGCCGTCGCCTCGCCCTCGATGTTGGGGTTGGTGCACACGATCAACTCGGTCACCGCGTCGTCGGACAGGCGCACCACGAGCTCGCGCACGTGCAACTGGTCGGGGCCGATCCCCTCGATCGGCGAGATCGCCCCGCCGAGCACGTGGTAGAGCCCACGGAACTCACCGGTGCGTTCCACCGCGATCAGGTCCCGGGCCTCCTCGACGACACAGATCACACTGGGGTCACGGCGCGGGTCCGCGCAGATCGTGCACAGGTCACCTTCGGCCATGTTGAAACAGCGGCTGCAGAACGCGACCTCGGCCTTGGCCGTGTCGATGGTGCGCGCCAGGCGGGTCGCGTCCTGGGTGGGCGCGTTCACCAGGTACAGCGCGATGCGCTGGGCCGACTTCGGCCCGATCCCGGGGAGCCGGCCGAACTCGTCGATGAGGTCCTGGACCGCCGGTGGGTACGCGCTCATGGCCGGTCTGGTCGGTGGTCAGTCACCGAGCAGGCCGCCGAGCTGATCACCGAGCCCGCCGAGCGGATCGGTTTCCTGCACCGACCGCGCCTTGTCGAGCGCATCGCGCAACGCGGAGAGCACGAGGTCCTCGAGCATGTCGACGTCGTCGGTCGCGTCGGGCGAGATCGACACGGCCGTACATTCCATGGCGCCGGTCAGCGTGATGCGCACCGCGCCACCGCCGGCGGAGCCCTCCACCTCGGTGGCCGCGGCCTGTTGCTGCGCCTGTTCGATCTGCTGTTGCATCTCGCCGGCCATCGACAACAGTGACCCCATGTCGAGGCCGCCGAGCAGACCGGCCAGGTCGGCGTCACCGCCACCGGGCGCCGCTCCCGATGCGGGATCGACGGCGCCGGTCGGCATCGGCAGGTCGGGGGTTTCGTCGTCGCTCATGGTCACCTCGTCGGGGAACGGTGGAATCTACTCGTCACTGGTCGACGATCTCGGCACCGGGGAACGCGTCGATCACGCGTTGGGTGGCGCTGCGGTCGTCCGCGGGCGCGTCGGCGAGGTCGTCGACCGGGCCGATCTCGTCGGCCTCACGTCGCGCCTCGTCGTCTCGGCTCGCCGCCGGCCTGGCACGGGGTGCGTCGGTGCCACCGCCGGCGCGGGCCGCGGAGGTGCCGTCGACGACCAGTTCGAGGTGGACGGGATGCCCGAGCCTGGCCGACAGGGCGCCCTCGACCTCTTCGAGTTTCTGGAGCGACTTCTCGCGATGCACCTCGTTGGGCACGGCGAAGCGCAACGTGCCCGCTCGTCCCGAGCCGACGTCGACGAAGTGGCCGACGCTGAACATCGCCTTGGTGAGACCCGACAGACCCGGGAGCACCTGGTCTGCCCACACGCGTTCCACGTCGTCGCTCGGCGGCGTGACGTCGCTCGCGGCCGGTGGCGCGGCGGATTCGGCTTCGGCACCGGTCGCCGCTGCCGGTTCGGGTCGGCTCGGCGGGGCCTCCTTGGATGGCCGGGCCGCCGTCTGGGGAGCTGCGCCGCCAGGTGCTGATCGGGGAGGCGTCGGCGGTGGGGACGGCGGTGGCGTCTGGGCAGCGGGCTGGTCGGGTTTCTGGGCCGACAGCGCGGCCCGTGCCGCGTCCGCGGGGCGGGCCGACCCCCCCGAGGCGGAGCGGGCGGCGGGAGACGGACCCGACTCGGCCGGCGTCGACGCCGGGTCCGCGGCCGCGGGCGCGCCCCGTTCGAGCCGTTCGATGCGGGCGATCAGCGCGTCGATCGACGCGTCGGCGTCGGTGCGGGTGAGCCGCACCAGTGCGAGCTCCAGCGGGATCCGGGCATCGGGCGCGGTGCGCATGTCGCGCAGCGCCTCGCCGATCGCCTCGAGTGCCCGGGTGCAGGCCCGGTCGCTGAAGTGTTCGGCCCACGCTGCGGTGCGGGTCCGTTCCGCGTCGGTCGCCTGTTCGAGTGGGTCACCCATCCGGTGCAGGAACACGTCCCGCATCCGGGCCAGCAACGCCTCACCGGCCACGCGTGGGTCGTGGCCACGTCGCACGGCGTCGGCCACGCCCCGCAACGCGGCGCCGGTGTCGCCGGTGGCGAGCGCGTCGACGAGTTCGTCGACCTGGTCACCCTGGTCGAGCACCCCGCCCGCGGCGACCACCTGGTCGAGCGCGGAGAGCGTGTCGCGGGCCGAACCCCCGCCGGCGCGCAGCGCGTAGGCGACCGCCTCGGCGTCGAGGTCCAGGTCGGCATCGGCGACCACGTCGGCGACGAGCGACTCGAGGTCGTCGGCGGGCAGCAGGTGCAACTCGAAGTGCTGGGTGCGGCTGCGGATGGTGGGCAGCACCTTGTGCGGGTCGGTCGTGGCCAGCACGAACACGACGTGTCCGGGGGGTTCCTCGAGGGTCTTCAACAGCGCGTTCGACGCGCCGGTCGAGAGCATGTGGACCTCGTCGAGCAGGTACACCTTGGTGCGCCCCGGCGAGCCGAGGGCGGCCTTGGCGATGAGATCGCGCATGGCGTCCACGCCGTTGTTCGAGGCCGCGTCGAGCTCGAGCAGGTCGTAGGACGTGCCCGCCTCGATCGCCACGCACGAGTCGCATTTTCCGCACGGTTCGCCATCGTCCAGATCGGTGCAGTTCAGCGCCTTGGCGAGGATGCGGGCCGTCGAGGTCTTACCGGTGCCCCGCGGGCCGCTCAGCAGGTACGCGTGGCCGACCCGGTTCTCACGCACCGCGTTGTGCAACGCGGTGACCACGTGGTCCTGGCCGCGCACCTCGGCGAATCGCTGGGGCCGGAAGCGTCGGTAGAGCGATTCGTAGGCCATGGGGCCGATCCTACCGATCCCGCCCGACCGGTCGAACGGCGTCGGTCGACGCCGCGCTCACGGTTCGTCGGTGGCGTCGGCGGCACGTTCCCCAGCGGCGCGATGTGGCGTTTCGATGCCGTGCGCGGCGTCCTTCACATCGGCCCGGACCGAGGCGACGATGGCGACGGCGAGCGTGACGATGATGACGCCGAGCGACAGCCACACCGGTGGGTGCAGCTCATCGACGGGAAACGAGAACGTGTCGGCGGTGAACCCGAGGATCAGCTTCGCTCCGACGAATGCGAGGATCACCGCGAGGCCGTAGTTGAGGTAGCGGAAGCGGTCCTGCATGCCGCCGACCAGGAAGTAGAGCGCGCGCAGGCCGAGCATGGCGAAGGTGACGGCCGAGAACACGATGAACACGTGCTGGGTGATGCCGAAGATCGCCGGGATCGAGTCGAAGGCGAAGATGATGTCGGTGCCCTCGATCAGCACGAGCACCGCGAACAGCGGCGTCGCCAGGAGCTTGCCGTGCTCGTGGATGAACAGGTTCTGGCCGTGCAGGTCGGGGGTGGAGGGCACGATGCGTCGTACGATCCGCAACGCGACGGACGAGTTCGGGTCGATGCTCTCGTCGTCGGAGAACGCCAGTTTGAACGCGGTGTACAACAGGATCAGCCCGAACACGGCGAGGGTCGCGGCGAACGTCTCGATGAGGGCGACGCCGGCGAAGATGAACGCCGCGCGCAGCGCGATCGCGCCGAACACGCCCCAGAACAGCACCCGGAACTGGTACTGGGCGGGCACGGCGAAATAGGTGAGGATCACGGCCCAGACGAACACGTTGTCGACCGAGAGCGACTGCTCGATCAGGAACGCCGCCAGGTACTCACCGACGGCCGCGCCTTTGTCGCCCGGGTCGGCCAGCAGGTAGATGACACCGGTGAAGGCGAGGCCGATGCTGATCCACACGGCAGATTCGATGGCGGCTTCGCGCACGGAGATCTTGTGGGCGCGCCGGTGGAAGAACAGCAGATCGACGAGCAGCAACGTGACGACGAACGCGATGAGGGCGACCCAGTGCCAGGGTTCCACCGACAGGTGGACGTACTTCGACGATTCGGCGCCGATCACGTGACCTGGCTGGATGGTGGGCATCAGGTCTCGG
>CAZQSU010000134.1:0-7066 GCA_964595905.1 uncultured Iamiaceae bacterium
CTTGCGCTTGCCGGCCATGATCTGCCCGTCGGCGAACTGGCTGCGGACCTCCTGGACGACGGTGCCGGCGGTCCGGGACACCGCGCGGATCGCCAGCGACGAGAACATGAAGGCGATCGAGCCACCGATCAGGGCCCCGATGAACACGCGGGGGTCGGCGACGTTGATCGGGAATGCACCGGTGAAGCCACCGAGTCGGTCGCCGAGTTCGTCGAGGATCGTCTCGCCGAAGGCGGCGAACAGGGCCACTGCGGCGATCACCGCGGAGCCGATCGCGAAGCCCTTGGTGACCGCCTTGGTGGTGTTGCCCACCGCGTCGAGCCCGACCATGATCCGTTCGGCCTCTCCGTCGAAGTCACCGGACATCTCGGCGATCCCGGCGGCGTTGTCGGCGACGGGTCCGAAGGTGTCCTCGGCGACGATGATGCCGGTCGTGGCGAGCATGCCGATGCCGGCGAGGGCGACCAGGTAGGTCGAGAACTGGAAGTTGCCGCCACCCAGGGCGATGGCGCCACCGATCGCGGCGGCGATCGCCACGAGCGAGAACACCGACGACTCGAGCCCACCGGCGATGCCTTCGAGCACCGTGGTGGCCGGGCCGGTCCGGGTCGACGAGGCGATGTCCTTGACCGGCTTGTACTGCTCGGAGGTGTAGTACGCCGTGATCTTCGAGACGACGAAACCCAGGACCACGCCGAGCACGACGGCGCCGAACATGCGCGCGCCGGGCTGGCCGAGCTTCGAGCCGGCCGGGTTGCCGATGTAGACGAAGGCGAGGATCGCCGCGCCGATGATCGAGAGCACCTGGGCGACGCCGACACCACGGTTGATGACCTTGAGGCCGTCGGACTCGCCGGGGCGGGCCTTGACGGCGTAGATGCCGATGATCGAGGCGACGATTCCGATGGCCATCATGGCGATCGGGAAGACCAGGCCGCGGCCGGCGACGTCGGCATCCAGCCCGAGGCCGGACGAGAACGCCGAGACACCCAGGATGATCGAGGCGACCAGGGTCACCCCGTAGGACTCGAAGAGGTCCGCCGCCATCCCGGCGCAGTCGCCCACGTTGTCGCCCACGTTGTCGGCGATGGTCGCCGGGTTGCGCGGGTCGTCCTCGGGGATCCCGGCCTCGACCTTGCCCACCAGGTCGGCGCCCACGTCGGCCGCCTTGGTGAAGATACCGCCGCCGACCCGCAGGAACAGGGCGAGCAGCGACCCACCGAAACCGAACCCGACGAGCATCGCGGACGACGTGTTCTGGAACACCAGGATGATGATCGTGGCGCCCAGTAGACCCAGCCCCGCCGTCGACAGGCCGGCGACCCCGCCGGTCCGGAAGGCGATCTGCAGGGCCTTGGGGAAGTTCTTCTCGGTGGCCGCGGTGGTGGTGCGCACGTTGCCCTTGGTCGCCAGCCACATGCCGAGGAACCCGATCGACGCCGAGAACGCACCGCCGACCAGGAAACAGATCGTCCGGAACAGACCGGCCGGAACGAAGCCCAGGGCGGTCTCCCCGCTGGGCTTGTTCAGCGTCGTGGCCGTGAAGAACACGATCACCGCGAGCGGCACGACGATGATCCCGATGGTGCGGAACTGGCGCTTGATGTACGCCATCGCCCCTTCGTGGATGTTGTCGGCGATCTCGGCCCGCTCGCCGGTGCCGCCGTCGGACGCGAGGACGTCCTTGGAGAGGACGAACGCCACCGCCAGGGACACGAGGGCGATGACGAGGGAGGCGACGAGAAGCGCGGTGTCTCGGCTGGCCAGATCGAAGACCTGGTAGCCACCTTCCGCGGCGAGCAGCTGGGGCATGGAACGGTTCCTTGAACGGCCCCCGGACGGATCCACCAGGGGCGAAGAGGGACGGGCGGGATGAAAATGGGCGGCGCGCGCGACGTCAGACCGCGCTTCGCGCCGTGCATTGACTACTACGTCGAGCCGTCACGACACAACCTGGCGGCGTCGACGACGGGCCGGACCCGCCGGGAACGACCCCCGGGTTCGGCCCTGTGGCGGCCACCCGGCTCGGTGTGGATGGCCGGCCGGACCGACGGGCACCGCGGGGCCTTCGGCGTCGTCGGTCGGCCCGATCGCGCTCACTGGAACTGACGGCCCTGCGGCGACCGCGGGGTCCTACACTGCCGATGTGCGGTGTGTGGCCTGCGGTGAGACGATCCCGTCCGCGTCACGGTTCTGCCCGTCGTGTGGTGCCCGGGTCGCCGGGCACGGCGAGGAACGGCGGATCGTGACGGTGCTCTTCGCCGACATGGTCGGGTTCACCTCGCTGGCCGAACGGCGCGATCCCGAACAGGTGAAACACCTGGTGGATCGGTGTTTCCAGTGGATGACCGCCGAGATCGTGGCGTTCGGTGGCAGGGTCGACAAGATCATCGGCGACGCCGTGTTGGCGCTGTTCGGCGCGCCGGTGGCACACGAGGACGACGCGGAGCGGGCGGTGCGGGCGGCGTTGCGGATGCAGGAGGTCATCGACGAGCGCATCGAAGAACTCGACGGGGTCGTCCGACTCCGGATCGGCGTCAACACCGGCGAGGTGTTGGTCGGCGCACTCAACGCGGGCGGCGACTACACCGCGATGGGCGACGTGGTGAACACGGCCAACCGGCTCCAGACCGCCGCGCAACCCGGCGAGGTGCTCGTGGGCGCGACGACCCACGCGGCGACCGAACGGGTCGTTCCCTACGTGGAGCGCGGCGTCGTCGCCGCCAAGGGACGTGAGGAGCCCGTCCGCGCCTGGTTGGCCCGTCCGCCGACGACCGCACCGGGCGAACGTCCGGGACGGACCGTCGGGCCACTCGTCGGCCGGGACGCCGAGGTGGCCGTACTGGAAAGCGTCGCGGCCACGGCCCTCGAAGCCGATCGGGCCGCGCTGCTGATCCTGCTGGGCGACGCGGGAATGGGCAAGTCCCGCATCGTCGCCGAGACCACGGCTTCGCTCGAGAGCTCCCGCGACGCGATCGTCCTCGAAGGTCGTTGCGTGCCCTACGGCGAGGTGAACGCCTGGTGGCCGCTCGCGGACGTGCTCCGCGGTGCCCTGTCCGCCGATGCCGGCGATCCACTGGAGGTGATCGAACCGCGCCTGGCCGACCTGGTGGCCTCCACGGCCCCACCGGGACGATCGACGCGCGAGATCGAGCGCACCACGGCCGGGCTGCTGCAACTGTTCGGTTTCGCCGAAGACCGGGCGCGTCCGGAGGGAACCGATCGCGACCGGGCCCGCGAAGAAGCCACCCGGTGTCTTGTCACGTTCCTCGAGGACCTCACCGCGACCCGTCCGGTCGTGCTGTGGTTGTCGGATCTGCACTGGGCCGACCCGGTGGTCCACGACCTGATCGGCACCGCGCTCGCCGCGCTGGCGCGTCGCCCGCTCGTCGTGATCGTGACCGCCCGGCGTTCCGTACTGGATCGTTGGCAACCGCCGGTGGGCCGGTTCGACACGTTCGCCCTGAATCTCGAAGCGCTCGACGCCGCCGCGACCGACGAGCTGATCGAGGCGCTGGTGCGCGAATCGGGGACGCCGATCATGACCGAGGCGGCCAAGGTCGACCTGCGCGAGCGAAGCGGAGGCAACCCGTTGTTCCTCATCGAGCTGCTGGCGCTGCTCGGTGAGCAGGGAACCGCCGACGCCGAGATGACCGCCGAGTTGACCGCCCTTCCCGACACGCTGCGCGGCCTGGTCGCAGCGCGCCTCGACAACCTCGGACCCGACGAACGGGCCGTCATCGACGACGCATCGGTGCTGGGTCGACGGGGCAAGACCGAACACCTCGCCGAGATGGCGCGCCAGATCCGCGGCAACGCGAACGTCGAGCCGGCCCTCGCGGCCCTCGCCGCCCGGGAGTTGTTGCGGCTCTCTGGTGACACGTGGGAGTTCACCTCGGACGTGACCCGCGAAGTCGCCTACGGAATGCTCACCAAGTCCGACCGCGCCAAGAAGCACCTTGGGGTCGCCCAGTGGGTCGAATCCGCGCAGACCGGACCGGTGACCGACCGGGTCGCCGACCTACTCGCCCACCACTACGGACGCGCCGCGGAACTCCTCGACGACCTGGGCACCGTCGAGCGCCTCTCCGACGACATCCGCGAGCGGGCCCTGCACTGGATCGACGACGTGAGCGCCCGGGGCGAGCGCATGCGGCTGTTACCCGCCGTGGAACGGCTGTGCACCCAGGGCCTCGCGCTGGCCGGCGACACCTACGAGCAGGTCCGCCTCACCTTGTTGATCCGACGCGCGGGGGCCCGGAGTCAGGCGCGTGAGATCACTGGCGCGCAGGAAGACGCGGCGGCTGCGGCGCGGTTGGCCGATGCGGTCGGTGACGACGCGGCCCGTGCGTCGGTGCAGTTGGTCGAGGGCGAGATCGCCCAGCAGCGCGGCGACCTCGATGCGGCACGCGAGACCTTTGCCGCCGCGGCGCGCCGGTTCGACGAGGCGGGTGACACCGAAGGTCGCGCCGAGGCACTGCGTGCCCTCGGGCTGTCGGAGTTGTTCGCGGGGCGCACCGCCGAGGCCGAGAAGACCACGTCGGACGCGCTCGAGGCGTTCCGCCTGCTGGGGCGTCCCTCGGGTGAGGCCTGGGCGCTGCAGAACCTCGCATGGATCTCGTTCGTGCAGGGCCGCATCACCGAGGCCGAGCAGCGGATCGGCGAGTCGTTGGACTTGTTCTCGTCGGCGGGCAACACCGGCGGCATGGCGTGGGCGCGCGGCCTGCAGGGATTCGTCCGCCTCGCCGAGGGCGACCTGATCGGCGCCGAGGAACTGCAGCGCAGCGTGCTCGCCGACGCGCAGGCCGGTGGCGACCGGTGGGCGATGGCGATGATGGATCTGCTCGGCGCGGTCGTGATGCTCTGGACCGGTCGCACCGACGAGGCACGGCGCATGGCCGACGACGGGTTGGCGTTGTTCCGTGTGGTGCACGATCGACTCGGCCAGGCCCGGGTCGTGTGGCCACTCGCCCGTGCCGCGGCGATGACCGGCGACCTCGAGGGGGCTCGATCGGTGCTGGAAGAGGTGCACGACGCCGTCGAGTCCACACCGGAGTGGCGCGACAACACCGAGGTCCGCTCGGTGTTGTCGGTGGCGCGGGCATCGGTCGAGATGCATGTCGGCAATCCCGAAGCGGCGTTGGACGAACTCGCGTGGCTGACCGCGGAGCTCGGCCTGGATGACATCTCGTCGTGGTTGCGCGACGGCGACGGCGTCATGCCGTCGATGGCACTGATCGACGCCTTCCGGACCGGGGCGGGTCTCGACCTGATGACCGTCGTGGGACTGGCGATGGTGCAGGTCGGACGGGTCGACGAGGCCGCGGCGCTGCTCGACGCGGCCGCGGGCGAGGTCGACGACATCCAGGTCAGCGCGGCGCTGAGTGCGGCCCGGGCGCTCGTCCGGGCCGCTGAAGGCCCGACGGCCGACGCGCGGGTCCTGGCGGCGAGCGTTCTCGACGACGACCGTTCGTCGTATCTGGACCGCGCACTGGCGGCGATCTCATCTGGGCTCGCCGCGGCCCGCGTCGGCGACATGGACGCGGTCTTCGAAGCGTTCGGCGTGGCCCGGGCGTCGGTCGATCACACCGGCGATCTGCTCACCCGTACGTTGGTCGAACTCGCGGAGGCCCGGGCGTTCGATGCGCTCGCGGTGGGCGTGCCGGCCGATCGTGTGGCGAGCGGCCGCCCCACCGAGCCGGGCGTGCGCCTCGCGGCGATGGGCACCGACGCGCATGGTTGGTCGACGTTGTTCGACCTCGCACTGGCGCGAGTCGGCGACTGACGCTCGGGCCGTCTTCGTCGCTCCCGTCACACGCGCGGCGCGTGACCGCGGCGGGTCGGTACGCGGTCGCCGTCCCGCCGTGCCGGGCGGTCCGGATCAGGACTGGGCGGCGATGGCGTCGGCCAGGGCGATGATGCGGCGCGCGCCCTCGACGTGCAGGTTCTCGATCATCCGGCCCTTGTAGGTGACCACGCCCTTGCCCTCGGCGATCGCCTCGTCGAACGTGGCGATCAGCCCGCGGGCATCCTCGACGGCCTCGTCGGTCGGTGCCCACACCTCGTTGCACGGCTCCACCTGGGAGGGGTGGATCAGCGTCTTGCCGTCGAAGCCGAGATCGCGACCCTGGACGCACTCGGCCTCGAAACCCTCGGGGTCCTTGATGTCGTTGTAGACGCCGTCGATGATGACCTTGCCCGCGGCCCGGGCGCCGATCAGGCACAGCGAGATCGCGGTGAGCAGTCCAGGACGGCCGGGCGTCTGCGCCGCGTGGAGTTCCTTGGCGATGTCGTTCGTGCCCAGCACCAGCACCGCGAGGCGGTCCGACGCGGCGGCGATGGCACGGGCGTCGAGCAGCGCGTTCGGCGTCTCGAGCATCGCCCAGAGCTTGGTGTGCTCCGGTGCGCCGGCGCCGACGATCGCCGATTCCAGCGCATGGACCTCTTCAGCGGAGTCGACCTTGGGCACGAGGATCGCATCCGGCCCTGCCTCGGCGGCCGCGGCGAGGTCGTCGTCGTGCCATTCGGTGCCGATGCTGTTGACGCGGATGGCGATCTCGCGGTGGCCGTAGTCGCCACTCTGCGCGGCGGCGCACACGTTCGCCCGGGCGGCGACCTTCGCGTCGGGGGCGACGGCGTCCTCCAGGTCGAGGATCAGCGCGTCGGCCGGGATCGACTTGGCCTTCTCCAGGGCCCGTTCGTTCGCCCCGGGCATGTAGAGCACGCTCCGGCGGGGACGGAGGCCAGTGGACGAAACGGAGTCGGTGGTGGGCATGGTCCGTTCAGCTCCCCGAGGTGAAGCCGTAGGCCTCGGCGAGTTCGGGGTCGCGTTCGGCGAGCTGGTGGGCGAGGTCCAACATGACCTTGCACTGCAGCACCGACGCGTCGTCCTCCATCTTGCCGTTGAGCATCACGGCGCCGTGGCCGTCGCCCATGGCCTCGATGACCTCCTGGGCGTGAGCGACGTCCTCGGGCGGCGGGGAGAACACCCGGCGGGCGATGTCGATCTGCACCGGATGCAGGGTCCAGGCGCCCACACAGCCCAGCAGGAAGGCGTTGCGGAACT
>CAZQSU010000135.1:0-6885 GCA_964595905.1 uncultured Iamiaceae bacterium
CCTGGACACCGACGAGGTCGCCGCCGCGACCGGCGGGGAACGTCTGGGCGAGGTCGTCGGCATCGACGGCGCCGCGATCGATTCCCGAGCGGACGTCGGCGGCCGGTTGTTCGTGCCGATCGTCGCCGAGCGCGACGGCCACGATTTCATCGACGCGGCATTCGCCGCCGGGGCGGCCGCGTCGCTGACCGCGCGGCCCGACACGACGGCGCGGCCCGCCGTCCGGGTCGACGACACCCTGCGGGCGCTCGGTGATCTGGGCCGCCTGGCCCGGTCACGCCTGGGCGAGCGCGTCGTGGGGGTCACCGGATCGGTGGGCAAGACCTCCACCAAGGACCTGCTCGCCGCGGTGCTCGCCACCACCTATCGCACCTGCGCGAACGAGGCGTCGTTCAACAACGAGATGGGAGTGCCGCTCACGCTGTTGTCGGCGGCCGACGACACCGAGGCGGTCGTGTGCGAGATGGGCGCCCGGGGAATCGGCCACATCGCCTCGTTGTGCGAGCTCGCCCGACCGACCGTGGGGGTGGTCACCGCGATCGCCGGCGCCCACCTGGAGATGTTCGGCTCGGTCGCCGAGGTCGCCCGCGCCAAGGGCGAACTGGTCGAGGCGCTCCCCGCTTCGGGCACCGCGGTGCTCAACGTCGACTTCGCACCCGTCGACGCACTCGCGGCCCGGACCGACGCGGCGGTGCTGCGCTACGGGATCGAACGGGTCGACGTCGACGTGTACGCCGAGGACCTCTCCCTCGACGACGACCTCCGCGCCCGGTTCGTCCTGCGGTCGCCGTGGGGTTCCGCGCCGGTCCACCTGGCCGCCCACGGCGCCCACCAGGCGTCGAACGCCCTGGGGGCGGCGTCGGCCGGGCTGGCGCTCGGCGTCGGGATCGACGAGGTCGCCGACGCCCTCGGCCGAGCGGCGTTGTCACCGATGCGCATGGACGTGCGACGCCGCGCCGACGGCCTCGTGGTCATCGACGACACCTACAACGCGAACCCCACGTCGATGGCCGCAGCCCTGCACGCGCTGGCCGCGGTCGACGCCGAACGTCGGATCGCGATCCTGGGGGAGATGGCCGAGCTCGGCGCCGGCGCGGCCGACGACCACCGGGCCATCGCGGAACTCGCCAGGTCGCTCGGCATTGCCGTGATCGCGGTGGGTACGAGCCTGTACGGTCCGGCCGCACACGCCGTGGGAGGCGCCGGCGAGGTCGTGATCCTGCTGGGCGGCGCCCGGCTCGGCGGCGGTGACGCGGTGTTGGTGAAGGGCTCCCGCGTGGCCGGTCTGGAGACGGTGGCCGCCCGCCTGGCCTGAGTGCGTTTGCCGAGCGCCCGGAAAAGCGACACGCTGTCGGTGACACCGCTGTGAGGTCGATGTGAGCCGAACGCGCACGCACTATGAAGTGCTCGGGGTGGCCGACGATGCGTCCACCGAACAGATCCGGCGTGCCTATCGGGCACTCGTGCGTCGGTATCACCCGGACCATCTCGGTGACCGTCAGGACAATCCCCGCTCGCGCGCCGACGCCGAAGCACACATCCGGGAGTTGAACGCCGCGTGGCAGGTGCTGCGGGACCCGGAGCGTCGGGCCCGCTACGACCGACGTCACGGATCGACTCCGCCGTCGGTTCCCTACAGTCCCTTCCCGCCGGGGACCGAACCGGAACCTCCCGGTGGCTACGACGAGTGGTTCGCCGATGCGCACCGGCGGCGCGACACCGCCCGGGTCGCCACCCGGCCGACCGGTCCCGCGAAACCGTTCCGCCTCCGCCTGTTGCTCGGCTTCGGGGTGGTCGTCCTGCTCGGCATCCTCCTCGTCGTGGCGATCACGGGTGCGAGCGACGACGTGACCCCACCCGCGGTCGGCCAGGGCCAGTGCGTCAGGGTCGAGCCCGGACCCCAGACGATCCAGGTGCCGTGTGACGTGCCGAACGACGGCCGGGTGCTCGAGCAGGTGAACGTCCCCGGAGCGTGTCCGAACGGGGCCACCGCGTACCGGCTGTCATCCGACGACGCCCGCTTCACCTGCCTGGCGCCCCGCACCCACTGATTCCCGGCCTCACCGGCCCCGGGGGGGGTGTACCCCGCCACCACGCGTACTTCGGGGCATCACGCCCCACCAGGGGCACGTCACGCCCCGAAGTTGCGGTGGGGGGAGTACGGTCGGGACATGGACTTTCGCACGATCGGTCCCGTCCGGCTCGCCTCGATGATCAGAGACGGTGAACTCGCCGCCCGGGAGGCGGTGCAGCACGCCTTGACCCGCATCGACGAGCGGGACGACCTGGGAGCGTTCGTCGCGGTCGATGCCGAGCGCGCCCTCGCGGAGGCCGACGAGATCGACACGGCCGTGGCGAACGGCGAAGAGCTCGGCGCTTTCGCCGGTGTGCCCATCGGCGTGAAGGACATGGAGGATGCCGCCGGGTTCGTCACCACGATGGGCTCGGTGTTGCACCGGAATGACCCCCCGGCGACCAGGGACTCGCTGTTGGTCGAACGCCTGCGCGCCGCGGGGTGCATCGTGGTGGGCAAGACCAACACCCCCGAATACGCCTGGAAAGGCGACACCCACAACGCCCTGTTCGGGGGAACGGCCAACCCGTGGAACACCGACTTCTCCGCCGGGGGGTCATCGGGTGGCAGCGCGGCCGCGGTCGCCGGTGGACTGGTGCCCTTGGCGACGGCGTCGGACGGCGGCGGATCGATCAGGATCCCCGCCGCGTTGTGTGGGTTGCCCGGTCTGAAGCCGTCGATGGCGCGGGTTCCCGTGGGCGGACCGCACCCACCGGGCTGGCCGGAGTTGTCGGTGAAGGGCATTCTCGCCAACACCGTGTCCGACACGGTCGCGGTGCTCGACACCGTCGTCGGTCCCGACCCTTCCGACCGGCAGTCGCTCCCCATCCCCGAACGCTCCTGGGTGGATGCGATGGACGACCTGCGCCTGCCGCGTCAGGTGGTGTGGTCTCCCGACCTGGGCTATGCGAGCGTCGACCCGGAGATCGCGCAAGCCTGCGCCGCCGCGGTCGCGGTCATCGCCGACGCCGGGGTCGACGTGATCGAGGTCGACGGGCTCTTCGACGAGGACCCGGTCGGTTCGTTCCTCGTCCTGTCGGGAGTCGGCAACCTCCGCAGCCTCCGTGCCTACCGCGATCACCCCGAATGGGAGCGCGTCGATCCGATGCTGCGGAGCGTGATGGGGTTCGCGGAATCGCTGAGCGCAGTCGACTATCTCGAGCACTGCGACATGGGCCATCGCCTGAACCTGCGCATGATCGAGACGTTGCACCAGGGGCGGGTCCTGTTGACGCCGACGGTCGCCGGATTGGCGGGCCCTCCCGGTGGTGTCGGCACGATCGACGGGAAGTCCGAGGACAACTGGGTGCAGATGACCTATCCGTTCAACCTGACCCGTTCACCCGCAGGCACCATCCCGGTGGGGCTCGACTCCCGCGGCGTGCCGATCGGATTGCAGATCGTGGGACCGCAACGGGGCGACATGGTGGTGCTGCGGACCATGGCGGTCTTCAGTGAACTGCTCGGGTTCGCAGCGACCCCGCCGGACTGACGCGACCGGCCGCAGGTGCTGCGACGCCCCGCTCACGTGCCGGTGTCGGCTGCCGCGCGGGCTCGGTAACGTGGAGCCATGAGGCACGATCGGGTCACGGGGTGGCAGGAGATCGAGTGTCTCGACGTCGCCGTGGTGCGGCCGCGGTCTCCGTCGTTGCTGACCGCGAGCCGCTGGCTGTCACCGACGGGAACCGAGGCGACGATCGTGTCGTCGAAGACCGTCGGGCGAGGTGTCGAACCCGTGCCGCCGACGGTGAGTTGCCCGGCCGTTGCCAAGGACGCGCACCTTCCGGTCGGGCGGTTCGTGGTCGACCCGCAGCTCCGCTGGCACGACCTCGACGGGCGGCACCTGCTCGTCAGCCCTGCCCTCGGCCTCCGGCTGTCGGTACGCGCCGACGAAGGCGGATTCCGCAAGGGACTGGCGCGGCTCCGGAGGCGCCCGTGTGTGGCGGTGGTCGAGCCGCTCGCGGTCGGTGACCGGCAAGCGGTCCCGGGTCGTGCTCCCGACCCGGGCGTGCTCGAGGGGCGGTATCCGGCGCTGCTGACCCGCTGGCCGGTTCCGGTGACCTCCGCCCCTGAGGCACCGGTCGCACCGGCGACCCGTCCCACCCGCCTGGCGACGGGCCCCGCGGCGTTCCTGCGAGACGAGGCCGGCGAGCCCCTCGACCGACCCGACCACCTGGCCGACCCGACCCCGGTCTGACCCGCCCCCGACCGACCCGCCCCCGCCCCTCGACCGAACTCCGGGGCGAATGGAGCGGAGAGGCCCGGTTTTCGCGCTGCATTCAGCAAACAGACCGCGTTTTCGGCGTCGTCGGCCGTCGATCCGTGCCCGCGGGCACGGTCCTTCTCGGCACGGCCCGTGCCCGGTAGCGCAAGGGCGCCTCGTCCCATTCCTCGAGGGCATGGGCGATCCAGCCGGCCGTCCGGGCGATCGTGAAGATGGTCTCACCGGCATCCGCCCGCATGTCGGCAGCCGACGCGAACACGGCCAGGGCGAAGTCGATGTTGGGCTCGACCTGCCGGCGCCGACGGACGACGGCCACCAGCCGATCGGCAACCGCCAGCGCGCGGTGTGCCGGGTAGGCGTGGCGGACCAGGTCCAACAGGACCGTGGCACGCGGATCGCCGCCGCCGTACACGCGGTGCCCGAACCCCGGCACCCGCCGCGACTTCGCCGCGACCTCGGCCAGCGCCCGGTCCACTCCCGCGGCCAATGCGGCCTCGAGCAGGGCGTAGGCGCCACGCGAGGCGCCACCGTGCAGCGGACCGGCGAGTGGTCCCAGCCCGGTGAGCACGACCGCGCCGGCGTCGGCCCGGGCCGAGGCGGCGACGCGGGCGGCGACGGTCGACACCGCGAGTTCGTGGTCGGCGAGCAGGACGAGGGCGGCGTTCAGGGCGGCGACCGCTTCCGGGGTCGCTCGTCTCGGGGTGAGCGCACCCCAGAGCCGGCCGGCGATCGTCCCCCGCAGCGACTCGGTTCGGCCGGGAAGCGACAAGCGAGCGGCGCGTCGGTCGTCCCGGTCCGCGACCGCGGCGGTCATCGTCGCGATCAACGACCGGGCGTGCGCCTTGATCGCGGCCGGGCCCGCGGCCGGCAGCGGCGGGTCCGCAGCGGACGTGAGCACGACCGCCAGCCGGAGTCGATCGCGTGGGTCGGGCACCTCGGGTAGCTCGATCGACCGGGGGGCCCACGGCACCGTGGCGCTGTCGGCACGGTCACCCGACCAGAGCCACTCGGCGACCTCTTCGAACGCCGCGGTCCGCGCCAGGGAGAGGGCATTGCGGCCCCGGTAGCGGACGACGTCGTCGTCGAGCGTGGTCAACGCCGTCTCGATCGTGAAGTCGAGTGCGGGTGGTCGGGTCGTGCGTCTCGGGCGGCCCCGGCGGGCGACGCGTTCGACGTCGGCCGCGTCGAACCAGCTCCGTCGTGACCCGGGCTGTCGTCGCCGACGCAGGTGCCCCCGACTGACGTACGCGTACACCGTGGCGTTCTTGACCCCCAGCCGGGCGGCGGTCTCCTCGACGCTGAGCAGCACCATCCACATGACGATAATCAATGTTGATTCTGTTGCGCCGCGGGAGCACGATCACGGCATGGAGCCGATCAGGAACATCATGACCGCACCGGTGGTGACCAGCCACGTGGGCGCCCCGCTCCCCGAGGCGATCAGGAGCATGCACGAACACCGGGTCGGCTGGGTGGTCGACGCCGCCCCCGCCCGACCCGTCGGCATCGTCACCGAGCGCGACGTGCTGCGCGTCGCGGACGCATCCGACATCGGCGGCCTGCGGGTCGCCGACACGATGACCGCGCCCGCGGAGACGATCGACGGCTCGTTGGAGCCGGGCGCGGTCCTCGAGCTCATGCGGGAGCGGGGCTTCCGGCACATGCCCGTCACCGACGACGACGTCCTCGTCGGCATCGTCTCGCTCCGGGATCTGGCACGTCTCGCCCGGATCGGCCCGGCCGATGTCCCCCGAGGCCTCAAGGGTGTCGAGGTCACCGAGACGTCGGTCGGTGACGTGCGTGGGGCCGAGGGCTTCTACCACTACCGCCAGTACTCGGCGATCGACCTCGCCACCCGACGTCCGTTCGAGGACGCCTGGATGCTGCTGGTCGACGGTCGGCTGCCGACGACCCGACGAGAACGGGACGCGTTCTTCGCAGCAACCGCCGAGCTGCGCACGATCCCGTCCGAGGTGCAACGCGTCCTTCCCGAGATCGCCTCGTGCTCCGCACCGTTGGAGGGCCTCCGATCGGCGTTGTCGCTCGCGGCCGCGGCACGGGGGTGTCGACCCGTGTTCGACCTCGACTCTGCGACTCGCCGGGCCGATGCCCTCTTCGTCGGAGCGCTGACCCCGACGTTGCTCGCGGCGCTGCACCGCCTCGGCCACGGCGACGAGATCGTTCCACCTCGTCACGATCTCGGCCACGGGGCGAACTACCTGTGGATGCTCACCGGCACCGAACCGGCCCCCGAGCAGGTCCGTGCGATCGAGCGCTACCTGGTCGCCACGCTCGACCATGGTTTCAACGCCTCGACGTTCACCGCCCGGGTCATCGCGTCGACCGGTGCCGACCTGGGGGCCTGTGTCACCGGCGCGATCGGCGCTCTGAGTGGGCCGTTGCACGGCGGCGCGCCGAGCAGGGCGCTCGACCTGCTCGACGAGATCGGTGCGCCGGAGCGCGCTCGCCAGGTCGTGACCCGCAAGGTGCTGGCCGGCGAGCGGATCATGGGGTTCGGTCATGCCGTCTACCGGACCGAGGATCCGCGGTCGCGACTGCTCCGTGACGAGGCGCGGGCGCTGGGAGG
>CAZQSU010000136.1:0-6825 GCA_964595905.1 uncultured Iamiaceae bacterium
AGCCAAAGGGGTCCTCCTGTCTGATCCGTGGGTCATTTTCGGCCTGGTAGGGCGGGCGGGTCGCTGCCGATGGTGACCATGGCGAGTGCCATGAGGTCGGCGAAATTTGCAGAGAAAAGCCGCCGTGAGCGGCAGATTACTGCAAATTTCGCAGAGCGGTGGGGGTCGGAGTGCGGGGAATCCCGCAGACGACGATGCGTCGAGTCAGGCGCCGAGGGGGCCGAGCAGTTCGTCCGCGGCGGCGTAGGGGTCGACCTCTCCCGACCGGACCCGTTCGATCAGGTCCGCCGACCCGTCCTCGTCGTCGCCGCCGCCCATGAGTGTGGCGGCACGCCTGCGCAGGCGTTCGGTGACCACACTCTCCAACTCGTCACCGAGGCGGCGCCGGCGGCGGACCTCGAGCTCACCCGTGGCGCGCAGGTGGTCCATGTGGTCGCCGATCGCCTCCCACAGCTCGGCCGCGCCCCGACCCTCGGTGGCCACGGCCTCGACGATCGGCGGGGTCCAGCCCCGCGCATCGCCCATCTGGAGCATCGCCTTGAGGTCGTGGCGGGTCTGGCGCACGCCGTCCCGGTCGGCCTTGTTGATCACGAAGACGTCCGCGATCTCCATCAGCCCGGCCTTGTTCGCCTGCACCGCGTCACCCCAGCCCGGGTTCACGACCACCACGGTCGTGTCGGCCTGGGAAACGATCTCGACCTCGACCTGGCCCACCCCGACGGTCTCGACGATCACCCAGCCGTACCCGGCCGCGTCGAGCACCCGGATCGCCTCGGGCACCGCCAGGGTCAACCCACCCAGGTGTCCGCGGGTCGCCATCGAACGGATGAACACCTCGGGGTCGAGCGCATGCTCGGCCATGCGCACCCGGTCTCCCAGGATCGCCCCACCCGAGAACGGCGACGACGGATCCACTGCCAGCACGGCGGGGCGTTCTCCGATGCTCCGTGCGTGGGCGACCAGGGCGCTGGTGAGGGTGGACTTGCCCGCGCCGGGCGCGCCCGTGACGCCCACGGTGGTCGCCCGCCCGGTCTGGGGAAAGACCAGCCGACCGATCTCTCGCGCCTCGTCGTCGCCCCGCTCCACGATCGAGAGCACCCGCGCGAGGGCACGGCGGTCACCGTCGACGACGGCATCGACCAACGCGGCCGGATCGGTGGGGAGTCGTTGCATGGCCATCTGGGAACCGATGATGGCCGAGCCGTCACGCCGACGACGAACCGACGCCGGCCGCGACCACTGCATCCACCGGATCGCACGGGGCATCGTCGACCACACCTTCGAGCGTGCCGACCGGCCGGTGCGTGCGCCGACGAGGTCGACGCAGCGCCGCCACGATCGACACCACGGCGAAGGTCGCACACGCGCCGAGCAGGATCCCCGTGGGGACCTGCCACAGCGCCAACGCCGAACCGAGCAGGAGCACACACAGCGTCGAGCGCACCGCTCCTGACGGCAGGCGCACCGTCGCCTTCGCGCCCAGGTACACGCCCGGTAGGGCACCGAGGACCAACACGGCACTCAGGCCGAGTTCGACCGTCCCGAAGAACAGGTGGCCGACCAGCGCCGCGGCGACCAGCGGGATCGCCTGCACCAGGTCGGTGCCCACCAGCTCCGACGGGCGCAGACCCGGATGAAGGAGCACCAGCAGCACGATGATCACCGAGCCCGAACCGATCGACGTGAAGCCGACCATCAGTCCACCGATCAACCCCACGACCAGGGTCGCCAGCGGGCGCAGCGCACATGGGCCGGTCGTCGGCCCGCGCCGTTCGGCGACGACCGACTGGACGATCATCGCCGCAACCCCGACCACGAGGACGACGCCGATCCCCGCTCGGACCACGTCGTCGGCGACGCCGCCGTCACCGAGCAGCGAGATCAGCCACGCGCCGGCGAACGCTGCGGGCACCGCTGTGGGCAGCAGGTAGCGCACGAGGTCCCACCGGACCGTGCCGGCCCGCTGGTGCACGACCGCCCCCACCGGCTTGATCGCCAACGACACCGCCAGGTCGCTGCCGACTGCGGCGGTGGGGCTCACCCCGAAGCCCAGCACCAGCAGCGGCGTCATGATCGCGCCGCCACCCATGCCGGTCATGCCCACGAGGAAGCCGACACACAGCCCGGCGAGTGCGAGTTCGGCGACGGGCACCGCGGCGACCTCAGGCGATCGTCTCGTCGAGCAGGCGCCGGGCCGCGTCGAGGTGGCCGTCACGGACCAACCCGGGGAAGGGGCCGCCCAGCAGCCTGCGCCAGTCGATCGTCTCGGTGGAGCGTCCCGTCGCCTTGACCTGTGCCCGAGCCGCGGCGAGCAGCGCGGCCACCTCGCCGGTCGCGTCACCCAGCAATTCGTCGATGAGTCCGTCGGTGCGGTCCCGCAGCCACGATGCGAGCGCCGGCGACGTGCCCGACGACGACACCGCAATCGAGACCGGCCCGTCCCGGTGGATCGCCGGGAGGATGAACGAGCAGTTCGCCGGATCGTCCGCGGCATTCACCCACACCCCCGCGTCGTCGGCGTCCGCCGCGACCTGTGCGTCGACGTCGGGTACGCCGGTGGCGGTCACGACCAGCCGGTAGGCGTCGGCCTCGCCGGTCCGGTACGCACGCCGCTCCACGGCGATCACCTCGGCCTCGGCCAGTGCGTCGACCCCGGGGTCGGTCTCGGGCGCGACCACCGTCACCTTCGCGCCGGCGGCGACCAGGCCGGACACCTTGCGAAGCGCCACCCGACCGGCTCCGACGACCAGCACCGATCTGCCGTGCAGGTCGAGGCTGACCGGGTACGCGGCCCCCACGCCGAGCGGTGCCGTCCGGACCGACGACTGAATCCCGACCAAATCAGTCATCTATGCTCGCTTCCGTGCCGCAGCCCTCGAAGACCGACCGCCGCCCGTGACCGTCCATCTCGTCGGCGCCGGGCCGGGTGACCCCGAACTCATCACCGTGCGCGGCGCGCAACTGCTCGCCGCCGCGGACGTGATCCTTCACGACCGCCTCGCCGAGCCCCTGCTCGCGCTCGCCGCGCCCCACGCCGAGATCGTCGACGTCGGCAAAGCGCCCGGCTCCGCGCCCGTCTCCCAGGACCAGATCAACGACCTGCTCGTCTCCTACGGTCGCCGCCACGACACCGTCGTGCGGCTCAAGGGCGGCGACCCCTACATCTTCGCCCGCGGCGCCGAAGAGGTCGAGGCGCTGCGCACTGCGGGCATCGACCACACGGTCGTCCCGGGCATCTCGTCGGTACTCGCCGCTCCGGCCGCGGCCGGCGCGCCATTGACCTGCCGAGGGGTGACCCGCACCTTCACCGTGCTCAGCGGCCACGAGGAACCCGACGCATGGGCGCCCGGCTACGCCGAGGCGCTCGTCGCCCTCGGTGGCACGATCGTGGTGATGATGGGCGCCGCCCGCATGGCCCGCATCGCCACGCACCTGATCGCCGCCGGTGCGAGACCCGACACGCCGGTCGCCGCGGCCCACTCGGCGACCACGCCGGACGAGGTCGTGGCCCGGGCGACCCTCGGCGACATCGACGAAGCGCTGCTCGCGTCGCCGAGTGTGTTCGTCATCGGCGAAGTGGCCGGCATCGACCTGCGCTGAACCGACGCGCGCCCGCACCGGGACCGCCACCGCGGGCACCATCACAGGATCCCGTTGCGTTCCAGCAGCTCGATCACCGCGTCGGCGGCCTGCTCGGCGCTGGTCGCCGTGGTGTCGATGCGCAGCTCGGCTTCCGCGGGCAGCTCATAGGGAGCGTCGACCCCGGTGAAGTCGGGCAGCTCACCCCGCTCGGCCCGGGCGTAGAGGCCCTTGGGGTCGCGCTCGGCGGCGACCCGCAACGGCGTGTCGACGAACACCTCGAAGAACTCGCCGGGCACGAACCGCTCGCGCACGGCCGCACGCTCGGCCGCGTAGGGCGAGATGAACGCGGCGATCACGACCAGGCCGGCCTGGTGCAGCAGCGCCGCGACGTCGCCGGCCCGGCGGATGTTCTCGGTCCGGTCGGCGGGGCTGAAGCCCAGGTCGCGGCACAGCCCGTGACGCAGGTTGTCACCGTCGAGCAGAAACGTGTGGATGCCGCGGGTGTGCAGCTTGCGCTCGACCACGTTCGAGATCGTCGACTTGCCGGCGCCCGAAAGGCCGGTCATCCACACCACGGCACTGCCATGACCCATCAGTTCGGCCCGGGCGGCACGATCGACCTCGAGGTGCTGCCAGTGGATGTCGGCGCGGGATGCCAGGGGCTCGTCGACCATGCCGGCGGCGACCGTGTCGTTGGTCATGCGGTCGATCAGGATGAACCCGCCCAGGCCCCGGGTGTCGCGGTAACGGTCGAAGGCCACCGGCGTGTCGAGGGTGACGGTGACCTCGCCGATGTCGTTCAATTCGAGGGTGTCGGCCGAAACGAGGTCGAGGTGCTCCACATCCAGCGTGCGCAGCGGTCGGGCGATCGTGGCACCCACCGTCACGGTGCCGATCTTGGCCCGGTAGCGACGCCCCGGGACCAGCGCCTTGTCGGCCATCCAGACCAGGTGCGCAGCGAAGCGGTCCGAGACCGTCGCCCGCTCGCCAGGGGCGCTGAACACGTCGCCGCGGCTCACGTCGATCTCGTCGGTGAGGGTGACGGTGACCGAGTCACCGGCCGAGGCCACAGCGAGGTCGCCGTCCGCGGTCACGACCCGCGCCACCACACTGGACTCACCAGAGGGCAGGACCACGACTTCGTCGCCGGGCGCGACCGTTCCGGACAGGATCTGCCCCGAGAACCCCCGAAAGGATGCATCAGGGCGGTTCACCCACTGCACGGGCAGACGCAACGGCCCGTCGGCTGCCACCGAGCCCGTCGGTGCGGCCTCGAGCGCGCCGAGCAGCGTCGGCCCGGTGTACCAGGGAGTGTGCACACTGGGTGTGGTGAGGTTCGCGCCTTCGACCGCGGACAGCGGGATGGGCGTCACCGAGGCGATGCCGATGTGGTCTGCGAACGCGGCGTAATCGGCCGCGAGGGACTCGAACGCGACGCGGTCGTAGTCGACCAGGTCGAGCTTGTTGACCGCCAGGACCACCTGGTCGATGCCCATCAGTGCCACCAGATGCGTGTGCCGACGGGTCTGGGCGACCACTCCCTTGGTGGCGTCGACGAGGATGACGGCCAGATCCGCGGTGGACGCCCCGGTGGCCATGTTGCGCGTGTACTGGACGTGCCCCGGGGTGTCGGCGACGATGAACTGCCGGGTCGGCGTGGAGAAGAACCGGTAGGCGACGTCGATCGTGATGCCCTGTTCGCGTTCGGCCTGCAGGCCGTCGACCAGCAGCGCGAAGTCGAGGTCTGCGCCGCGGGTGCCGACCTTGCGGGAGTCGACCTCGAGGGGGCGCAACTGGTCCTCCAGCACCAGGTTCGCCTCGAACAGCAGCCGGCCGATCAGGGTGGACTTGCCGTCGTCGACCGACCCGCAGGTGATGAAGCGCAGGGTGGAACGCCACTGATGCTCCGCGAGGAACGCATCCAGGGCGGCTGCGCCGGACGTCTCGGCCGCGGCACGCACAGGCGTCGTCGGCGCCATCAGAAATAGCCCTCACGCTTCTTGCGTTCCATCGAGCCCGACCCGTCGAAGTCGATGACCCGACCCTGGCGTTCAGAGGTGGTCGAGGCGACCATCTCGAGAATCACCGACTCGAGGTCGGTGGCGGTCGATTCGATGCCACCGGTGAGCGGATAGCACCCCAGGGTGCGGAACCGCACGTCGAGGATCTCGGGCGTCTCGCCCGGGTCGAGCCGGAACCGATCGTCGTCGACCATGATCAGCGCGCCGTCGCGTCGCACCACCGGCCGGGGCGCCGCGAAGTACAGCGGCACCACCTCGATCTGCTCGCGCAGCACGTACAGCCACACGTCCAACTCGGTCCAGTTCGACAGCGGGAACACCCGCACGCTCTCGCCCCGCATCAGGCGGGTGTTGTAGAGGTTCCACAGCTCGGGACGCTGCCGTTTGGGGTCCCAGCGGTGCTCGGCGGAACGGATCGAGAAGATCCGTTCCTTGGCCCGCGACGCCTCCTCGTCGCGCCGGGCGCCACCGAAGGCGACGTCGAAGTGGTGCACGGCCAGAGCCTGTTTGAGCCCTTCGGTCTTCCAGACGTCGGTGTGCACCGCCGAGCCGTGGTCGAAGGGGTTGATGCCGGCGGCGACGGCGTCGGGGTTGCGGTGCACGATCAGTTCGACGCCGTCGGTGGCGGCGACCCGGTCGCGCAGCTCGTACATGGCCCGGAACTTCCAGGTCGTGTCGACGTGCAGCAGCGGGAACGGCAACGGCGAGGGGTGGAAGGCCTTGCGGGCCAGGTGCAACATGACCGACGAGTCCTTGCCGATCGAGTACAGCATGACCGGGTTCTCGGCCTCGGCGACGGCCTCGCGCAGGATGTGGATCGCCTCGGCCTCGAGCCGATCCAGGTGGGTCGGGGTCCGGGGCGCAGCGGTCGCGGGGAAAGGGCGGGATTCGACGATGGTCACAGCGCCACGCTCTCGACGGTCACCCCGTCGGTCGACAACCCGAGGGTGAGCACGACCCCGTCGGTCTCGAGGCGCACCGTGTGGCTGCCCGGCACCCGGGTGGCGACCCGCACGCGGTGCAGGTCACGCCCCGCGAGGGCGCCCAGGGCCTGGTTGACCTCGGCGAGCGAGGCGGCGCGGGCCCGTCCGCCGGGCGTGCGGGCCAGCACCCGGTTGAGCAACTTCTCGCCCTCGGCGGTGTAGCGGCGACGGGCCCGTCCGCCGGTGAGCGACGTGGTGGCGAGGTACTCGAGGGTGTCGACCAGCTCGGGGGGCACGAC
>CAZQSU010000137.1:0-6813 GCA_964595905.1 uncultured Iamiaceae bacterium
CGGTGAGCCGGGCGGCGATGTTCACGGTGTCGCCGATGATGGTGTACTCGTAGCGACGTCGGTCGCCGAGATGCCCGGCGACGACCGTGCCGGTCGCCACGCCGATGCCGAAGTCGAGTTCGGGTACCCGGCGGTCGAGTTCGACGGCCAGTTGCCGTGCCGCGGCGAGTGCGGCGCCGGGATGATCGTCGATCCACTCGGGCACCCCGAACACCGCCATCGCGGCGTCTCCGACGAACTTGCTGATCCATCCGTGGTGTGCGTCGACCACCTCGATCACGACCGTGAACAAACGGTTCAACAGGCTCAGCACCTCACGGGGCGGAAGACGCTCGGCCAATCCGGTCGATGCCACGACGTCCACGAACAACACCGTCGCCTGTCTCGTCTCCCCTCGGAGGTCGATGCCCCGTTCCAGTGCGGTGCGGGCGACGTCGGTGCCGACGTGTTGCCCGAACAGGTCACGCAGGTGTTCACGTTCGCGCAACCCCGTCGCCATGCGGTTGAATCCCGACTGCAATCGTCCGACCTCGGTCGACGAGTCGACCGCGACGGTCACGTCGAGATCTCCCTCGGCGACCCGTGCCATGGCTTCGCGGACCGACCGCACCGGTCCGGCGACCGAGCGCGCTCCCAGGAGCGTGATCGTGAATCCGACGATCAGCGCGGTGCCGCCGAGGGCGACCATGGCGATCGCCAACTGGGTCCGGGTGCCCTCGCCGGTGATGAAGAACCCCGTACCGGCGGCCAGGATGCCGAAGATCGGGATCGCGGTGCCCATCGTCCAGCTCAACAACATGCGCGACGTGACGCCCGCGGCGTGGCGCGCCGGTTCGGGGTCGTGCTCGAGGGCCCGGGTGACCACCGGTCGGGTGATCCGCTCGGCGAGCAGGAAGGTGAGCGCGGCCGTCGTCAGCCCGCCACCGACGACCGTCATCGCGATCCGGGCGATGAGGCTCGGTTCGATCACGCCGTTGACCACGGTGAAGCCCACGGCGGCCACGGCCCACATCGTGATCTGGATCACGGTGAGTCGACGCGGTGCTCCGAGGGTCCGTCGCACCTCTCGCGGTGTCGGATGGCGGTCCTCGATGAGCCACTGCTCGTACGCACTCAGGCTGATCCGCCCCCACACGGCCCCGATCTGGGTTGCCACGACCGCGTAGACGACGGCGGCGATCCCGTTCCATTTCACGAGCGCCGCTCCGTTCGGGATCGACGACGAGGGGATCAGCCAGACGCTGAACACGAAGACGATGACCGCACCGCCCAGGTTCGCCAGGGCCAGGACGATGCTCAGGATCGCCCGCGACCGGTAGACCAGTGACGCTCCTGATCGTTTGCGGCTTCGACGTGTTGAGCGCGGCGCGGCGCCGCGGATGCGGCGCCTCCGGCGTCGGATCCGTCCCCTGGTCGGGTTTGGGTCGGCGTCTCTTCGGGGCATGGGATACGGACCAGCTCGCGTCGTCGGTGGCGCGGTGGCCTCCGCCGGGATCGACCTCCAAACGTAGCCGGGCGGGGTCACCTCGCGCCGGGGGTGCCACGGCGCCGGGAGGGCATTCGGTACTGTGGCGAGCGGGAGAGCTCGGAGGAGTCGCCATGCCGCCAACCGATCTGTCCAGACGGGCACTGATCCGCTTGGGGCTCGCCGGCGCCGGCGCCATCGCCCTGCCGTCGGTCGCTTCCGCCTGTTCGTCGTCGTCGAAGTCGGCGGCGCCGTCCACGACGACGATGCCGTCGTCGACGGTCGCCGGTGGCTCCGACGAACTGCTCGCCGCGGCCAAGCGCGAGGGCAGCCTGAACCTCATCGCCATCTCCGACTCCGACGAGTCCGCGTACGGGCCGCTGCTGGACTCGTTCAAGGCGTCGTCGGGGCTGAAGGTGAACCTGGCCGAACCGTTGGCCGGCTCCGGGATGGAGATCGACACCATCCGGGAGCAGAAGGGCAAGGCGGCACAGCCCGACGTGATCGACGTGGGTATGAGCTACGCGATCGACGCCGCGAAGGACGGCCTGCTGGTCCGCTCCCTCCCCGACGGATGGACCGACGTGCCGAGTGCCGCGAAGGACCCCGACGGCCTGTGGGTCTCCTCGTACTACGGGGTCGTCGGCATCGTGTCGAACCCGGCACTGCTGGACGGCAAGGAGCCGCCGGCGACACCGGAAGATCTCAAGGCGCTCCCCGAGGGCGCCATGGGCTTTCCCGGCGATCCACGTACGACCGAGGCGGCCGGACCACTCGCGTCCGCGGTCGCCTTCGCCGCGGTGTGGACGGTCGCGTTGGCGCTCGGCGGCACCTTCGACGACATCGGTCCGGGCATCGACTTCTTCGCCGAGCTCGCCGGTGACGGAGTCTTCGACCCGGGCAAGCTCGGCATCACCGAGGTCATGTCGTCCGGCGACGTCGCGGTCACGATGCTGAACAACTTCGATTTCGCCCGCACGGTCGCCCAGATGGCCCAGAAGGGCGCGAAGGCCGCACCCGAGATGCGCATCATCCCCGCTGATTCCTTCTACCCGAGCTTCTACGCCCAGTGTGCGGTGAAGGGGTCACCACACCCCGACGCGGCCCAATTGTGGCTCGCGTTCCTGCTGTCCGACGCGGGCGCCCGGGCGTTCCTGCAGGGCGGGGCCGTCCCCACCCGCTTCCCGGCCCTGTACGCGGCCGGCACGCTCGGTGCTTCCGACCTGGGCCGGGTCGGTGACCTCGGGCTCACCGCCGAGCGCCTGGCCAAGCAGACCGTACCGATTCCCGCCCAGGTCGACGCCGCCCAGAAGCTCGTGAACGAGCGCTGGGGACCGGACGTCAAGGGCGAGTAGCGCCCTCATCGGCGAGCGTCGTCTGACGCGACCGCGGTGCCCGCCGGTCGAATCCAGGCTGGTAGACAAGGGGCACCACGCCACTCTCTGGAGGCCTCCATGAGTTCGGACTACCCGTACGCGGACCGTTACCCGGTCAATCGCACGCTCCCCGCCGCCGGGCGGGCGCGGGACGAGATCATCGACGAGCTGCGCACGATGGCAGCCGAGGAGGACGCCGCCTGGGAGGGCGGCAAGTGCTCGGGCACGATGTACTGCGGCGACCACAGTCACTACGCGTTCCTGACCGAGGCGTTCGGGCTGTACGCGCACATGAACGCGCTGCAGCGCGACATGTGCCCGTCGGCGACCCGGTTCGAGGGCGAGATCATCGCAATGACCCTGGATCTGTTCCATGCCGACGCGCGCACCGACACCGAGCCGGTCGGGCTGGTCACCTCGGGGGGCACCGGGTCGATCACCCACGCGATGCTCGCCTACCGCGAGCACGCCGCGCAGACCCGGGGCATCAAACACCCCAACGTGGTGAAGCCCGAGACGGCCCACCCGGCGTTCGACAAGGCGTGTCACCTGTTCGGGATCGAGCTGCGTCACGCGCCGATCGATCCGGAATCGGGTCAGGTGATCGTGGACGAGCTGGCGAAGCTGATCGACGACGACACCATCGCGATCGTCGGTTCGGCGTGCAACTACGGCTACGGCATCGTCGACCCGATCGGCGAGCTGGGCGCACTGGCGCTCGAGCGGGGAGTGGGCCTGCACGTGGACTGTTGCCTGGGCGGGTTCATCCTGCCCTTCGGCCAGGAGCTCGGTTACGACATCGAAGATTTCGATTTCCGGGTCCCCGGGGTCACGTCGATCTCGGCCGACACCCACAAGTACGGGTACTCGCTCAAGGGCACCTCGGTGGTCATGTTCGCCGACAAGGCCCTACGGAACTCCCAGTACTTCTTCCTGACCGGGTGGAGCGGCGGCAAGTACACCTCACCGGGCATGGACGGGTCGCGTTCGGTGGGTCTGCTGGCGGCGACGTGGGCGTCACTGGTGTCGCTGGGTCGTGAGGGCTACCGGGGCTACGCGGAGAAGATCTTCGAAACCTCCGCGACGATGCAGGAGGCGGTGCGGTCGCACCCCGAGCTGCGGATCATCGGCAATCCGACGTTCCTGTTCAGCTTCACCTCCGACGACTTCGACATCTATATCGTCAACGACAAGATGCGCGAGAAGGGTTGGCGGTTCAATGGCCAGCAGTACCCGAACGCGCTGCACATGTGTGTGACCCGCCCCCAGACCGAACCGGGGGTTGCCGACGCGTTCGCGGCGGACCTCGCCGAGGCCGTCGCGTATGCCCGGGAGCACCCCGACGAGACCCCGTTCTCGGGCGCGGTTTACGGCGGGGTCGCCGGCGGGTTGACCGACGAGGCGGATGAGTTCATCCGCATGGTCATGGCCCAGATGCTCGACACCCAACAGGGCCTCCCCCCGGCCTGAACGCGCCGTCGTCAGACGAAATTTGGAGCGAAAAGGTCGAATGGCAGCCCTTTCCCTCCAAGTTTCGAGACGGGTCAGGGGTTCGAGTTTAGGTCGGGGCCGACGCGGGCGTCCGGGGACGCTTGCGGCCGGGCGGAATGCGCGTGACTGCGGACGCGCATCGAAGGGGCAATGCCGGTCGACCTCTTGCCGGAGTGACAGAAGTCATATAAACTGAGCGTAAGTTGAGAGTGAGGAGTCCCGATGAACTTGCGCACGAATGCGTCCGCCAGATCCCGGATGAGGGGGGCGCCTGTGTCGTCCTGGTGCTGGCGTTGGTCGCCGTTGCGGCGGCATGTGAGGGGCCGCCGCAGTCTCCGGGATCGACACCATCGGGTTGTCAAGCGACATTGTCGGGCAAGGTGGTAGGCGGTTCGCTGGTCTCGGGGTCGCGGACCGCCACGGTGAACTTCCCTGCGGGAGCCGAGATCGCGGTCACCGGCACGGTGAAGGACAACATGAGCGGCTTCTTCGCGTTCCCGCTGCCATGGGAGCTGCACCCGATCGGTGTCTCAGGTGCCGTACCGAAGAACTCTTCGGCCACGGTGGACGAGACGTGGACGAACGGCTCGAGCGCGCAGGACGTGACCCTCAGCTTCGAGGACACGAGCGGGTTCGTGAGCGATTACGAGTGGGAGTTGCACCTGAGTTCGTCCGGTGACGGATGCCCGCCGGCGACGGCGGAAGCTTGTATCAAGGCCGGTGGCAACGTGTTCTACACCGAACCGACGGTGGTCGACGGCGAGCAACGTCAAGGTTGCTACGAAGACGACTCCTCATGCATTGATGACCTGCCGGTCCAGTTGTCAGCGACCGAGTGCGACCCGAACGACATCTTCACCAAGTCTCTCGTTGCGAGTGCGGGCGCCGCCTTCGTGGTGGTCCTCGATGACGAGACTTTGCTGCTCTTGGCCGGAAGCGTCAGCGCGCCGGAGGTGGGAGTCGTGCTCGCAGCGACCCTGGTCGTCACCGCGTTCACACATATCAGCTTCGATGACTTGCCCCTCGACGTGGTCCGAGTGACCGATGATCCGCAGACCATCGCGACGGTGCAGGCCGACCCAGGGGTGATCAACGATGTGATGACGCGCTTGCCGACCGTGGCAGCGGACAATCCGGGGTATTCGGGCGAGCAGCTGACGCAAGCGGCGCAGTTGGCAATGGAAAACTGCGTCAGAGACATCGCTCTTGACGAGGTGATTTCCTGGCTCGGTGGGTTTGGTTCGCTTGTTGACCCGATCACGGGTCTCATCGACATGGGCGGTGGAGTGACCAGGCACGTCTGTGAGCTGTTCAAGGTGTACGAGCCGGGCGGGAGCACGGCACCGGGTGGGGCTTCGATGATATCTGCGAGCCTTCATATCCGTGACGTGCTCTACGGCGAACACAACGGCGTCGATACCCAGACCGGCAATCCGACTCCACCGCAGATTCAATGGCAGATATTGACGAGAGCGACCAGCCCGACCGGAAGTCCGACCAGAGGATGGTACAAGAACTCACCGTACTACTGCCAGGGGTCGAGCAGCGCGAGCCCGCCCACCGGGTGCGATGAGTGGCCCTGGTACAGGACCGCACAAGGTGGCCCAGGTGCCCACCTTCGGGTCATCGACGGTGCCGAAAATAGCAACGGTGGCAGTGATCTGGGAAGCTTCTACGCAACTTGCAACGTCAGCGTGAATACTGTGTTCCTCGTGGTGCCGCTTTCAGCGGCTCAAATCACCAATGGCGAACGCTCCATCCGGTTCTGCCCATGAGCGCGGTCGGATTGGACGAGAAATTGCACAGGTTCTTCGACCTCGCCGGCATCAGCGACGATGCCCCGTGGTTGCGGCCTCCCGCCACCGAATTGCAGATCGCGGGGGCAGAGGACGCGCTGGGATTCGGTCTTCCAGACGACCTCGTGGAGCTGTTGAGAGTTCACAATGGCGGTAACCTCATCGACTCGACCGAGTGGATCGGGGTATACGAAGAACCGACGCGTGGCCTCGTCGGCGTCTCCAATTCGCTGAAGACGCAAGCCATCGCTGATCTCCGCCTCGGCGGGCTTCTCGGAATGGAGCCGGGCCCGCGCGCACTCGTGGTGGCCGGCGCGTCTCACGACAGCATCCTCTACGACATGGATGATGAGCCGGGTCGCCTTCTCTACTGCGAAACGGATTCGAACCCGGCGATCATCCCTCTGTGCCGGTCCATTGCAGCGCTGTTTGATTGTCACATTGCTCTTGCCGAGGCCGGATTCATCACTCTGGGCCAGATCGGCCCATTCGTTGACGGGCCGCCCGACGAGGTCAACGCAATCTATGTGAGCCATCACGTAGCAGCGGCACCGATGTGGGGCACCGAATCCTGGCTGGCGTGGCCCGGGTCGGCTGACTTCTCGATCGACTGACTCCACCGGCGTTGCTGGCTCTACGCGGCTGAGTGTGGTTTGCGGCCTCGGATTCTGCGGACGGGGACGGT
>CAZQSU010000138.1:0-6799 GCA_964595905.1 uncultured Iamiaceae bacterium
GGGGCGCGCATGTGGATGGAGGAGAACATCGGCACCAAGATCAACGACGATCGTGCCGAAGAGCTGATCCACACCGGCGCCGACCGCGTCGCCACGGCGTGCCCGTTCTGCTACATCATGCTCGACGACGGCGTGAAGGGCGCCGGCGCCGGCGACGACGTGCAGGTCGCCGACATCGCGATCACCGTGCTCGATGCGATCGAGAACGGCGAACGTCGCATCGACCCCGCGGTCCTCGCCCCGGTGGGCGCCGGAGAACCGGCACTCGACCCGGCGCCCGAACAGGAAGCTCCCGAGTCCACCGACTGAACACCGCAGTCGACCGGGGGCCGGCAGGCCCGCTCAGTTCGAGAAGTTCTCCCAGTACCGGCTCGGGGTCGGCCCTCGCTGGCCCTGGTACTTGGACCCCAGCGACGCCGAACCGTACGGCTGATCGGCCGAGGTGGTCATCGACAGGAACGAGATCTGCCCGATCTTCATGCCCGGGTACAGGGTGATCGGCAACGTCGCCACGTTCGACAGCTCGAGCGTGAGGTAGCCGTCCCAACCTGCGTCGACGAACCCCGCGGTGGAGTGGATCAACAGGCCGAGCCGCCCGAGTGACGACTTGCCTTCCAGCCGGGCCACCAGGTCGTCGCCGAGCGCCACCCGCTCGGCGGTCGCGCCGAGCACGAACTCGCCCGGGTGCAGGATGAACCGGTCGCCCTCGGGGATCTCGACCAGCTCGGTGAGGTCCTCGAGGTTCGTCTTGACGTCGATGAGCGGCATCGTGTGGTTTCGGAACACCCGGAAGTACCGGTCGACGGTGACGTCGACCGACGACGGCTGGATCATCGAATCGTCGAGGGGATCGATCACGATCCGCCCCGAGTCGAGTGCTTCCCTGATGGACCGGTCCGAGAGGATCATCGTCGGAGGAGGCTACCCGATGACGATCGGCGGCCCCGACGACGGCGGGGGCGATCAAACTCGTATCACGAAGGAATCTCGCCGTAGCATCACCGGGTCATGTCTGGTCGACCCCGGTGAGCGCCCCCGTACCCGACGATCGCATCCATCGACGGCGTTGGTGGATCCTGTCGGTCCTGTGCGGATCGCTGGTGCTCACCGTCGCCGGCAACTCGTCGCTCAACGTCGCCCTTCCCAGTATCCAGTCCGCGCTCGGGTCGAGCCCCAGCCAGCTGCAGTGGATGGTCGACGCCTACAGCCTCGTCTTCGCGGTGCTGCTGCTGCCCGCGGGCGCGCTCGCCGACCGGTTCGGGCGCAAGACCTCGCTGCAGTTCGGTCTTGTCGTCTTCGGCGCCGCGTCGCTCGCTGCGACCTTCGGCACCCAGACCTGGCATCTCATCGCCATGCGCGCCCTCACGGGCCTCGGAGCGGCGTTCATCATGCCGGGCACGCTGTCGATCCTCACCAACGTGTTCCGCGATCCCCGCGATCGCCAACGGGCCATCGCGATCTGGGCCGGCTGCGCCGGGCTCGGCGGATCACTCGGTCCGGTGATCTCCGGGGCGCTCCTCGAGCACTTCACCTGGGGGTCGGTCTTCTTCATCAGCGTCGTGATCGCCGCGGTGGCGCTGCTCGCCGGGGCCTTCCTGCTCCCCAATTCGTCGGACCCGACCGAATCGACCCTCGACCCGCTCGGGGTGCTGCTCGCGGTCGGAGCGGTCGGCATGCTGCTGTACGGGATCATCGAGGCGCCGGCGAACGGGTGGGGGTCGGCCGTGACGGTGTCGACCATCGCCGCCGGTCTCGTCGTGCTCGCCGGCTTCGTCTGGTGGGAGTTGCACAACCCCAGGCCGATGCTCGACATCCGGCTGTTCCGGCAGCGATCGCTCTCGGTCGGCGCGACGACCATCACCCTGCAGTTCTTCGCGATGTACGGCCTGTACTTCGCGCTCGCCCAGTACCTCCAGATCTCGCACGGGTTCTCGGCGCTCCAGGCCGGCCTGGCGGGACTGCCCATCGGCGTGTTCGGCATGATCGGTGCCCCGAGCTCCGCGACGTTCGTGCGTCGGTTCGGCCATCGACGCGCCGTCGGCTTCGGTCTGCTCATCTCGGCGGGTGGGCTCGCGATCATGGGTGGGGTCACGCCGACCACCACCTACGCGCTGCTCTTCGTCGGGTTCTGCCTGCTCGGGTTCGGCAACGGGCAGACCACCGCGCCGTCCACGACGCTGATCATGGCGTCGGTGCCGCGGGCGAAATCCGGCGTCGGTTCCGCGGTGAACGACCTGTCCCGCGAACTCGGCGGCGCCCTCGGCATCGCCGTGCTGGGGAGTGTGATGTCGTCGGTGTACCGCGACGACATCGGCCACCATGCGGGCGCGCTGGCCGCACATGCGGGGTCGACGGTGGAGATGACGCTCGCCCATGCCCAGCGGCTCGCCGCGACCCATCCCGAAGCGGCGCAGACCCTGCACCATGCCGCGCAGGCCAGCTTCGCCGATGGATTCGGCGCGGCGATGGTCGTCGGCGCGATCGTCCTCACCGGCAACGCCGTGCTGGTGTGGATCCGCGGGTTGCACGTCGATCCGCACGGCGAACATGCCGAAGAAGATGCGCTCGCACCGACAGCCGTCAGCACCGACGGCTCGCCGGCCGGAGCACCCAGCTGAGCCGAGCACCGAGTCGGAGATCGTGAGAAGACCCTCGTAGAGTCGGACGGGCATGTCCGGCGGTAGCCCCGTGACCGACACGGCCCTCGACGATCCCATCTTCCAGCGACGCTGGTCGATCCTCGCGACCCTGTGTCTGGGGCTGATCCTCGTGGTCGCGGCGAACTCGTCGCTGAACGTCGCCTTCCCCAAGATCCAGGAGGCGCTGGGCAGCTCACCGAGCCAGCTGCAGTGGATGGTCGACGCCTATTCGCTGGTGTTCGCGGTGCTGCTGCTGCCCGCGGGCGCGCTCGCCGACCGCTTCGGTCGCAAGACGGCCCTGCAGGCCGGACTCGCGATCTTCGGGCTCGCCTCGCTGCTCGCCACACTCAGCTCCGACAACGGCCAGCTCATCGCCCTCCGTGGCCTGATGGGGGTCGGCTCGGCGTTCATCATGCCGGGGACCCTGTCGATCCTCACGAACGTCTTCCACGACCCCGTGGAGCGCCAACGCGCCATCGCCATCTGGGCCGGGTGCGCCGGGCTGGGCGGCACGATCGGCCCGGTGGTGTCGGGTGTCCTGCTCGAAGGCTTCACCTGGCAGTCGGTGTTCTTCATCAACGTCGTGCTCGCGGTCATCGCGCTCGGCTTCGGGGCGAAGTTGCTGCCCAACTCGTCGGATCCCCGCGAGGCGACGCTCGACCCGATCGGGGTGTTCCTCGCGATCCTGGGGGTCGGCAGCCTGCTGTACGGCATCATCGAGGGGCCGGCGAACGGGTGGCTGTCGCCGGTGACGATCGGCACGATCCTGGGTGGCATCGTCGTGGTCGGCGCATTCATCGCCTGGGAGCTGCACACCGACAACCCCATGCTCGACATGCACCTGTTCCAGAACCGCGCGTTCACGCTCGGTTCGACCACGATCACCCTGCAGTACTTCGCGATGTTCGGCCTGTTCTTCGCGATGGCCCAGTACCTGCAGATCTCGCACGGGTACTCGGCGTTGCAGGCCGGCCTGGCGGGCATCCCCGTCGGGGTGATGGGCATGATCGCGTCGCCGCTGAGCGCGCCGCTGGTGCGGCGCTTCGGGCACCGCTTCGTCGTCGGGTCGGGCCTGTTGGTCTCCGCGGCGGGCATGGCGCTCATGATCGGCGCGTCGCCCACCACGACGTTCGTGCTGCTCTTCGTCGGTTTCTGCCTGCTCGGCTGGGGCAACGGCCAGGCGACGGCGCCCTCCACCACGTTGATCATGGCCTCGGTGCCGCGCGCCAAGTCGGGGGTCGGGTCGTCGGTGAACGACCTGTCGCGGCAGATCGGTGGCGCCCTCGGCATCGCCGTGTTGGGCAGCGTGATGGCGTCGGTGTACCGCGACTCGATCGCGCACAACGTCGGCTCGCCCGCCCTGGCGGCGAAAGCGGGAACGTCGATCGATGCGACCCTGCTCGCGGCGCAGCACTCGACGGGACTCGACGCCGTGGCCCTGCACCACGGCGCACAGCTCAGCTTCGCGCACGGGTTCGGGATGGCGATGCTGGTCGGCGCGATCGTGCTGACGATCAACGCCGCCCTGGTGTGGGTGCGGGGTCTCGACATCGACCCCGACGGCGACCCGATGATCCATGCCGCGTCGGACTCGAGCGAGTGAGGGTGGGCGCGCACCGCCCGGGCGACCCGCCGTCGATCGAGAAGCGGTGCCCGCTGGAAGGCCCGCCGGCCGCATGAGCACCGACGATCCACGACGCACTCCGCCCGGCACGCTCAGCGGTGACCGTGACGTGTCGGTGCCGGTGTGCTCGGCCGAGGCCTACCGCGACGCCGAATGGGTCCCCGTGGCGGGCCGCCCGCTCCGTCTCCGCGCCCACGGTTGGGTCTATCTGCGCCACCGGGGCCGTCTGGTCGCCCGGGTCCGTGCGGTGGGAACCGATCGGCTCACCGTGCGTCCCCGCCGCACCCCGCGGGCCGTCGACGACGTCGGCTTCGGTCCCGGCCCCGTCATACTCGTCGACCCGGCCACCTTCGAGGACGAGCACATCGATCTGGGAACGCTCGCGTCGCGTCAGCGTTCCGGGGTGCGTTACCTGCGCGCCGCCCGCGACCGCACGGTCGTGCACCTGACGGCATCCGAACCGTTGCCCGCGGGCGATTGGGACGCCTGAGCCTTCGCCGCCCTCACCGACCGGTCAGCCCGCATAGGTCGGCGTGCGTCGCACGGCCACCGGCGGTGTCGCCGTGTCGCGCGCATCGCCGGGCCGGCCGGTCGCCGATGCGACCGAGGAGGTGGGCACCACCGACGACGCCGCCGTGGTCGTCGGCGCCGGTTCCAGCCGGGCGACGTAGCCGAAGCGAACGTGCAGCGGATCGTGGTCCGACAGCGGTTCGCCGTCGTCACGGGTGAACCGTTCCCGTTCGAACACGTGCGACCGTGGCGTGAGTTCGACCGCGTCGTCGCTGCGGAACGCGATCTTGTCGATCACGTCCGCGTCGGCGCCACAGTCGACGACGTCACAGACGTCGCGCAGGCCGGTGGCAGCGAGGAAGGCCCGCCACACGTCGCCGTCGACCGGGCGGTCGGTGTGCAGGTTCATGTCGCCGCCCACGATCACGGCACGGCCGGCGGAATGGGTCTCGATGAAGGCGGCGAGTTGGGCGAAGTTGCCGGCTCGGGCGGCCTGGTCTTCGGGTGCACCACCGGCGTCGGCGTGCAGGTCGTAGACGTCGACGGTCACCCCGGATGCCAGTTCGACGCTGGTACGGGCGAATCCCTTGGTCGCCAGGCAGTCCGAGGCGTGGTCGAGAATGCCCATGCAGTCGTCCCACGTGACCCGGTCGACGGGCCCCAGCGGCAGGCGGGACATGAAGTTCAAGCCGTCTCCCAGCAGCGCATCGGGATGGTCCGGGTCGGTGCCCATCGGCGGCATCTGCGGCGTCGAGAGGTACGGGAAGTCGACTGCCGAGATCAGGTCGTCGTGGTAGACGCGGATGTCCTCCAGCGGCGGATCGGGGTTCGCGAAGTCCTCCTGGGTGAGCACCAGGTCGTACGCGTTCAGCAGCGGGCTGATGAGCACCTGGTTGACCGACGGGTTCGAACCCGAGAGCACCTCGGGCAGACCGGCGACGTTGTAGGTCAACATGTCGAAGTCGCCGGTCACGGTCTCGACGTCGGCGTCGGGATCGGCACCGGCAAGCGGCGCCACGGCCACGCCGCCGACCACGAGCACGAGCGCGCTCAACACGCCGGCGATACCACGGCGAACGGTGGGCATGACGAACTCTCCCCGTCGGTCGATGTTCCGTTCGCCGTCACCGTAGTACGGCAACGATCGGTCGCCCGAAGGTGCCGTCGATGGCCGTCAGCGAGAGGTGCGGACGGCGTCGCTGCGGACGATCGCCCGGGGATCGGTTCCCAGATAGCTCGCCACCACCAGCGGGTCGGCGCGCACCTGCTCGGGCGGCCCTTCGGCGATGACCCTTCCCTCCTCCAGGCAGTAGATCCGGTCGGAAAGGGCGGTGATCATCGGCATGTCGTGCTCGACGATCAGCAGCGACGCGTCGAGTTCGTCACGGATCGCGAGCAGCAGGGGCCCGAACGCCTCGGACTCTCGTTGCGCGACCCCCGCGGTGGGTTCGTCGAGGCACAGCACCCGGGCGTCGACCGCCACGAGGCCGGCCAACTCGACGATCCGGCGGGTACCCGTCGACAGGGTCGCGATGCGGTGTTCGGCGAACGCGCCGAGCCCGAGGTAGTCGATGATCTCAGTCGCCTCCGACGCGTTGCGACGCTCGTTGCGGCCCGACGAGGGCCAGCCGGCCACTGCGGCGACGGTGCTGGACCGGTGCCGCCCCTCGAGCGCCACCATGAGGGTTTCGCGCACGGTCAGCTCGGGGAAGAGCCGTGCGGCCTGGAAGGTCCGTCCCAACCCGGCACGGGCCCGTCGGTGGGCGGGCAGCCTCGTGACGTCCCGTCCGAGGATCTCGATGGTCCCATCCGCGGGGACGAAGCCCCCCACGGCATTCAGCAACGTCGACTTCCCGGCGCCGTTGGTGCCGATGAGCCCCACCACCTCGCCTCGGGCGACCGTGAACGACACCGCGTCGACCGCGCGGATCCCGCCGAAGCGCACGACGACGTCGCGCGCCGACACGGCGGCCACATCGGTGTCGGTGTCGACCGTCTCCGGCGGACGCGAACGGATCGGCGCCGT
>CAZQSU010000139.1:0-3312 GCA_964595905.1 uncultured Iamiaceae bacterium
TGTTGTCGCGCAGGTAGTCGAAGCCGAACTCGTTGTTGGTGCCGTAGGTGATGTCACAGGCGTACTGGGCGCGCTTGTGTGCGGGGTCGAAACCCTGTTGGGGCAACACGAGGCCGACGTCGAGGCCCAGCCAGTGGTAGATGCGACCCATCCATTCGGCGTCGCGGGTGGCCAGGTAGTCGTTGACGGTGACCACGTGCACGCCCTTGCCCGACAGGCCGTTGAGGTACACCGGCAGGGTCGACACCAGCGTCTTGCCCTCACCGGTGCGCATCTCGGCGACCCAGCCGAAGTGCAACGCTGCACCGCCCATGAGCTGCACGTCGTAGTGGCGTTGGCCGATGACGCGATCGGCCGCTTCGCGGACGGTCGCGAACGCCTCGATCATGAGGTCTTCGAGGTCTTCGCCGTTGTCGAGGCGTTCTTTGAACTCGGGCGTCTTGGCGCGCAACTCGTCGTCGCTGAGTCGTGCGTACTCCGCGCCGAGCGCGTTGATGTCGGGGACCAACGTCGACAAGGCCTTGACCTTGCGTCCCTCACCGGCGCGGAGGATGCGATCCAGAATTTTCATGGTGGATCCAATGCTACCGGCCCCGCCCGACCGACACCGCAGCGGTACCCGCGGGAAGCCCGGAGCGCACTACCGGGTGAGCGTGACGCCGTGGACTTCGCCGCCGAACTGGTTGTCGTTGGTGTTGCCGTTCGCATTGCTCGGTACCGGGGTGCAGATGGTCTTCGGGAGCGCTCCACACGGTACGTACATCGCGGTGACCCCGAGGATCGGTTGGTTGCCGTTCCATTTGCCCGACCACGAGTCACCGTTCTCGATCGACCCACCTGCCCAGTGCGCCGCCTTCGGGTCGTCGACGGTGGCCTGCGCTTGAAACTCGCCCGTGATGAACGTCGGCACGAAGTCGCGGATCTGGTACGGATCCGAGAACGAGGAGTGCTGCGATTCGGCCCAATAGCGAGGGACCGACACGGCGCGACGAGATTTGGCGATGTCGGCGTCGAAGATCGGTCCGATCTCGGTACCTGCCTGGGTGAGAGACGCCCAGTTTTTCAGGCACGCCTGCATGAGTAGTTCAGGCGTCGAGTACATGGCGACTCCGTTGCCGAGGGTGAGACCCATGCTGACCTGCAATGCCGATGTGGCGCCGACGTCACGCTTGGGGTCGGTCGCCGCAGCGACCTTGCACTCCAATGGCGCATTCACCGGTTGATCGTTCAGGAGGAAGTACCAGAGCGGCGCATTGTCGATGTTGATTCCCGCCATCTTCGCCGTATTCAGGTCACCGTCCGGCCCTCCGTTGGTGAACGGTCCACCATCCAAGCGCCCACGGTAGGACTGACCGCCCTGACTGTCTCCGGTGAGCAAGCCCTTGTTGATCGCTTGCGTACCCAGATTTCCCTGCGAGTTCTGCACCGCATTCGGGCCCAACACGGTGCAGTTCCCTCCGCCGTTGATCCGCTGATTTGCCAGGCCTACGACGTCAGGATCTCCGATGAACCGCGAAAGCAGATGATCGATTCCCGTTGCGATCGCCGGCGAGTTGTTCCAGTACTGGTTGTTCGTTCCGCCCGGCTCGCAGGAAGGAGTCTGGTGGTAGTACGGATTGAATGTCCCGAACTGACCAGAAGGCGCGTTGTTGCAGAATCCTGGAGATTGGCCCGGCGGCCCGTTTATGATGCAAACCCAGGCCCCCGGGGGGCTCCCGAGTACAGATAGAATGGGAATGCTCCGCCAAGCGGTGAGCCGATGTTCACCTCTGCCACCGCATGGGTGGTCAACTCGTCGATGCCGATGACGCTCGCGAAACTGGTCGGGCTCGCCACGTCCGGTAGCCGCACGCGCATCTTCAACGCGTTCGTGCCAGGGTCGCGTTCGAAGCTGATGCACGGGCTGCCTTCGTCGCCAGCGTACGCGGGATCCGTCGATGGCGTCGGCAACGCGTTGGGGTCGGTACACGTTTCCCAGGCCTCGCTCCCGAACTTGGAACCCATGTCGGACGCAACACGGTCCTTGACCTCTTCGACCATCGCCTTGAAGTTGCCGCCCTTGTACAGGAAGTACACGCCGCCGGCCACGGCGGCCGTGTCGACCGTTCCCTGGTTCTGGCGACGCTGAGCGTAGGCGGTGCCGATGTCGATGGAGAACGCCGCGAAGATCATGAGCACGACGAGGACGAGGCCGAGCAATACGATCGTCGCCCCCCGATCGTCTCCTCCTCGGCGATTCAGTGCCCGCATCTCACGTCGCATCGTGTCTCCGCGGTCCTGCCATGTCACGCCCCCGCTTCCGCACACGTCATGCCGCCCGACATGGTGCCGCCTGATTCGGTGAGAGAATCCGTTCCCGCCCACACCGGCGGCTGCTCGAGGCGGAACGTCAGATCGGACTTGATGATCGAGTCGCCGATCACGTCGGTGAAGAAGCCCGTGATGTCCTTCGCCGGCTTCCAGACCTCGATCCTCGCGAGATCGCCGATCTGCGGGGTCGTCCCGACCGAGGGCATCGCCACGAGCGACACCCGCATTTCCGGGGTGGACGAATCCATTCGTTCACACACTGCGGCCACGATCTGCTCGTTGCTGCTCACGGCGGAAGTCTCCGAAGCGACCGCTGCGATGCGTGCACCTTCACGAGCGCCGTAGCGAACGTCCTGCTGCTGGTTCAGCAGCCACCCGAAATCGATGATGCCGAACAGCAAGAGGAACAGCAACGGCGCCACGATCGCGAACTCCACCATGGTCGCCCCACGGTCGCCCCGTGTCCGAGGACGGGCCTGCCCGACCTCGTCCCGGGCAGTGACCGCGACCGACTCGAGGGGCGGTCCATCAGGGCTCGACGATGACATGGCGAAGGGGAAACCGACGAAGCCGCCACGAGCGTTACACGAACCGCCGACAATGAGTCGAAATGACCATCCGCACCGCTCGCGGGAACATCGGGTTCGGGTATCCGCCCCAGGGGTGCGTGGTCGCTGCGGGGCGTTCGGTGTCCGAGACCCGCGGCGCGCCCTTCAGCATTGCCCGACGCGGTGCAGAGATGGCGGGAACCCACGTGAGAGGAGTGGCCGAAGTCGATCCGGGCCGGACACGGTTCGATTCAGCGGGTCGGTTCACCCGAAGCTTTCGAGTTCCGATTCACCGAGCCATTCGGGACGCGATCGGCAGGACCACCCGGTTCAGGATTCGCCGGCCGACCTGCATTCGGCGTCGCAGGACCACCCGGTTCAGGATTCGCCGGCCGACCCGCATTCGGCGTCGCAGGACCACCCGGTTCAGGATTCGCCGGCCGACCAGGAGTCG
>CAZQSU010000139.1:3412-6780 GCA_964595905.1 uncultured Iamiaceae bacterium
GCATTCGGCGTCGCAGGACCACCCGGTTCAGGATTCGCCGGCCGACCAGGAGTCGGCGCCGCTGGCCCACCCGGTTCAGGATTCGCCGCCCCACCAGGAGTCGGCGTCGCCGCCCCACCCGGGTTCCGACCGGACGAGCCGCCCGGGGCAACTGCGGGCTGGGAACCGGCGGCCCCCGAGTGACCTGACCGTCGCGTCGGTTCCTGCCCCGTGACCGATCCATCGGGTTCGGCCTTCCCGGGTACCGGCGGGCCGCCAGGCGCCGTCGACGGCGTATGAGCACTGGTCGAGGGTCCCGAGTCGTGATCGCCGTCACCGCGGTTCTGGTCATCGGGGGCCGTCCGTCCATCGGGAACCGAGATCCCGATTGCCGACAGGAAATCGTGCGTTCGCCGTTGCAGGGGCCCGGGCAACGAACCCGACGCCGCGGCGACGCCGGATGTTCCGAGCAGCGCGACGAACGTCGCCGCGATGGCGCGCCGGGTGATTCGTCGCCACCGCGTGGTCCCGGCATGCCGAACAGTGGGTGTGATCGCCGCGGAGCGCTGGAACTCGCGCCGGTACAGATCTCGAATCGCAGCTTCACCGTCCGGGGTCCCGGTGGAGTCGAAGTCTCGGAGCGCGCCGAGATGCTGCGCGAGTCGATGGTCGGCCGCGGAGGCCCGATGATCGGCACCGAGCTGCCCGAACAGCAGCGCCTCACTGATCGATTCGTCGAGCGGCCCCGGCCCTGAGGAATGGGTCATGATCGCCTCCTGTCGATCACCGACATCGTGAACTCGCCGTCCGCGACGGTTGCTGTGCCGTCAGTGCGTCACGCAGTCGCTCGATCCCCCGGTGGCTGAGGACCCTGACCGTTCCGGCCCGTTTCCCGACGATGCCGGCGATCGTGGCAACGTCGAGGTCCGCGACGACGCGCAGCAGCACCACCTCGGCCTCACTCCGCGGCAGGGTTCCTATCAACTCGAGAATGGCTTCGGTCGACTCCCGATTGTCGAGCTCGAACTCCGGGTCGCCCAATGCGGCAGCGGCCACGCTCTCATCGATCTCGGCCCACAGATCTTCGCGGCGTCGAGAGCGATTCCGGTACAGATCGATGGCCCGACGTCTCGCGAGCGTGAACAACCAGGCCCTGAATTCGGCCTCACCGCCGGTGAAGCGGTCGAGTCGACGAACCACGTCGACCCACACCGTCTACGCGAGATCGGCGGTGTCGTCCGGTGGGACGAGCGGGTTCAAGAACCGCAGCAAGCGCGGCTGATAGCTGCGCCAGAGCACGACGAACGCTTCTTCGTCTCCGTTGGCGGCGGCCCGGATGACGGACGCCACATCGGAACCGGATGTGAGATGATCCACTGATCCGTACCAGGGTCGGCGTTCGAGCGGGCGTCGAGAAACGTGCCGACACCGATGGTAGCCGCGGGGGCGGTCCGGACTCGTCAGTCTCTGTCGCGGACGGTCGCCACGAGGCTCAGACGCGCGGTGAGCGGCGATCGGCGTCGTGTTCGCCGTCGGCCGACGGGAGGAAGCGCACACAACAGGTCGCGGAGTGCGGTTCGAGGCGCGCCTCGAGGCCGGTGTCACCGCAATGGTCGACTGCGGCGCACAGCATCGTGTGGTTCATACCGCAGATCAGCTCGGTGTGGGTCGACGACAACTCGTGGAACGGGCAGTTGTGCAACACGGTCACCCCGTCGTCGCCGGTCTCGGGTTCGAACCCGTCGTCACGCAACGCCGCGAACAACGCCTGGCGGCGCTCCGCACGATCCGGCACATCGCCCACTCGTCGCCGCGCCCCGGCGCCGAGGCGGACACCTTCCGCCCGGGCCGCCTCGTCGATCGCCTCGTCGATGGCGACGCCCTCGAGGCGCGCCCGGTCGGCGGCCGCCGAGAGCACCCGGCCGGCGAGGTCGTAGCGACGCGGCGGGAGCGACACGGCGAAACCGTCGTCGGCCCGACGATAGACCTTCGAGGGGCGTCCCGCGCCCGGGCCGGTTCGGCCGTTGCGACGCTGGTGGTCACTCACGAGCAGGCCGTCGGCCTCGAGCCGGTCGAGATGGTGCGCGGTGATGCCCTTGCGGAGGTCGAGCGCGGCAGCCGCCTCGTCTCGACTCACCCAGTCGTGTTGGGCCACGACGTGTTCGTACAGCGCCCGGCGCGTCGGCTCGGCCAACGCCCCGACGGCATCGAGATCTCCGCTCGTCATCTGCTGGCTCGCTCCATTTCCACTGGACTCGGCATCTGCACCGGCTCGTCGTGGCGGCACTCCGAAGGGGAACACCACACCGATCGGTGGAGGGTCGACCACTCGGCGATGCGGCACCCCGAGACGCTGTCCATTCTAGACGCAAGTTCGCCTTGACATAGAGAGGTCGACGGTCACAGACTACTCTCAATATCAGTTGATGTTAGAAGGAGCCGGTATGACGGACGTGATGGACCTCGACGACCTCGACCAGCGGACCGCCACACCGCCCGCCCCACCGGCCGGTCGGCCGATCGACCTGGCCGCGGCCCGCGCCGCGGTCGTCGACCTGCTCACCGCCCTGGGCCAGTCGGTCGCCGACCCCGAGCTCGCCGACACCCCACGCCGGGTCGCCGACTCGTTCGCCGAACTGTTGACGCCCGAACCCTTCAGTTGCACGACCTTCCCCAACGACGGCAACTACGACGAGCTGGTGATCGCCCGGTCGATCCCGATGCACTCGCTGTGCGCCCACCACCTGCTTCCCTTCGTCGGCGTCGCCCACGTCGCGTACCTCCCCGGCGAGCGGATCGTGGGACTGTCGAAGCTCGCCCGGGTCGTCGACCACTTCTCGCGACGCCTGCAGAACCAGGAGCGCCTCACCACCCAGGTCGCCGACTGGCTGGTCACCAACCTCGCCCCCAGAGGCGTGGGCGTGCTCATCGAGGCCGAGCACCTGTGCATGTCGCTGCGCGGCATCCAGGCGAGCGGCGCCCACACCGTCACCTCGGCCGTGCGGGGCAAGGTTCGCGACGACCCGCGCACCCGCTCGGAGTTCCTCGCCCTCGCACGCGGCGTGAAGACCCACTGACCGCCACCGTGACTCGTCGTCGTCCCCGCGTGCCGACCACGGCGACGACGAGACCACAGGGGCGCCAGCGTCACGGGAGCGTCGCGTCGGTGGACGTCACGTGCGCGACGTCGGCGCCGCGGGTGCGCCGCGTCGGAGTCAGTCTGCTTCGTCGATCAGGCCGACGTCACCGTCGGTCCGCCGGTAGATGACCGCCGCGCGCCCCGTGTCGGCGCTGGTGAAGAAGAAGAACCCGTGGCCCAACAGCTCCATACGGCTGACCGCGTCCTCCGGGGTCATCGGCATCATCGCGAACCGTTTCGACTTCACGAT
>CAZQSU010000140.1:0-6688 GCA_964595905.1 uncultured Iamiaceae bacterium
TTGAAGAAGTACCCCAGCCCCAGGCACATCACCAGGATCGGGTTCATCACCGAGTTCACGTTGTAGGGCCCGATGTAGGGAAGACCCATGGTGAGGATGTCGGTCTGGCCCTCGACGGTGACGAGCTGTTCTTCGAACACCTGGGCGAGGGTGGCCTCGTGCACCGCATCGACCTGGCCGGCGTGGACCGAGGTGACGGCATAGGGGGCCCGCCACGACTGGAAGATCTTCCGGGCGGCGCCGGGAGGCATCCGGTCCAGACCGGCCTTCATCGCCAGGAACGTGCCGCGGTCGCGCAGCGACCATTCCCACTCGCGCTTGGCGAGCATCGACATCGGTCCGGTGGTGCCGAAGGTGTCGTTGTTGAGCGTGGACTCGATCTGGAAGATCTTCACCCCGGCGTCGCGGATCACGTCGCCCATCCGCCAGTTCGACGAGTGCAGCGCGGACGCGTGCCGGTCCATGAACGACCGCGAGTGCTGCATCGTGTGCACGTTGTGGTGGTGGCGGATGCTGCGGTAGCTGGCCAGGCCGGTCGCCGTGGACTTGTGCCCGCCGTCCATCGAGACGAGGTTGATGTTCACGTACACCAACAGGTCGCTCTCCGCGGCCCGACGATTGATCTCGACGACCTCGCCGTCGGGCGTGGTGCCCAGCTCGGCGAGGTTGTCGGGGTCCTCGGCGTCGTGGTTGTAGAGGCGTCCCGAGGGCGCGAACGCATCGAAGACCCGGTCGCCGACGGCGTGGCGCAACTCGGCCTCGGTCATGCGGCGGTGCAGGGCGAGCGCCGCGATCAGGTGGACGTCGTCGACGCCCTTGGCGGCCGCCACGTCGAGCACCGCTTCGATGATCCGTTGACGCACGTCGGGCCGACGCATCTGGGGCAGGGGGAGCGAGATGTCGTCGAAGGCGATCGTGAGCTTCATGCCCGCGAACAGCAACGCTTCGAGAGGCTCGCTGTCGCCGAGGGGATGAGCGAGCGCGTGGCGGATCGCGGCGTCGGGGTCGTCGAGTCCCTCGTGGGGCTCCGCGGCGTACACGACCCGGGACCGTCCTGCGGGCAGCTTCTCGAGGCGGAAGTTCTCGCCGGAATGGAACAGGATCGGCGGCGTCGAGCGGTCGACGTCGAGCACGAAACCGGGACGGGGCATCAGCAGGGATCCTTGGCAGAGGTGACGTTCATCGGGTTCGTTCCTTCTCTCCACGCAGGTCGAAGGCGATCTTCACCGCGCCGCGCCGACCGGCGGCCGCCGCGTGGGCGATCGCGTCGCGGTAGCGGCTGAGCGGATAGGTCGCCGACACGAGACGATCGAGGCCGGCGGTTCCGACCACGTCGATCGCCTCGGTGAAGTCGGCCCGGGTGTACGCGTAGCAACCGCGCAGCGCGGTCTCCCGGTGCCACAGTGGCGTGAGGTCGACCCCGACGTGTCCGGGCATGCCGACGAGCACGACCGTGCCTCCCGGTGCGACCACGGCGAGCGACTGTTCGATCGAGGCCGCGGTACCGACACAGTCGACGACGACCTCGAAGCCACCGGTGAGCCGTGTCCCACCGAGCACGAACGAACCGGTCGCCGAACGGACCGCCCGGGTCGACTCCGACGGTGCGACCACCCGGGCCGCGCCGAGCGAACGGGCGAGCTCACGCTGGACCGGGTACTTGGCCGTGACGATCACGCCGCCGGGCGCGACGTCGAGGTGCCTGAGCGCGGCGACGAGTCCGAGTCCGAGGGTGCCCGACCCGATCACCGCGAGTGCGCTCGGGTCCAGGCCGGCGACGAGGCGTGCCGCGTGGACCGCACAGGCGGTCGGCTCCACCATGACCGCAGCCTCGTCGGACAGCTCGTCGGGAATCTCGACGAGCTGGTCACGGTGCGCGACCAGTCGGGTCGACCAGCCGCCGCCGGTGTCGGTGCAGTAGCCGGTCTGCAGGCCGGGTTCGAGGTGGCCGAACGCGAGGCGTTCACAGTGGTTGGTCCGTCCGGCGGCACACGAGGCGCACACCGGTTCGATCCCGCGGACGGCACAGTCGAGGACGGGGACGACCACGACGCGGCTGCCGTCGTCGAGGTCGCCGACGATCTCGTGGCCCGGGACGAACGGGAACGAGACGATCGGTTCGAAGTACCGCGAGGTGTGCCCGTCGATGGTGGCCAGGTCCGAACCGCAGATGCCGGCGAGGCGGGGGCGCACGGTGACCCAGTCGTCGCCGAGTGTCCGGGGCGGGTCGATGTCGACCAGTTCGAGCGGACCGGTGCGTGCACCGCTGCCGGGCCGCAGCCCCGAAGATATGCGGGCCGCCGCGTAGCGGGGCAGGTCGCGGGAAAATCGAAGGGCCTTCATCTACCGGGCGTTCCGATGGGTGCGGCGGCGGTCGCGGACCGACGATCCGGCGGTGAGAGGCTCGGCCACGCGACCGGCCAGTCGGGTGAGCAGATCGTCGCCACGCCGTCCGTGGCGACGGGCGAGCGGGAGCAGCGGCGCGCCCGAGCCGGAGGCCTTCTCCCAGTGCTCCACCAACCAGCCGCGTTTGCGGGCCAGCGCGGCGAGGCGGGCTTCGGGGTTGACCGCGACGGGGAAGCCGACGGCTTCGAGCATCGACAGATCACTCGTCGCGTCCGCGTACGCGACCGCTTCGGCGACGTCGAAGCCGTTGGCGGCCGCGTAGTCGAACAGTGCCTGTGCCCGGCTCTCGCCGGTGGGGGGTACGTCGGTGAGCCGACCCGTGTAACGCACGGTGCCGTCGGTGTCGGTCGTGGTCGACATGCGCGTGCACACCACGTCGTCGAACAACGGCGAGAGCGGGGCGACCACGAAGTCCATGGCACCGGTGATGAGTACGGTGCGGTGGCCGAGCCGCCGGTGTTCACGGACCCGACGCAACGCGGCCGGGTACGCGTTGGCCATGAGCAGTTGGTTGAAGTGCTCGAGGGCGTCGGTGTCGAGTTGGTCGACCGGGGCGTCCTCGTAGCGCCGGTAGAAGCTGCGGAGGAAATCCGACCGGTCGCGGCGGTCCAGACGCAACAGCCCCGGTGCGTCGATCAGCAGTCGGGCCGCGAACCTGGTCTTTTCGGCCCGGGGGAGCCGCCGGCTGGCCAGCCAGGCGTAGGTCGTCACCACGTTGGAGGACAGGATCGTGTGTTCGAGGTCGAACGCCGCGAACTGGCGGTCCGGTGCCAGGACCTGACGACGCAGTCGCTTCGCGCGGGCGTCGGGGTCCTTGCGTTTGCCGGAGGTGTTGACGCGGGCGTGGTCGATGACCGAGGGCAGGTGGATCTCGGTGGCGTAGGTGTCCCAGTCGATCGCCCGGGGGTCGAAGGCGAACGCGGCCCGGTCGGTTTCGTCGAGGTCGTCCCACAGGGTGAGCAGGCGGGTGACGTCGTACACCGCTTCGCATTCGGTGTAGGCGCCGTAGAGCTCCACGTAGGTCGCGGCGCGGGTGATGTCGTCGTGCTTCGCGGCGATGTCGTCGGCGAGGTCGACCTGGCGGCCACGCAGGGGCAGCGCGCCGAATGCGCGGCCGGCCATCTCCAGGGCCTTGTCGGCGCGACTGAGCTGGGTCTGGACCCGTCCCCGCCCGGGGAACGACCATTCGGGCACCTGGATGGGTTGCCCCTTGGCGTCGTACAGCGGATGCTCGGTGAACCACTGCTGGACGAGGTCGACCAGGTGCTGGTAGCCGAGCGGATTCACCCCGCCAGAGGCGACCTGGTAGATCGCGGGCGCGCCGTGTTGCGGGTCGGGACCCTTCGCGGCGACCGCGCAGATCGCGGCGACGACGAGGTCGACCGGGATCACGTCGACCGTTCCCTCGGGGATGCCGGGGAACTCGTGCAGCAGCCCGCGGGCATAGGAGATGATGATCGGCTCGGCCATCCGGAAACCGCGGATCCACCCCGGCCGTGGCTCGGCCCACGCGGATTCGATGATCGAGGGCCGCACGATCGAGACCGGCACGTCGCCGGCGTTCTGGGCGAGTGCCTGTTCGGCGAGGGCCTTGGTGTAGGCGTAGGCGTCGGGCCACCCCAGCGATGCGGCGCGCACCCGGCCGGCCTCGACGAGCTGGGCCTTGATCCAGTCGCGGCGACGCGACTCGGTCTTGGCGGCCAACAGCGGCGTGCCCGCCGCCCCGAGTTCGTCGCGTGCCTCGGCGCGGAATCGTTCGAGCAGTTCGGTGGTCCGGCTCGTCATCTCCGCGTCGGTGCGGATCCGGCGTGCCGCGTCGACCTCGGCCTGCCAGTCGACCTCGTCGAGCCAGAACGGGCTCGCGTCGACGGGCTGTTCGGGGGCGGTTCCCCGGCGGTTGCCGGCCACGTAGCACGTCGAGACCGCCACGAGGTGGGGGGTGATGCCGAGCTCCGCACAGGTCCGTGCGATGCGCGTGGGGCCGAGCAGGTTCACCTCGATCGCCAGGTCGAGGGGGGCGTCGAAGGAGACGGTGGCGGCCGAGTGGACGATCGTGTCGCAGGCGGCGAGCGCGGCGCGCCCGGCTTCGTCGAGGCCGAGGCCGTCGGTACCCACGTCGCCCGCCACGACCGTGACCCGCCGGGCGACCATGGCGTCGAACGCCTCGCGGCCGCCCAGCTCGGCACGCAGCCGGTCGAAACAGTCGTTCTTGAAGATCTCGCGCGCCGCCCGCTGCTCGACCGTCCGCTTGCGACTGGGGCGGACCAGCAGCGTCAGGGAACAGCCGGGTGCACTGCGCAGGAGGCGCTCGACCAGTGCGGTGCCCACGAAGCCGGTCGAACCGGTGATGAACAGGCGCGTGCCGTCGAGTGCTTCGGGGATCACGGCTGCCGATGGTAGCCGATGGGTCTCTACCAATTGGTAGAGTGACGCGCATGGCGGTTGTGGAGACACCGGTTGGCACCGCGGATCGGCTGCTCGCGGCCGCGCTGGTCGCCTTCGCCGAACGCGGCTACGAGGCGACGTCGCTCGACGACATCGCGGTCGAGTGCGGCGTGCGCAAGCAGACCCTGCTGTACCACTTCTCGTCGAAGGAGGCGCTCCTCGATGCCGTGGTCGACCACACCGTGGCGGTCCTCGCGGACCGGGTCGAAGCGGCGGTTCCCGGAGCGACCGATCCCCGGCGTGCCGTCGTGGACGCGCTGTTCCGCGTCGGTATCGATCGTCCCGAACTTCTCGAGTTGATCCGCGAAGTGCTCCGGCTCGGGCCGCCGGTGTCGGAGCGACTGCTCGCGGCGGCGGAACCCTTCCTCGAACGGCTCGCGACGGGGTTGCCCCGCGACAAGGTCCTGGGCGCCGGTGCGATGATCATCGGTATGGCAACCGAGGCCGACGTCCTCGCCTCGGTCGGGGTCCGGCCGACGGTCGCCCATCTGCGTCGCCGCCGTCGCATCCTGCTCGACTATCTCTCGTCCTGAGCCCGGTCGGCCGGGCGGCCCGGTGGGGCTCAGGCGTCGGTGCGGAACCCGCTGCGCCGACGGTGCCGGTCGAGTGCGAGGTCGACGAGTTCGTCGATGAGTCCCGCGGCGCCGAGTCCGGACGCCTCCCACAGTTTCGGGTACATCGAGATCGGCGTGAACCCCGGGAGGGTGTTGACCTCGTTCAGCAGAAAACCACGGCCGTTTCGCTCGTAGAAGAAGTCGACCCGGGCCAGGCCGTCGCACCGGAGCGCCGCATAGGCCTCGAGGGCGAGGGTCCGCACCATGTCGGATTCGACTTCGTCGAGCTCGGCGGGGATCAGCAGCGTGGCCGCGCCGCTGGAGTACTTGTCGGCGTAGTCGTAGAAGTCCGCTCCCGCCACGATCTCGCCGGGGATCGAAGCGCGGGGTGGGACGTCGCCGATGCTGTTGCCGATGACGGCCACCTCGATCTCGCGGCCGTCGACGGTCTCCTCGACGACGATCCGCTCGTCGTACGCCAGCGCCAGTGCGAGCGCGGCGACCAGGCCGTCGTGGTCGTGGGCCTTGGTGATACCCACCGACGAGCCCATGTTCGCGGGTTTGACGAACACCGGGAACTCGATCTCGCCGAGCGCCATGAGGGTCTCGGCCCGGTTCGCCAGCGGTTCGGCGCCCCCGCTGCCGGGGGTGAGGTTGAAGGCCTTGGCCTGGGGGAGGCCGTTGGCCGCCGCGAGGGTCTTCGCCATCGTCTTGTCCATGCAGATCGCGGACCCGAGCACGCCGCTTCCCACGTAGGGGACGTCCGCGAGCTCGAGGAGTCCCTGGAGGGTGCCGTCCTCGCCGTGCGGTCCGTGGACGAGGGGGAACACGACCGTGGGTGTCGCCGGATCGGGTGTGGCGAGTGCCGCGGGGGGTTCGATCGCGACGCCGTCGACGGCGACGGGGATCGACCGTGCAGCGGCCGTCGGAGCGTTGAGGGCTGCGGCGTCGGTGTTCAACAGCCACCGGCCGTCACGGTCGATCGCCACGGGCACGACGTCGAACCGTCCGGGGTCGGCCGCACCCAGGACGTGCGCGGCGGAGACGCACGAGACCTCGTGTTCTGCCGACTTTCCGCCGTAGAGCACCACGAGCCGGGCACGAGAACTCGATGCTGCCGGGTCGGTCACGTCGGCAAAGTGTAGACGCCGCGTCGTGGCGGCTCTGACGACGCGACGGTTGCCGGCGGACCGTCCGGCAAGGCGTCTCGGATTGGCTCGATGATCGCCATCACCCAGGCGTGCTCATCAGGTGATGAGACGCAGCCGCACATCGGGAGGGTC
>CAZQSU010000141.1:0-6671 GCA_964595905.1 uncultured Iamiaceae bacterium
GCGTCTCCTTGTTGGTGAGCCCGAGTTCTCGTGCAAGCTCGTGGATGCGGATCTTTGAAGCCAAGTGGTTCGACAGCCCTTCAGGTTTCGTGATGGTGGCAGCGCGCCGGGGTTCCGACGTACCAGTCTCGCACGCCGACCCACGCCGACGCGAACGTGAGTCGATCAGGCGCCGTCGGAACGGGTGGGTTCGGACGCAGAATCCCCGACCACGGTGTCGTCCGCCGCGACGCTATCGCCGCTATCGCCGCTATCGGCCTCCGCGGCCTCGTCGGCGTCGGTGCCGGCCTCGTCGTCACCGGTTCCGGCGTGCTCCCATTCCTCGGCGGAGACCGCAGGGCCACCCTCGGCCGGTTGCCACACCTGCTCACCGGTCTCGGGGTCGACGACCCATTCACCCTCGGCCCACTCCTCGCCGGCGTAGGCCTCTTCCTCGGCGAGTTGGGTCTCGCTCTTGATCTCGACCCGCCAACCCGTCAGGCGCGCGGCCAGGCGGGCGTTCTGGCCCTCCTTGCCGATCGCGAGGGAGAGCTGGTAGTCGGGCACGATCACCTCGGCGACACCGGTCTCCCGGTCGATGCGCACCTCTTTGACCTTCGCCGGCGACAGGGCCTTCGCGACGAAGTCCTCCTGGATCTCCGAGAAGGGCACGATGTCGATCTTCTCGCCGTGCAGTTCGTTGACGACCATGCGCACCCGGGCACCCCGGGCGCCCACACACGCGCCGACCGGGTCGATGTTGCGGTCGTTCGACCACACGGCCAGCTTGGTGCGGTGCCCGGGTTCGCGGGCACACGCCTTGATCTCGACCACACCGTCGTGGATCTCCGGAACCTCCATCTTGAACAGTTCCTTGATCAGGCCCGGATGGGTGCGGCTCACCACGATCTGGGGACCCTTGACGGTCTTGCGCACCTCGATGATGTACGCCTTGAGTCGGCTGTTGGCCTCGGGCCGCTCGTGGGGCACCTGTTCGGCCTGGGGCAGCAACGCCTCGACCCGACCCAGGTTCAACAGCGTGTAGCGCGAGTCGTTCTGGTCGATGATCCCGTTGACGATCTCCCCTTCGCGACGGGCGTACTCCGCGTACTTGGTCTCGCGGTCGACCTCGCGCAGGCGCTGCATCATGACCTGCCGGGCGGTCGCCGCGGCGATGCGCCCGAAGTCGTCGGGTGTGACGTCGATCTCGGGTCCGACCGGTTCGCCCTCGTCGTTCAGATCCTGCGCGGTCACCCGGATGTCGAAGGTGTCGGGGTCGATCGTGACCCAGGCGAACTGGTACGCGTCGGGCATCTTCTGGTAGGCGGTCTCCAGCGCATCGGCGAGCGCCCCGAGGAGCTGGTCCGACGACATGCCGCGCTCGCTCGCCAGCGCTTGGAGCGCCTCCATCATCTCGGCGTTTCCGGTGGTCATGACGTGGCCTCTTTCACGTGATGGTGGTCTGCGGTCTTCCCCTTGGTGGTGCTCGACTTCCCCTTGGTGGTGCTCGGCTCCGGCCAGACGAACACCGTGCGGAGCGAGGTCACCTCGTCGTGGCGGATCGTCACCGGACCGTCGTCGGTCTCGACCACGACCCGGGTGTCGTCGGCGTCACCGAGGACGCCCTCGACCCGGTGCGCGGCGCCCTCGCGGTCACGGAACTTGCACTTGACGGTCTCGCCGATCGCCGCACGGCGATGCGCGACGGTCCGCAGTCGGCGCTCGAGCCCCGGTGAAGACACCTCGAGGGTGTAACGGCCGGCGATCGGATCGTGGTCGTCGAGGATCGGCGACAGGCCCCGGGTGCAGCGGGCGATCTCGTCGAGGCCGACCCCACCCTCCTTGTCGACCATGACCAGCAGTCGTCCCGACGAGAGCTCGACGTCGTACACCGACAAGCCGAGTTCGTCGAACACGGGGGCACCCCAGGCGGCCACGTTCTCGGCCAGGCGTTGCGAAGGATTCGGCTGGGACACGGGTCACCTCCTCGGTGCATGATCGACGACGGGCCACCAATGTTCCGGTACGAAACGAAAGGCGTGGGCAACGCCCACGCCTTTGCTCCACGAGACTCTGGTGCAAGTTGGCCCCGTGCACTATACCAGCCGTCGTCGCCGGGCAGGTCTCCGCCGGCCGGTTCAGCGCGGACCGACGAGCGGGGTCATGCCGCGCTCCAGCACCAGCCAGTGGAGCATCTCCCGGTAGATCCCCATGATCTTCGGGCCGTAGTTGCCTGCCGTCGCCCAGGTGTGGGTCAGTTGCCACCAGGTCTGACAGCACCCCGAAGGCCCGTGCAGGCGGCGGTCGACCAGGGGGTGCGCCAGCTTCACGTTCCGTTGGGTGTAGTCGGCCAACAACTGGATCTGGGCCCGCACACCCAGCTGTGGCGTCGCGAAGGCGAACCCCGAGGCACAACTGTCGCAGTGGCCGATGCCCGCGAAGTTGTTCAGCATGACGGTGTCGCGGTTGGTGAACGACCCGGTTTCGAGCACCGATTGGGCGAACGCCATGTCGCCTCTGATCCCCTGATCATGACCTTCGTCGATGTAGTACTTCGCGAGATCGGCGATGGGCGCCCGCGCCCGCGAGGGGAACCCCCGCTGCACGAACCACTGTGCGAGTTCGCTCGCGGTGAACACGCTCTGCCCGGCGATGGGCAGCGACCAGTCCGACGCCGCACCCTGGAGCACCGCGGGCCGCGGCGAACCGGCCGCGGTGCCGTCGAGGTTCGCGACCAGGACGCGACGTTGTTCGGCTGCGACCTCGTCGGCGGCGAGCTGGGCCCATTCGGCCGCCTTCTTCGCCCGGGCCCGCGCCCCGTCGGTGGCCTTCTCCGCGCGGGCGAGCGCCTCGTTCTGCTTTGCGATCCTGGCCTGCACCGTCTTTCGGTCGGCCAGTGCTCTGACCCGCTGATCGAGGTGGAGACCGGTGTTGACCTCGACGAGCACCGCGCGGGTCCGACCCGAGGTGTCCTTGGTGTCGATCATGCGTTGGATCCCGGTCGTGCCCGGGTTCATGTAGCGGGCCAGCGCGTCGGCGCGCAGGTCGGCCTCGGCCTTGCGGATCCGTGCGTTGGTGCGGGCCAGCGCAGCCTTCGACCGGGCGATCCGTTCACGAACGACCGCTTCACGGGCCTCGTGACGGGCGACGTCGGCCCGGTTGAGGTCGTCGACCTGGGCCTGGTGCACGACCGCACGGTCGTGCTTCTGGTCGAGCAGCTGTTCGAGCAGGATCCGCACCTCGGGCGAGGGATCGGGCATCGGTGGCTCGGGTGGCGCGTCGGGGTCGGTGCGTGGCGGACCGAACCCTCCCGGGCCGGAGGTCACCGGTGGCGCGTCGGGATCGGTCGTGGTGGGGCTCCCCAGGGTCGTGGGCGTCGCAACCGTCGGAGCCTGGGTCGTCGTCGCCTCGGCGACCGTGGTCGGTGACGTGGGTGTGGGTTCGTCGGCCCCGGCGTCGACGATCCCGGTCGCGGCGACGACCACGACCAGTGCGAGGACGCCACACAGCGTCGCCCGGGCACGTCCGGTGCGCACCATCGTCGCTCAGTACGCCCTTGCGACGGTCGCCCACAACGGGGCGTCGCCGTCTTCGTCGGGCAGGGTGCCGTCCTCGTGCTGCAGACAGCGCACCGTGACCGCCGACGACGCGAGCTGCCGCTCACCCTCGACGCCGAGGTCGTCCCAGCGGATGCGGGCGAAACCGTCGGCGGCGGCCCGGACCGCCTCGTCGACGGTGCGGACGTCGACGGTCGCCTTGCGCTGCCGTTCGACGGCCTCATCCAGCAGGTTCTGCTGGATGGTCACCAGCAGCGCCTCGGCCTCGTCGGCCACCGCGTCGAGCGGCCGCGGGTCCTTGGTGAGCGTGTCGCGGCGCACCATCGTGACCTCGCCCGATGCGAGATCTCTCGGGCCGACCTCGATACGCACCGGGATGCCCTTGAGTTCCCAGTCGGTCGATCGGCGCCCGAACGACACGTCGGTCCGCGTGTCGGCCACGGCACGGACGCCGCGGGTGGCGAGGTCGTCGGTGATCCGCTGCACGGCGTCGACCACGCCGTCGCCCTCCCGAGCGGCGAGCACGACCACCTGGATCGGTGCGAGCCGGGGCGGCAGTCGCAGACCGCGATCGTCGCCGTGCGCCATGATCAGTCCCCCGACCATGCGCGTCGACACGCCCCACGACGTCGTCCAGGCGAGTTGCTCGTCGCCGGCCTCGTCGAGGTAGGCGATGCCGAACGCCCGGGCGAAGTTCTGGCCCAACTCGTGCGAGGTGCCCATCTGCAGCGCCTTGCCGTCACCCATCATCGCCTCACAGGTGAGGGTGCGGGTGGCGCCGGGGAACCGCTCGGCAGCGGTCTTCTCCCCCACCAGCACCGGCATCGCCAGCACGTCGGTCATGAACGACCGGTACACCTCGAGATGGATCCGACGGGCGAATGCGGCGGCATCGGCGTGCGAGGCGTGCGCGGTGTGACCCTCCTGCCACAGGAACTCACTGGAGCGCAGGAAAAGGCGGGGACGCATCTCCCAGCGCACCACGTTCGCCCACTGGTTCAACAGCAGTGGCAGGTCGCGGTAGGACTGGATCCATCGGGCCATCGACGAACCGATGACCGTCTCGGAGGTTGGGCGCACCACGACCGGCTCGGCGAGTTCCTTGCCGCCCCCGTGGGTGACCACGGCGAGCTCGGGACTGAACCCCTCGACGTGTTCGGCCTCGCGGGTCAGGTACGACTCGGGGATGAACAACGGGAAATAGGCGTTGCGCACGCCGACGCCCTTGATGCGGTCGTCGACCTCGGCCTGCATGCGCTCCCAGATGGCGTAACCGTCGGGCCGGATCACCATCGTGCCCCGAACCGGACCGTTCTCGGCCAGCTCGGCCTTCGCGACGACATCCTGGTACCAACGGGGGAAATCGTCGGCCTGGGGGGTGAGCACCGGTGCTTTGGGCATGACCATCCGATGCTAGTGCCGGGTCGGGTCTGGCATGCTGCGTCCATGTCGAATGGAACCGACCGCCCACCGGTCGCCGTGGTCACCGGGGCCAGCCGCGGGCTCGGCGCCGGACTGGCCGCCTCGCTCGCCGAGGCCGGCTTCGCCCTGGGGCTGTGCGCCCGCACCCGGCCGGACCTCCCTGCGCGTGCACCCGACGGCCTCGCCGATTCGGTCGACGTGCGTGACGCCGGCGCCGTGGGCGAATTCGCCGCTGCGGTCGCCGACGAGGTCGGTCCGATCGAGCTGTGGATCAACAACGCCGGGGTGCTCGACCCGATCCGTCCGTTGCGGGACACGACGGTCGATGCGCTGACCACCCATGTGGAGGTGAATCTGCTCGGGGTGCTGTGGGGGTCCCGGGTCTTCGCCGGCATCGTCCACGACCGCCACGAACCGGGCACGCTGGTCAACATCTCGTCGGGTGCGGCCCGCAGCGTCTACGAGGGCTGGGCGGCCTACTGCGCCACCAAGGCCGCCGTCGACCAGCTCACCCGGGTCGTCGCCGCGGAGGAGGCCGCGCACGGCCTCGCTGCGTTCGCCGTCGCACCGGGCGTGGTCGACACCGACATGCAGGCGCTGATCCGCGCCACGCCATCCGCCCGGTTCCCGTCGGTGGCCCGGTTCCACGAGCTGCAAGCGACCGATGCGTTCAACTCGCCCGGGTGGGTCGGCGCGTGCATCCTCGAATTGCATCGGGCAGCGAGCAGCGGTGGCCTTCCCGACTGGGTGCCCAGCGCGGACCCGGTGGTGGTGCGCGTGCCGGCCGAGGCCTGATTCAGCCGGCTGAGGCCATGGCGGCGACGGCGAGGTCGACCGAGTAGTGCGGGTCACCGCCGCTGCGAGCGCGGGGGTTGCCGGGCACCCCGCGGCAGCGTTGTCGTGCGCGGACGTCGGGTGGTCGGATCGGATGGTCGTGCCGGTCGAGGAACGTGAAGCCTTCATGCCCATCGGCGTCGATGCGGAACGATCCGTGGTGGATCAGGCGGTGGTGCCGGTTGCACAGCGAGATCAGGTTCGCCAGATCGGTCGGGCCGCCGTCTTCCCACTCGACCACATGATGCGCATCCACATAACGGGTGTTGGTGCACCCGGGGAACCGGCACCCGTGATCCCGGGCGGTGAGCAGCCGACGTTGTTTGTCGGACACGAGCCGTTGGGAGCGTCCCAGATCCACCGCCGAGCCATCCGCGCCACGGACCAGGCCGCGGATGCGGGCGTCACAGGCCAACCGGCGGGCATCGGCCCATTCCAGGTCGGGCCCGTTCTTCGCATCACACAACCCGCCGTCGGTGTCGCCGCGTAGGAACGCTTCGTCGACGTGCAGCACGACCTCGGTGTGCTCCCCCCGCACGATCGGCACCGCCCCGGCCTCCAAGCGGTTCGCCGCCACCGCGACCAGCGCGTCGAGGCGCCGCTTCGCCGTGGGCATCGGCGCAGCCTTCACAGGCTCGCCGGCGTCGTCACTGTCGCCGCCACCGTGGTCGGCGCGCCACCGGGTCTCGATCTCGGTCTCCAACGCTGACTGGACCACCGCGGCGTCATCAGGGGCCAGCACCGCCAACAGTTCCCGCAGCCCGTCGTCGCGGGTGTGCCACCACACCCCACAACGCTCTTCACGATCTTCGGCTTCACGCCCTTCCCGCCGGGCCGCCGCCTCAGCATCGGCCCGCTGGTTGCGCCGGTACGCGGACG
>CAZQSU010000142.1:0-6561 GCA_964595905.1 uncultured Iamiaceae bacterium
CCGGCCACCAACGAGCCGAGGTCGAGCGCGATGAGCCGCTTGTTCTCGAGGCTCTTGGGCACGTCACCCTCGACGATGCGCTGGGCGAGCCCCTCGACGATGGCGGTCTTGCCCACGCCCGGCTCGCCGATCAGCACCGGGTTGTTCTTGGTGCGGCGGCTGAGCACCTGGATCGTGCGGCGGATCTCCTCGTCGCGCCCGATGACCGGGTCGAGCTTGCCTTCACGGGCGGCCTGCGTCAGATCGACGCCGTACTTCTCCAACGACTGGTAGGCCTCTTCGGGGTTCTGGGAGGTGACCCGGTGATTGCCGCGCACCTGGGTGAGTGCGGCAAGCAGTTCCTCACGACCCACACCGAGCCGGTCGGGAATCGTGCCGGATGCGGCGAGCTCGGCGAACGCGAGCAGAAGGTGCTCGGTCGAGACGTACTCGTCGCCCAACTCGACCCGGCTCCGGTCCGCGGCTTCGAGCAGGTCCGACAGGGTCTTGGCCAACCGCGCCTCGGCCCCACCGTGGGCACGCGGCAGCTTCGCCACCGCGTCGTCGACGGCGTTGCGGACCGACAGGGTCGCCACTCCGGCGCCCTCGAGCACGGGAATGACCACGCCCTCGGGTTGGCGCAGCAACGCGGCGAGCAGATGGTCGGGAGTGACCTCCGGATTCGCCGCGCCGCGCGCCGCTTCGGTCGCGGCGGCGAACGCCTCCTGGGTCTTCAGGGTCCAACGGTTCGGATCGATCGCCATGTGTCCAGGCTATCGACCACCGCCAAAGTTGACAACGCTAATGTCAACTTTTCTACATCGTCGGGGCTACTATCTGCACACCTGGACGTCGGCGCCGCCGTCGACCTGCAGATGCCAGGGGAGGGTGCTGTGATCGGACGGAATCGTGAAGTGCGCCGTCTGATGCGGCTCGATCCGGCCGAACGGCGACGGCGAGAAGCCCCCGGCGAAGCGCCGGAGGCGAAGGTCGGCCGCCCGGCCGTGCGTCGTGACCCGCACTTCGGCACCCCGAGGCAACCCCGTCCCCCACGGGCCACCGGCGCCCGACGCCGGCCGACACACGGTCCTCGGACCGGGCCCGGGCTCGATCGTGACGCCGAGTTGGCCGATCATCCACGCGTCGACGGTCTGCCGCGTGCTCTCGTCGCCGAGTTGGGTGAGGGTCACATCCGGCGCCAGCGAGCCCATGTCGCGCCGCAGACTCGTGTAGTCCGCGACCGGCAGCGGCACGATGTTGACCGTCATCGTCGCATCGGGCGACGCCTTGTCGCCGAGCGCGTCCGCCGCCGCGAACCAGGTCCGGGCGTTGCGCTTCCCAACGAGACCACCCGAGTGGAAGTCCGCCAGGGATCCGTGCAGTTGCGAGGCGCTGATCGCGACGATCACCGCCACGGCGCCGAGCCACGACAACGGCACCCGCTCACCGCGCCCCACCTCGACGAGCAGCGCGGCGACCAGCACCGAGTAGAGCCACAGATACCAGTTGGGGTCGGGCGGGATCGGGATGTGGAAATCCGCGGCCCGAAACGACGCCCCGGCCACGAAGAACGCAAGACCCACGACGATGCCGATACTGCGGGCATTCCAGCGGCGCTGCCACAGGGCCCAGACCGCGACCGCGATCAACACGGCCAGCCAGATCCACTGACCGGCCCGCCATCCGGCGAAGAACCCCTTCGCGTAGTTCTCGGTCAGGCCGATGCCCCAGTGCACGGCGTGGGTGACCGCCGCCCGCTTCCCGATCGGTTCGTACCAGATCAGATACCAGGGAACCCACACGACCGCCGCGGGCAGGAAGATCCACCACCGCCACCACCGGGTGCGCGCCACGAGGAACTCCACACCGATGATCACGCAGACCACGAGGCCGACGTTGGACGACAACATGCCGACCAGCAGACACGCCGCGGCCCACCCGTCGCTCCGACGATCGTCGCGGTCGAGCAGCATCCAGACCGCGAACAGCATGACGCACGGGATCGTGAAGTTCATCAGCAGCGGCATCATGACCACGTTCCACGACGTGGAGTACCACGCGATCGCCAACGCGGCGAGGGCCGCCGCCGCCGGACGGATGCGTCGGCGCGCCCAGGAGTGGAACACGATGATCAACGCGGTGTACCAGGCGAGGCCCACGAGACGGAACGGCCAGTAGGTGAACAACCCGAAGATCTCGAGCAGGACCCGGAAGAACAGCGTGGGGATCAACAGCCACTGGCCGTTGAACCCTTCGGTCCAGTGGCCCGAATGGTGCACCGCGATGACGTTCCACTCGTCGGAGTAGAACCACAGTCCGCGGCCGTACCACCACGCCGAGGCGATCAGCAGGCCGAGCCCGCCCCAGAACACGAGCGCGCTGAAGAACCGTTCGGTCGTCGACGCGCGGACGACGAGTGCGTCGGTGTCGCCGTCCGATCGGTCGGCGGTCAGGGTCATGCCGGTTCCACCGGTGCGGATCCGATCCGTGACGGCCGGGCGAACCGAGCCGTTCGGTTCACCCGCTCTCGTCCCGGGTCCCAGAGCGCCGCTCTGCAGGCGAAAGCGGTTCGACGCCCCGCAGGCGTCGACGTTCCCGACGCAGTTCGGAGAGGATCTTCACGATCACGCCGGGCGCTGCCAGGGTCGAATCGCCACGCGTGCGCGGGAAGTAGTCGACCCCGAACTGGATGATGCCGAAGCCCAACCGTTGCGCCTGCGCGATCAACTCCACGTCGAGGAACGATCCTTCGCTGCGCAGATCGACCCGGTCGAGCACGTCGCGACGGATCAACTTGCCCGCGAAGTTCACGTCGCGCAACTTCACGTCGAGTGCGTAGCGCACGAGCCAGTTGTACAGGTGCGAGAACCAGTAGCGCTTCGGCCCTTCCGCAGTGCGGTCGAACCGGTACATCGACACGATGTCCGCGTCGTAGATGCGCAACAGCCGGAAGGCCTTGGCCAGCAGCAGCAGATCGAAGGGCAGGTCGGTGTCGGTGTAGCAGACGATGTCGCCCGACGCCGCGTCGAAGCCGCTCCGGATCGCGGCGCCCAGCCCCCGGTTGTGGCCGTGACGAACCGCCACGACGCGCTCGTCGCCCGCCGCCAACTCGTCGATGATCGAGCCGGTGCGGTCCGTCGAGCCGTCGTCGACGAGCACGATCTCGTAGTCGCCGATCTCCCCGGCCTCGACGAGGTGCACCCCGGCCTCGGTGGCCGCGACCATCGTCTGGGCCAGCATCTCCTCCTCGTTCCAGGCGGGAAACACGAAGCTCAGGCAGGCGAAGCCCGGCCGGCGACGAGACGGACGGGGCGGCTCGCGGAAACCGTCAGCTCGCGACAGGGCCGTGGACGACACGGGCGCCGAGTATACGGTGACCCGACGATCGACGGTCGCGCCGCCCGTGGCGTTCTCCGCGGCGACGCGTCGCCGGGCCGGCTCGATCGCGCCGGTCGGGCCGGGTCGACGATCTGGTCAGACGGCCGCTGTCACCTCGTGGCACCGCGGTAGCGGACGAGCGCCTGGTTGACCGGTACCAGGTCGCGCCGGTAGTGCCGATGCGTGTCGGCCACGGCCTGTTCCGCGGAGCGTCGCGCCGCCGCCAGTTCGTACTCCAGGCCGGCGACACGGGCCTCGAGTTCGAGCACCCGTTGCACGCCCACGAGGTTCAATCCGTCGTTGGTCAACTCCTGGATCTTGCGCAGCAATGCGATGTCCGCGTCGGAATAGCGCCGCGAGCCCCCGGCGGTCCGCGCCGGTTCGACCAGTCCCCGCCGTTCGTAGATACGCAGGGTCTGGGGATGCACGCCGGCGAGCTCGGCCGCGACCGAGATCACGTACACACCCTCGGGCTTCGCTCTGCTCATACCGGTTCCTCTTCCCTCACCAGCGCGTCGAGGGCCGCACGGGGCGATTCCTCGGTGGCGTCACCGAACGCTTCGATCGCACGGCGTTGCTCCGCGTTCAGCTTTGCAGGTACGGCCACCTCGACGGTGACGAGCAGGTCACCGGTGCCCTTGGTGGTCTTGACACCGCGCCCCTTGACACGCAACGTGCGACGGTTCGGCGTGCCCGCCGGAAGGCGCACGGTGACGGGGTCGCCGTCCATGGTCGGGACCCGGATGTCGGCACCGAGCGCCGCTTCGGCGAAGGTGACCGGCACCGTCAGGGTCAGGTTCCTGCCCGACATCGCGAAGTGACGGTCGCGGTCGACGTGCACCTTCAGGTGCAGATCGCCGGCCTTGCCGCCGTTCGCTCCGGGTTCGCCGCGTCCCTTGAGGCGCAGATGCGCGCCGTCGGCGACACCGGCGGGAATCCGTACCTTCACCTCGCGGGGCCGACGTTCGACCCCCCGGCCGCTGCACGTCGGACACGGGTCTTCGATGACGACGCCGCGGCCGTTGCACACCGGGCAGGGCTGGGAGAACGAGAACGGGCCCTGGTTCTCGTCGAGCACACCTCGACCACGGCAGGTGGTGCACACCTTGGGTTGGGTGCCGGGCTTCGCACCCGACCCGCCGCACGTCGAGCACACCGCGTCGGACGTGAGATGCACCGTACTGGTGATGCCGTGCACGGCGTCCGCGAACGACAGGTGGATCTCGGCTTCGAGATCGTTGCCGCGTCGCCGACGGGAACTCGCCGCACCGCGCGCGCCGGTCCCCCGGGTGAACAGCCCACCGAACAGGTCGCCGAGGTCGCCGACGTTACTGTCGAACCGGAAGCCGCCGGGTGCGCCCTGGAAGCCGCCTCCGCCCGGGCCGCCGAACCCACCGGCCATCGGCCCGAGGCGGCGCACCTCGTCGTATTCGGCGCGTTTCTCGGCGTCGCCGATCACGTCGTAGGCGGCGGAGATCTCCTTGAAGCGGTCCTCGGCCGCGGCGTCACCCGGGTTCGCATCGGGATGGTTCTCGCGCGCGAGCTTCCGGTAGGCCTTGGTGATCGCCTTGGCATCGGCGTCGGCGGGCACTCCCAGGATCTCGTAGTAGTCCTTCTCGAACCATTCGCGTTCGGCCGCCATGAGCGGATCAGCCCCTGACCTTGACCATCGCGGCGCGCAGGGTGCGGTCCTTCCAGCGGTAGCCGGGACGGAGCACCTCGACGACGAGAGGACCTTCGGAGTCGTCGTCCGATGCGGGCTCGTGCATCACCGCCTCGTGCGCGTTCGGGTCGAAGGGTTCGTTCACCGGGTCGAGGCGTTCGAGCCCGGCCTTCTCGAGCACGCCGAGCAGGCTCGTGAAGACGGCGGTGACGCCTTCGTCACCGTGTTCGATCCCCGCGTCGCAGGCGTCGAGCACCGGCAGCATCTCCTCGACCAACGCCCCGGTCGCGTGGTTGATCACCTCGCCCTGACGGCGTTGGGTCTGCTTGCGGTAGTTCTCGAAGTCGGCCTGGAGCTGACGGAGCGCGCCGAGATACTCGTCGCGTTCCCGGGTCAACTCGTCGACCGGTCCGCCGGGGATCCCGTCACCGTCCGAGGACGATCCGTTCCCAGGCCCGCCGTTCCCGGGCCCAGGGCGCCCATCGGTGACATCGTCGACGACCTCGGCTTCGATCACGGTGTCGTCGACGGGTTCGGCGCCCGCCGCGGACGGCTCGCCGGCATCCGGGGTCACGACATCATCCGTGGCCCCGGTCGTCTCGTCTGTTTCCGCAGGATGAGGCGTCCCTCCCGGCGACCGCGCTGCGGACGGGTCGGTGGGGTCGCTCATCAGCTCTCCTCGTCGTCGTCCACGACTTCGGCGTCGACGACCTCGGCGTCGTCGGGGCCGTCCGCGTCGCCGGTGGCCCCGGCCTGGGCGTAGTTCGACTCGTCCGACGCGTTCTGCTCGTACAGCTTCTGCGCGAAGGTCTGCGATGCGTTCATGAGGCGTTCGGTGCCGATCCGGATCTGTTCGACGTTGTCGCCCTCGAGGGCGGACTTGAGGTCGGTGAGCGCGGATTCGACCGCGGCCTTCTCGTCGCCGGTGATCTTGTCACCCTGTTCGGCGAGCAGCTTGTCGGTCTGGTACACGAGCGTGTCGCCCTGGTTGCGGACCTCGGCCTCTTCCTTGCGGCGCTTGTCCTCGGCCGCGTGGGCCTCGGCGTCCTTGATCATCTGGTCGATGTCGTCCTTGGCGAGCGACGACTGCCCGGTGATCGTCATCGACTGCTCCTTGCCGGTGGCCCGGTCCTTGGCCGACACGTGCACGATGCCGTTGGCGTCGATGTCGAAGGTGACCTCGATCTGGGGCACGCCACGGGGCGCGGGCGGCAGGTCGACGAGCTGGAACTTGCCCAGCGTCTTGTTGAACTGCGACATCTCGCGCTCGCCCTGGAGCACGTGGATCTCGACGGACGGCTGGCCGTCTTCGGCGGTGGTGAACACCTCGGTCTTCTTGGTCGGGATGGTGGTGTTGCGCTCGATCAGACGGGTCATCACCCCGCCCTTGGTCTCGATGCCCAGCGACAGCGGCGTCACGTCGAGCAGCAGGACGTCCTTGACGTCGCCCTTGAGCACCCCGGCCTGCACCGCGGCGCCCACCGCGACGACCTCGTCGGGGTTCACGCCCTTGTGCGGGTCGTTGCCGGTCATCTCCTTGA
>CAZQSU010000143.1:0-6557 GCA_964595905.1 uncultured Iamiaceae bacterium
GCGTTGCACCGAAGTCGGGCACTTCGCATGCGCCGACGGGTCGTCACCATCACGACCATCACGTGTCTGGTGGTGATCGTCGTGGCCGCCCTGGCGACAACGGGGCTGTTGCGGCGCGGCGGCTCCGACGATGGCGCCGGCGTTCTGGTCGGTTCCTCGCCCTGCGAGGGCGTGCAGTCAGATGGCACCGATTGTGCAAACGAGCCCCCGACATCGGCCGAGACCCGAGTGCAGTTCGATTTTGCCGCCGTGGCCGTGGCGCAGGACCACGCCGTCGTCGCCGACGGCTCGATCCCGACCGTGTTCTCCATCGCCGATCTCGAATCCGACCGTCCCACCGAGCTTCGACGTTTGAAGACTCCCATGGAGATGATGGTCGGTTCGATCACCGCGATCGGTGAACAGATCGTCGTGATCGGCGGCGCTTGCGGCGAAGGGGTGACCGACGACGGCATCGAACAGCAGTGCCGGCCGGGCACGCCGGTCATCGAAAGCTTCCAGCCACGGACCGGAGAATGGCAGCGTCTGCGCGTCGGTCTCGACGATGCCTTTCTCGTCGGCGCCTTGGTCAAGCCGCTCGACGACGGCCACTCGGCCACGGTGGAACTGTCCCTGCGAACTCCCGAGGCGCCGGAAGGCGAACAGCGACTCTTCGCGCTCGACACCACGTCGGGGTCGTTGCAACCTCAGGCGCTTCCACCGGGCTTCACCGCAAACGACGGGCCGGTCTCCGGGTGCTTCGGAAGCGACGGAAGCGAGGCGCTGGCCCAGACCTCGACCAGCGAAAACGTGCCCGGCGCCCAACCGTCCCGGGTCTGGTGGCGGGCCTCGGCAACGCGGAAGTGGACGACGGTGTCGCTTCCCGACGCCGGAGACCACGCCTGGCAGCCGCAGGATTGCATCGAGGGCAATCTGCTGGTCGTCGCGCCGGCCGGTCCCGCCACCGACGGCGCCACCGACCCCCGGCGACAGCAACTCCTCTTCGATCCCACGACGATGGCGTGGCGTCGCCTCCCCACCGTGGCGATCTCGGCGACCGGCCAACTGGCCGGCGCCCATCATGGTCCCGGTCCTTCACGACGCTGGAAGCAGGGCCAGCTCTGGGCGTTCGACATCGACACCGGTGCGTACCGCAACACCGGCGTACCGTCGGAGCCGCTCGGCCACGTCCGCTGGTCGGTGCCATGGGGGACCGACAGACTGGTTGCGCTCGTCGATGCTCGAGGACGAGCTTTCGACAAGTACGCCCCGATGCAGCTCAGCCTCGCGATCGTCGACCTCCCGAATGCTCCGTGACGAGCGCCTCGGCCTCGGTCTGATCACCGGCGCGGCCGCCTCCCGGCCCAGCGTCGCCCGCGCCATCGGTAGGCTGGCCGACCATGAGCAACGACGACGCCACGGTCTTCCCCGAACACGGACTCGACCCGGCGGCGGTACTCGACCAGCTCACCCAGATGAAGAGCGGGGACCTCGACTGGCGGTCGGGGCGGGCCTTCAGCCTCGTCTACAACCCCGGAGACGACGAACACGAGGAACTCCTCGAGCAGGTCGCCACCATGTTCCAACACGAGAACGCGCTCAACCCGCTCGTGTACCCGAGCCTGCTGCAGATGGAGCTCGACCTCGTCGCGATGGCCGCCGGCCTGTTCGGCACCGCACCCAACGCCGGGTCGATCTCCTCGGGAGGAACCGAGTCGATCTTCCTCGCCGTCCAGGTGGCCCGCGACCAGGCCCGTGAAGAGCGCGGCATCGCGGAGCCCCGGCTGGTCACCGCGATCACCGCGCACCCCGCGTTCGCGAAGGCGGCGCACTACCTCGACATCGAACAGGTCTTCGTGCCCGTTCGCGACGACGGCCGCATGGACACCGACGCGCTCGCCAACACCGTCGACGAGCGCACCGGTCTCGTCGTCGGCTCCGCGCCGTGCTACCCGTACGGGGTCATCGACGACATTCCCACCATCGCCGGCATCGCCGCCGAGCACGGTGCGCTCTGCCACGTCGACGCCTGTCTGGGAGGTTGGCTCCTGCCCTGGTTCGAACAGATCGGCGAGCCCGTGCCGCCGTGGAACTTCGCCGTGGAAGGGGTCACGTCGATCTCGGCCGATGTGCACAAGTACGGCTACACCTTCAAGGGTCTCTCCACCATCACCTACCGCACCCGCGAGCTCGCGAAGCGCCAGCAGTTCTGGTACGACAGCTGGCCCGGTGGGCTGTACGCGTCGGGCACGACCGCCGGCACCCGGGCGGCACCGCCGATCGCCGGTGCCTGGGCGGCCATCCACCACCTCGGAGCCCAGGGCTACCGCGCCAAGGCCACCCAGGTGCGTGACGCGGGCCGGGCGTTCATGGCCGGGATCGAAGGCATCGACCGGCTCGAGATCACCCACCGTCCCGACATCCCGGTGTTCGAGTTCACCGCCCGCGACGGATCGATCCTCGCCATCGCCGACGGCATGGACCGCCGCGGCTGGCATCTCGACCGTCAACAGGGTGGTCTGCATCTCATGTTGTCGCCGGCACATCTGGCGGTCGCCGACCAGTTCGTCGCCGATCTCACCGACGCCGTCGCCGAAGCACCCGTCAGCGACGGGGGAGCGACCGAACTCGAGGGCACCTACGGCGGGGTCGTGTGAGCCTCGACGCCACGACGACCCCGCGTTGGGTCGACACCGACACCGCACTGGCCGAGGTCATCGACCAGCTCAGCGCGGTGCCGGCATTCGCCCTCGACACCGAGTTCCACCGCGAGCGCACCTACTTTCCCAAGCTGGCGCTCGTGCAGATCTCCTACGAGCCCGACCAGCTCGTGCTCATCGACCCGCTGGCGGTCGATCTCGCCCCGATGGCCAAGGTGCTCGAATCCGACACGACCGTGGTGATCCACGCCGCGTCCCAGGACCTCGAGGTGCTGCGTCTGGCCACCGGCACGGTGCCGCGCAACCTGTTCGACACCCAGATCGCCGCCGGGTTCGTCGGGTACTCGAACCCCTCGCTTGCCGTACTGCACACCGGGCTGCTCGACATCGCGCTCAACAAATCCGACCGTCTCACCGACTGGCTCGTCCGGCCCCTCCCCGAACGGGTGCTCGCCTACGCCGCCGACGACGTCCGGTACCTGTTGCAGATCCACGAGCGTCTCGTCGCCGCGCTCACCGCCGACGAACGCCTCGAATGGGCGCTGTCGGAATGCGACCTGGAGCGGGCGCGTGGCGCCGAGACGAAGGACCCCGACGAGGCCTGGCGCCGTGTCAAGGGGGCCGGCCGTCTGCGCGGAAGGCCCGCCGCGGTGGCCCGCAGCGTCGCCGCCTGGCGCGAACGGCGAGCCGCCGAACTCGACATCCCCGTCCGCCACGTGCTCGGCGACCTCGCGCTGGTGTCGATCGCGCAGCGCCCGCCCCGCGACGCCGCCGCGCTGGCGAAGGTGCGCGGCATCGACAGTCGGGCGCTCAAGGGAGACAGCGCCGCCGGCCTGCTCGAGGCCGTCGCCGCCGGGCAGCAGGCCGAGCCGCCCGCCCGCGAATCGAAGGGCTCGAAGCGACCTGATGCCAACCTCGGCCCGGCGGTCGCGCTGTTGTCGAGCTGGCTCACCCAGTACGCCCACGAGCTGCGGATCGACACCCAGTTGCTCGCCACCCGCCGCGACATCGAACATTTCGTGGAGCACACCGGTCGGGGCCGTCTCGCGGACGGGTGGCGACGTGACCTCGTGGGCCGGCCCATGCAGGAACTGCTGGAGGGCTCCGCGGCGCTGGCGTTCGATGCCGAGCGGGGGATCGTCCTCGAGCCTCGCAGCGTCTCCTGAGCACCGACGGTGCCCGGCCGGTCAGGTCAGGCCGGTCCGGTCTGGACCACCACGGCCTGGCGGGCCGCGAGCTTGCCGGCGAAGTCGGAACCGACATCGAGGTGGCCCAGTGAATCGACGAGCACCGAACCGGCGACGCCGTCGACCACCGTGGGGGCGTCGCTCATCGAGATCAGCACCGTCACCGGCGGGGCGTCGGGCAACACCCGGCGGTAACCGACCACACCCGCGGGGGTCGTGAACACCTCACAGGCGCCGTCGCGCAGCGCCGTGGTGCGCGCCCGCAGCTCGAGCAGCGCCCGGTACAGCCGCAGCATCGAAGACGGATCGTCCCGCTCGCGGGCCGCGTTCTTCACATCAGGGTCCGGGGGCAGCGGCAACCAGGGTGTCTGCCAGCCGTGCCCCGGCGACGCATCCCAGGGGATCGGAGCACGGCAGCCGTCGCGGCCGCCGGGGTCGAGCACCCGTTCCGCAGGCACGACCGCGTCCTCGAGGCCGAGCTCCTCCCCCTGGTACAGAAACGGCGTCCCCCGCAGCGTCAGCAACAGCACGGCCGCGGCCCGGGCCCGTTCGTCCGCGCCCGTGGCGTCGACCTCGGCGTTCGGCCACCGGGCGTAGCGGGTGCGGTGGCGGGGCAGGTCGTGGTTCGACAGCACCCAGGTCGGCCAGGCACCGACCCGCCCGTGCGCGGTCTCCGCGGAGCGGATCGCGTCCTGCCACAGCCCGGCGTCCCAGGGCAGGTGCGTGGGCACGAAGTTGAACGACAGGTGCAGCTCGTCGTCGTTGCCGAGGTAGGGGATCATCAGGTCGATGTCCATCAGGACGACCTCGCCGACCATCATCGGCTGCTGCGGATACGAGTCGAGCAGGGTGCGGATCCGGCGGAGGAGCGGATGGGTGGCCGGGTCGTCGTGGAGCACACAGTGCGGGAGGCCCACGTACTCGTCGGGGTCGTCGGGCAACGCCGGATCCTTGCCGATCGCGAAGACCACGTCGGCCCGGAAACCGTCGACCCCGCGGTCCAGCCAGAACCGCAAGGTGTCTCCCATCGCGGCCTCCACCTCGGGGTTCGCCCAGTTCAGATCGGGCTGACCGGGCAGGAACAGGTGCAGGTAGTACTGTCCGCTCGCCTCGTCGAGGGTCCACGCCGGGGCGCCGAGGAACGCGTCGGTCCAGTTGTTGGGTGGCCCGCCGTCGGGTGCCGGGTCACGCCAGATGTAGAAGTCGCGGTGGGCCGCGTCAGGGCCTCCGAGCGCGTCCTGGAACCACGGGTGCGCGTCCGAGGTGTGGTTCGGCACCCAGTCGAGCAGCAGACGCATGCCGCGTCCGTGTACATCGGCGAGCAACGCGTCGAAGTCGGCGAGGGTGCCGAAGAGCGGGTCGACGTCGCAGTAGTCGGCCACGTCGTAGCCGAAATCGGCCATCGGCGACGGGTAGATCGGCGACAACCAGATGGTGTCGACCCCCAGCCAGTCGAGGTGGTCGAGCCGGTCCCGGATGCCCGCCAGGTCGCCGACGCCGTCGCCGTCGTGGTCGGCGAACGAGCGGGGATAGATCTGGTAGACGACGGCGTCTTCCCACCATCTGGCAGCGCTTCGAGTCGTGTCACCCATGCCCGAGACCGTACTCGCCGCGCCCTTGGTGCGATTCACGACCCCCGCGGGGGCCGATTGGTAAAGGTCGTCGGCAACCCGTAGGATGCCCAGCAGTGTCCGTGCTTTTCACGGATCCACGGACGTTCGCCTAGTGGGAGTGGCCGGTGAAAAAGGGTCGCCATCGTCGCTTCGAAGAAGCGCGTGCGCTCAAACGCACGACAAGTTCTGACTTCGACGAGTTGCTCAGCGGAGATCGGGAAGAGCCGTGCCCGGAATGCGATGCACTGCCGGGTGCCGATCACGCGTCGTGGTGCCGCTTCGAGGAGTCGACTGCGGAAGACTGAAGGTCGGACGAGCCGGAGGGCGCATCGGTCGGCCGCAGGGGTCACCTAGGTGCCGGCGTCGTCGAGTAGCTCGCCCAGCTTGAAGATCTCCTCTCGACGTACCTCGCCGACGAACGCGCCCGAATCGTCGAGCACCGCCAGACGGTCGGCTTCGATCCCTTCCAGCGCGGCCAGCGCGTCTCGGAGCCGCCAGGTGAGCCGTGCGGTCGGCACGTCGGTACGCATCACGTCGGTCACGGGTTTCGCGTTCCATTCCTCGCGGGGCACCGCGGCCGCATCGCGCAGGACGCACAGACCCACGTAGTCACCGTCGTCGAGCACGACCGCGGTGCGTTGGCGGTTCTGCACCACGTGCTGGGACACGAATTCGGCGACGGTCGCGTCCGCGGGAAGGGTGAGCACGTCGGTCATCAACACGCTGGTGAGCGGGAGCTCGAAGCGCCCTTCCAGGTAGCCGTGCCGGCGGCTCAACTGAACCGGTGACACCGACTTGTCGGCCATGAACAACTGCGAGATCGCCGCCGCGATGAGCCCCGGCACGACGAATACGGCCTTGCCCGTGGACTCGGCGACGAACATGACGCCCGCGAGCGGGGTGCGGTAGCCGGCGCCCAGGAACGCCGCGATCCCGAGCACGGTGAACAGCGACATCGTCGTCGCCGGATCCGACCCCGAGTGCAACCCGGCCGCAGCCATCCCGCCGGCGACCAGGCGCCCCAGGATCGCCCCTTCGACGACCAGCGGGATGAACTTGCCGCCTGCGCCACCGCCCGCGACCGTGCACGCGAACGCGAGGAGCCTGACCACCAGCAG
>CAZQSU010000144.1:0-6512 GCA_964595905.1 uncultured Iamiaceae bacterium
GATCTCGCCCGCGCCGACCGCGCCGACTGACCCGGTTCGCGCGGATCGTCCCGACCGATCTGGCCCCGCCTCAGTCCGTCTCTTCCAGCTTCCGGGCGTCGCGTTGCTCCCGCGCGCGTCGTGCCCCGAAGCTCCCCCGGGAGGAGGGAAGGTCGAACCGGTGTCGAACCAGGTCCATGGCGGTTTCGACACTGCTGTTGCCCGGTTCGACGCCGCAGCGTGCGGCACGCTCTTCGAGCGATGCGGGCCCCGTACCTCGGCCGGTCAGCGCTTGGGCTTGCGTCCCACGAAGGCGCCGGACCGGGTGTGGATCCGCATGGAACCATCGACGAACGCCGTGTGGACGGCCTCGGCGAAGCGAGCGCGCGCGTCGGCCGAGGCGTCCGAGCCGGGAGGGAACGACAGGCCGTAGGCGACGACGGCGTCGGGGTCGTCGACGACGAGGTCGTTGTCGTACGCGTGCCAGGTGAGCTGTGCGAAGTGCTCACGTAGACGCTGTTCGCCGCTGTCGATGCCGAACACCTCGAACAGCTGCTCCGCGGTGCCACCGAAGCATGCCAACTTCACGTCGTTGATCTCTCGCATGTGCCCGTAACCGTTGGTCGACGCGAGCAGCACGCCGTCGGGCGTCAGGACGCGGGCGATCTCGGCCAGCGCCCGGTCCGGGTCGGGGACGTGGTACAGCATGTGGTTCGCAACCACGACGTCGAAGGCGCCGTCGTCGAAGGGCAGGCCTTGGACGTCGCACTCCCGGCCATCGACGGATGCGAACCCGGCAACACCTGCCCGCTCGACCGCTTCGGACACCATGCCCGGCGACAGATCGGTGAGCGTCAGCCGCAGCGAGCGCGTGAGCAGAGGCGCCTCCCAGAACCGGCCGCTCCCGCAGCCGCATTCGAGCACCGACGCTCCCTGTGGCCAATCGATCAACGCGGCTTCCCAGTGGTGGAACGGCACCGTCGCCGTCGCGAACTCACGGTGCAGGCGAGCCCGAGCGTCGAGGTTCTCACTCGTCGCGTACTGCTCGTCGCGCAGGTAGCGCTGGTCGCCGCCGGCGAACGCGTCACGTTTGTTCATGGAGCAATGGTGCCAGGCCTGCGACTCCCGCGGGAGCGTTGCTGATTCGAGCCGTGACGACGACTCCGGAGCGGCGATCTTGCTCCGCGCGGAGCATCACCGGACACGCGAATCGATGACCGTCGTTCCGGTCAGCGCGTGGCCGTCACCCGCAGACCGCCGAACTCGCGGGCCCGACACACGGCATCGACGGCCGCGTGTTCGTCGAGCAAGCTCGTGTCGATCGCGTGCGGTTCCTGTGATCCGAGGTCGCTGAACTGCTGCCACAGCCGGCGGATCGGGCCGGTGGCGGCGAGTGGCGGATGTCCAGCCGACCGGGGTGGTTCATCGGCTCGCGCACGGGCGCGTGCCAGGCACGTCGCCAGGTCCGGGCGGATCACGACGTAGTCGCCGGTGATTTCCCGGTCGTCGAGCACGGCGGTGACCAGGTCGAGGTGCCAGGGGCCGATGATGCCGTCGACGACGACCTCATAGCCGCCCTTTGCCAGTGCGGCCGCGGACGACGCGACCGCTCGCAACACGGTGCGGTTCTGGTGGTCGGAGGCGGACTCCCACGGTGGGACGAACCCCGCGGTGATCGTCGTCCAGAACCAGTCTGCCTCGATGGTTGCCACCATCGGACCGAGTCGTGCCGCGACCAGCGGCGCGATCGTGGACTTGCCGGCGCCCGGCGGTCCCGTGACGATCAGCACCGACCGCGCTCCGCGGTCACTGCCAGCAGGCATCCGCTGAGTGGAGGAACGACGGGTCACCTGGGCCCCGGTGGGTTCGGACCGGTCGGGCCGATGGGCAGGCCGCGATTCGCCCCGCGCGCCCTCGACGATCGGGGCACCAGGTCGCGCACACGCATTTCGCGCCCCGAGGTTCGTCAGGACTTGTGGGGAATCGGCGTGATCCTGTCCCAGATGGCCATTGGCGGCGTCCGCCCATATTGTTCGGCTACGTTGCGAGCGTGATCCGGATGGTGGTGACGGACCTCGACGGAACGTTCTGGGATCGCACACTGACCGTTCCCGCGCCCCACCTCGAGGCCGTGCGGTGTCTCGACGAGCTCGGGGTGGAGGTGATGGTGGCCACCTCTCGTCGTAGACGGGTCGTCGCCGAGCACTTCGGTCGGGTCGGGTTTGCGCCGGCCGCGGTGGTGCTCGACGGGGCGATGGGTTTCGACCTTGCCGACGGGACGCGTTTCCACGACGCGGCCTTCACCGTCGAATCCTCGACCGAGGTGTTGGCGCGCTTCCGTGCCCGCGGGCTCGATCCGTGTGTGTACGTCGACCAGCCCGACGTCGACGTGATCGTGTCGCCGACCCCCGCCACGTCTGCCGCGCACCTCGCGTATCTCGGGGCTGTCGCCCGAACCGGGGACCTCGACCGCACCGTCGGCGCTCCCGGCGTGTACGGGTTCTCGGTCACGGGCCGTCCGCACACCGAACTGGTCGGACTCGCCGACGATCTGACCGTCCTCGGTGCCGAACTGATGGTGTTCCACGAGGAGCCCTACGGCGGCTGGAGCATCGTCGTCGCACCTCCCGAGGTGACCAAGTGGAACGGGGTGCTCGCCCATGCGGCGCGTCAGGGCATCGCGCCGGAGGAGATCCTGGCGGTGGGCGACGGTGACAACGACGTCGAGATGCTGACCCGTGCCGGCATCGCGGTGGCGGTGCGCGGCGGCACGGAGCGGGCGCTGGCCGCGGCCGACCATCTGATCGACGCACCCGAATCGAACGGTTGGGTCGAGATTCTCGACTTCGTCGGTGGGTGACGGAGGCTGCTCATCGCCGAGCACGCGACGAGGAACGAGCGGGCGGTGCGCGACCAGCTCATCTGGCTCGCCGCCACGATGATCTCGCTGTCGGGCATCGCGATGGCGGTCCTCCACTGACGAACTCGCGCCGGTCGCGGCGAGTCAGCCTTTGGCGACGTACCAGGCGTTCTGGTCATCGTGGGGGAGCTTCGACGTGGTCACGTCACCGAATCCGGCATCATGGAGAAGCGCTTCGGCGGCGGGACGCCCCCATGCGGCACCGAGCCCGGCGCCGCTGCGTGCCAACGACACCGTCATGCAGTGCAGCGTGGAGATCGTGTAGATGAACGGGCCGAGGGGATGGTCCACGTCGCCGGCGTGGGACCCGGAGGTGTCGATGTCCTGGGCCAGGTACACGCCGTCGTCGCGCAGGAGTCGTCGGATCCCTGCCACGACGGCGGCAGGATCGGCCTGGTCGTGCACGGCGTCGAAGGTGGTCACCAGGTCGAAGCTCCCCTCGGGCCATGGTGTCGGGAGCAGCGCCGCGTCCCCGACGACGAACTCGACGTTGTCGAGCCCGGCCGTGAACGACCGCGCGTGCTCGATCGCTTCGGTGGACAAGTCCAGACCCACGAAGCGCGACCGTGGGTGGCGGGTCGCGAGCGTCGCCAGTGCGCGTCCACGTCCGCAGCCGACATCGAGCACGTCGATCCCCGCGTCCAGCCGCTCGGTCAGACCGGGGACGAGCGGAACGATCGCCCCATCCAACGCGCCGATGACGGTCTGGGCGGAATCTTCTTCGAGCACCTCGTGCAGGCGGGGATAGGCCTCGTAGGGGACCCCGCCGCCTCGGGCGAAGCAGTCCACGATCCGGTCCTCGACCGCGCCGAGCACCGCGATGTACTGCGCGTACGACGCCAGGTCGGCGTCGCCGTCGGTCGTGAGCAGGTTCGCATGCGCCTCTGGCAGACGGTAGGTGCCGGCGTCGGGGTCGTGTGCCACGATCCTGCCGACTGTCATCCCGCCGAGCCATTCGCGCACGTACCGTTCGTGCTGGCCGCTGCGTTCGGCGAGTTCGGCGATGCTCAGCGGGCGGGATGCCGCCGCGAGCGCGTCGAGAAGTCCTGTGCGATGGCCGACCGACAGCAGCAGTGCCAGGCAGGCTTCGTTCAACAGTCCTACGAGTCGCTCTTCGGCGTCTGCAGGAGTCGGGTCGGTGATGGTCCACATGGGCGACGTACCCCCGGTCGATGGTGTGTCCGTGCGGCGCTGGCAGATACCAGACTGTTTGGTCTGGTTCAGATTACCGAATTGTCGGAGGATGTCAAGAGGCAAACGATTCCAACGGTAGGATGACGGGCCATAACCAACCATGCAGTCTGGAGATTGGACGTGGGCAGAGATGGCAGTGCGAACCGGGAGGCGATCCTCGACGCGGCCGAGACCGTGGTGTTGGAGCGCGGCTTCGCCGGCGCCGGAGTCGACCGGGTGATCGCCGCAGCCGCCACCACCAAGGGCGCGTTCTTCCACCATTTCCCGACCAAGCTCGACCTCGCTCGTGCACTCATCGACCGCTGGGCCGAAGGCGACCGTCGCCACCTCGAGGGCAAGCTCGCCCGCGCCGAGCAACTCGTCGATGATCCGCTGCAACAGCTATTGGTGTTCGTCGGACTGTTCATCGAGGAGGCCGACGAGTACGCCGGGGAAATCCCCGGTTGCCTGTTCGCGTCGTTCAGCTATCAGTCGGCGCACTTCGACGAGCCGGTCCACCGGGTGCTCGCCACGTCGATGCTCCGGTGGAGGTCCGTATTGCGCGCAAAGCTGGACGACGTGTGCGCCATGCACCCGCCCCGTGTGGACGTCGACCTGGATGCGTTGGCCGATTCGGTCAATACCGTGTTCGAGGGTGCCTACGTGCTGGCTCGTGCCGTCGGTGACGGTGCCGTGGTAGGGGCACAGCTCCGCCTGCTGCGGACCAACCTGGAGTTGCTATTCGATGCCGGGTGAGGTCGCCGGGGCGATCCTGCCGGTGGCGACGGTCGCCGCGACTTCTCGATACTCACCTGGGCCGGTGTCGCGCCGGAGCCGGCGTGCCGCGACGGGCGCGACGACATCCGCTCCGTCTCGGTCGCCCGACTGGTCGCCACCGGCGGACCGAGACCGAGTCCCGCGTTCTTTGGGTGCGGGTTTCGGACACGTGGTGTCCGAAACCCGCACCCAAAATGGTGGTGGTGGCGAAGAGGCGGCGGGCTGCGCCTTGATCCGCGACCAGGTGGACCGTGCGCACCAGCCCATGGTTCATCGGCCGGCCACGTCGTCGAGGTGGACCAGGCCGGCTGCGGTCGGTGCGAAGCCGCAGGCGTCGAGGTAGAAGGGCGCGAGGTCGGCGGTGAAGTCGACGTGCAGCCACTCACAGCCCGCATCCTGCGCGGCCGTCGCGGCCCGGCGGACCAGTTCGGTTCCCACGCCCTGGTGTTGCCGGTCCGGGTGGGTCTTGGTGTCGAGCAGGAACGCATGGTCGCTGCCGTCCCAGGCCACGTTCACGAACCCGACGAGTGAGCCGTCATCGGTGCGGCCCGTGACCCAGCCGAGGCTGTGCGCCGACACCCGGTCCCACCATCCGGTCGCGGCCCGACCGCCGTGGGCACGAGTCAGTTCGACGAGTTCGCCATCGGTCACCGGCCCCCGCCACGCGAAGTCGAGCTGGTCGTCCATCGCCGCAGTCTCTCATCGTCGTCCGTCTTGGTATTGAGCGGCACTGACTCCGCGGAAGGTTTGTGTTCGCCGCAGACCGGGTACCGACCAGACGTGACCGACGAAGCGAATTGGCCAACCCAGGTGTCACGATGACCTCCGACGCGCTGGTTCTCTGGCGAACCGTCGGTCTGGCTCGTCTTGGAGGGCTCGAGGCGGTCCATGTGCACCTGAACAGCACGGGACCCGGGCGGCGCTGGGGAACCAGGCAACTCAACCGCAGCCTCTTCGTCGCCCTGGTAGCCCAATTCCAAGGGTTCTGTCGTGATCTCCACGACGATGCCCTTCACGTCTACCTCGACGAGGCGAACCCTCTTCAGCGGCGGAACCTCGACACACAGCTCAGGCGGGGACGGCGACTCGACACCCATACCCCGCGTCGCTCCACGCTCGGCCACGACTTCCCTCGCCTGGGTGTGGACGTGATCGGCGGGTTGAAGCAGCACGGACGCACAGCCGAACTGCGCCTGCAATCCCTCGACCAGGTCGTGGACTACCGAATCGCGGTGACCCATGGAGACGAGACGACGACCGGGCGGATCGAAGCAGAGGGCGTTGTCCGCTCGACCAAACGGTCGTTTCAACAACACCGTCGAGCGCTCGACAGTCTGGCTGATACGACGGATCGTTTCGTGGCCGAACAGCTCGCTCGATTCATGGCGATCGAGTTCCCCTGGTGACGGAGGCCGGGATGAGCGACGAACTCGCCTACCGAGATCCGGTGGTCGCCCGCGTCGGTCAGGTCGAGTACCGGGGAACGGTTCGGGAGATCTGCGGTCGCCACGAGCGACGACAGGTGGTGGTCGACCTCACGCCCGAGGTCTCGGGATACATCGTCGCCGAACCGACGACGGCCGTCTTCCCCATCGAGGAGTTGCATCTCGTCGAGGCCGCCTGACGACAACTGCCGACCCTCGTTGAAGGCGCCTGATCGTCG
>CAZQSU010000145.1:0-6448 GCA_964595905.1 uncultured Iamiaceae bacterium
CGCACCCGGTGGCTGAGGGTCTCGATGCCCTGGATGGTGAGGAACGCGTTGAACGGCGAGATCGCCGTGCCCAGGTCGCGCAGCAGTTGCACCCGGGCCTTGATGACGAACGCCCCCGGGCCGAGCGCCGGCCAGTACGCCAGACCGTTGTAGGTCTCGTCGGGTTCGACCATGCCACCGAACCGGTCGTTCTGGGAGAAGTCGAACGTGCCACAGTCGACGATCACCCCGCCGATCGTGGTGGCGTGACCCGACAGGAACTTGGTGGTCGAGTGCAGGATGACGTCCGCGCCGTGCTCGCGTGGGTTGAACAGCCACGGCGTGGCAACGGTGTTGTCGACGATCATCGGCACCCCGATGTCGTGCGCCACGTCCGCGACACCGCGCAGGTCGAGCACGTCGTTCTTCGGGTTACCGATCGTCTCGCCGAAGAACGCCTTGGTCTCGGGCCGGGCCGCGGACCGCCAGGCGTCCAGGTCGTCGGGGTCGTCGATGAAGGTGAAGTCGATGCCGAGCTTTCGCAGGGTGTGGTGGAACAGGTTGAACGTGCCGCCGTACAGCGACGCGGAGGCGACGATGTGGTCGCCCGCCCCGGCGATGTTCACGATCGCCATGAGACTCGCCGACTGGCCCGACGACACGTGCAACGCGCCCGGCAGGCCCACGGCGGTGTCGGGTGCGCCTTCCAACGCGGCGACCTTGGCCTCGACCGCGGCCTGGGTGGGGTTCATGATCCGGGTGTAGATGTTGCCCATCTCGGTGAGGGCGAACAACGCCGCGGCGTGATCGGTGTCGTCGAACTGGAACGACGTGGTCTGGTAGATCGGCGTCGCGGTCGCCCCGGTGGTCGGGTCGGGCGCGTGGCCGGCGTGGATCTGTCTGGTCTCGAAACCCCAGGATGCGCTGTCCATGCGGGCCGAGGCTACCCGCTCGTTTCAGTCCAGGGGCCGGTGGCGCTTCGACGAGATCACTCCGGTGTGGAACCCGTTCAGGTTCAACCGACCCGAGAAGCGCGCGTGTTCGATCTTGAGGCAGCGGTCCTGCACGACGGCCAGACCGGCGTCCATCGCCTTGCGGGCCGCTTCGTCGTGGCGCAGACCGAGCTGGAACCACACGACCTTGGCGCCCACGGCGATCGCCTCGTCGACGACGCCCGGGATCGCCTCTTCGCGCCGGAAGATGTCGACCACGTCGGGCACCTCGGGAAGGTCCGCGAGGCTCGCGTACGACGGGCGCCCCAGCACCTCGTCGTAGGCGGGGTTGACGAAGCTGATCTTCAGCGGCGTGCGGATCAGGTACGCGGCGACGAAGTTCGACGACCGCAACGGGTTTGCCGACACGCCCACGAGCGCGACCGACCGGGCATTCTGGATGATCCTCAGACGCTCACGCGCGCTCGCCTCGGGAACGTCGGCGCTGTTCGGGGTCACGGCCGGGCTCGTGATTGATGTCGTCATGGTCGTGCCTCCAGGGCGCGGTCGAGGTCTTCCAGGATGTCGTCGATCGTCTCGATTCCCACCGAGATCCGGATCATGTCGTCGCCCACACCGGTCGCTTCGCGTTCGGCGTCGTCGACCTGTTGGTGGGTGGTCGACGCCGGGTGGATCACGAGCGTCTTGGCGTCACCGACGTTCGCGAGGTGCGACGCCAACTCGACCCCGTCGATGAAGCGCACGCCGGCGTCGTAGCCGCCCTTCAGGCCGAAGGTGAACACCGCGCCGGGGCCTTTGGGCACGTAGCGCTCGGCGAGGCTCGTCCAGGGGTTGTCGTCGAAGATCGGGTACTGCACCCACGACACCTTGGGGTGGTCGTGCAGGAAGCGGGCGACCGCCGCGGCGTTGGCGACGTGACGGTCCATCCGCAACGACAGGGTCTCGAGCCCCTGGAGCAGCAGGAAGGCGTGGAACGGCGACAGTGCGGCGCCCACGTCGCGCAGTACCTCGGTGCGGGCCCGCATGAGGTAGCCGTACTCGCGGAAGTTCTCCCAGAAGTTCAGGCCGTGGTAGGCGGGAGACGGTTCCGACAGGGTCGGGAAGTTGCCGTTGTCGAAACCGAATCTTCCCGATTCGACGATGACGCCGCCCATCGCGGTGCCGTGGCCGCCGATGAACTTGGTGGCCGAGTGCACCACGATGTCGGCCCCGAAGTCGATGGGGCGGCACAGGTACGGCGTGGCGAAGGTGTTGTCGATCACCAGCGGGACGCCGTGGGCGTGCGCGATGTCGGCGAGCGCCTCGATGTCACAGATCGTGCCGCCCGGGTTGCCGATCGTCTCGGCGAACACGGCCTTGGTGTTGGGACGGATCGCCTTGGCGAACGTCTCGGGGTCGGCCGGATCGACGAAGTCGACCTCGATGCCCATGCGGCGCAGGGTGACGTTGAACTGGGTGTAGGTGCCGCCGTACAGCGAGTTCGACGACACGAGGTGGTCACCGTTGGTGGCCAGGGTGAGCAGCGCCATGAGCTGCGCGGACATGCCCGACGCCGCGGCGAGCCCACCGAGGCCGCCTTCGAGCGAGGCCATCCGTTCCTCGAACGCGGCGACGGTCGGGTTCGAGATCCGGCTGTAGATCGTGCCGAACGACTGCAACGAGAACAGATCAGCGGCCTGTTGGGTGTCTTCGAACACGAACGACGTCGACGCGTAGATCGGCATCGCCCGGGCGCCGGTCTCGGGGTCGGGCCGCTGACCGGCGTGGATCGCGAGCGTGTCGAAGCCGTAGGTCCGTTCGTCTGCCATGGGCCAACCCTACGGACGGGACAGGTCCGATTTCTAATCCCGACCAAACTGGTCTACAATTGACCGCCGTCGGCGAACGGCCCCCCCCTGTGCACGGGTCGCGCGTCGCTCCCCGACGGGCCGGTCCGCCCGGCCGATCACCGCTCCACCCCTTCTCTCGACCTGCCCGGTTCCGGGCCAGACCGCAAGGAATCCCCCATGACCGTCACCGAATCCGCCGCCGACAACGGCGTCAACACCCAGGCGCTACTCGATGCCCGAAACGCCCTGACCGAGAACTTCGACGCCGGCGAATTCATCTGGCGGGTGTCGAACTCGTGGGTGCGGGGCACCCACTCCGAATCCACCGTCGAGGGCTACTTCGGCCTCGGCGAGGAGCGCACCCACCGCAACGACGACACCTACACCCTCGACCACCCCGTCGAGTTCGCCTCCGAAGACCACGGCCCCACCCCCGTGGAGTACGTGCTCGTCGGCCTCGCCGGCTGCCTCACCGCCGGCATCGCCGCGGTCGCCCAGAACCGGGGCATCCAGCTCAACTCGGTCAAGGCCACCCTCGAAGGTGACCTGAACATCCTCGGCATCCTCGGTGGCGACCCCGAGGTCCGCAACGGGTTCAACCAGGTGCGGGTGCACTACGACATCGACGCCGATGCCTCTTCTGAAGACATCGAGGCGCTCGTCGCCCAGTCGCAGAAGCGTTCCGCGGTGTTCGACATCGTCACGAACCCGACCAACGTGGCCGTCACGGTCAACTGATCACGTCTGCCACGCGCATTCCCGTCGTCGTCGTCGGGGCCGGCCAGTCCGGCCTCGCGACGAGCCGCGTGCTCGCGGACCGCGGCATCGAACACGTCGTGCTCGAGCGCGGCGACATCGCGAACACCTGGCGCCACGAGCGGTGGGATTCGCTGCACCTGTTGACCCCGAACTGGATGACCCGCCTGCCGGGCCAGGCCTACGACGGCAACGACCCCGATGGGTTCATGAGCGTCGCCGAGTTGGTCACGTTTCTCGACCGGTACGCCGACGGCCACCCTGGCGACATCCGCACGGGCGTCACCGTCGAACGAGTCACGGTGGGTGCCGACGGCCGCTACACCGTGAGCACCGATGCCGGTTCGTTCGACGCCGCGGCGGTCGTGTTGGCCAGCGGCGCGTTCAACACCGCCGCGGTGCCGACGATGGCTGAATCCCTCAAGCCCGACATCGCCCAGGTGACCGCGCACGACTACAAGAACCCCGATCAGCTCGCGCCCGGGCGGGTGCTCGTCGTGGGCGCCTCGGCGACGGGGCTGCAGCTGGCCGCCGAGATTCTGGACTCGGGGCGCGAGGTGACGATCTCGGTCGCCGAACACGTCCGACTCCCCCGCTCCTACCGGGGCCACGACGCGATGTGGTGGCTCGAGGCGCTGGGTCGTCTGGATGAGCGCTGGGACGCCGTCGACGATCTCGTCAGGGCCCGCAACGTGCCCTCTCCCCAACTCGTGGGCACGTCCGACGGTTCCACATTGGACCTGAACGTGCTGGTGGATGCGGGCGCGGAGTTGGTCGGTCAGCTCGCGTCGATGGACGGGACCCGGGCGTTCTTCTCGGGGTCACTGCGCAACGTGTGCAGCCTCGCGGACCTGAAGGCCAACCGGTTCCTGAAGATGGCCGACGAGTGGGCCGACGCGCAGGGTTGGCCGAGTGTCGACGACCCGTTCCGGGTTGCGCCGACCGTCGTGGGAGACGACCCGCGCACGCTGATCGACCTGGCGAACGACGGGTTCGACACGGTGCTGTGGGCGACCGGCTTCAAGGCCGATTACTCGTGGCTGGATCTCGACGGGGTGTTCGACCGCAAGGGCCGGCTCCGCCACGATGGCGGCGTGGTGACCGCCGCGCCCGGGATCTACCGGATGGGCCTGAACTTCCTGCGCCGCCGCAAGTCGACCTACCTCTACGGCGCCGAGGACGACGCCCGCGAACTGGTCGACCATCTCGCCGGGCACTTGAAGACATCCACCCACTGAGCGACCGTCAGCGACTCATTTGCCGAGTTCCGCCTTCGACTTCGGCCCGGAGCTTCGGACTGGAGGCTCCTATGGGAGTCGATCGTCGATGTCGCCACCGGTATGCGGCGCAGGACGGGTCGCTCCGGTTCGGTGGGTCGCTGTTGCCTCCTGTCTCATCGGATCGTCCTTCAAGGCGCTGTTGATCTTCGATCAACAGCGTAGGAAGGGGGTGTGACAGTCTCGGGCACGAACGGGCGAGTTCGCCAAAAGAACTTGCCATTCTCCTTCGGGAATGATCGAGTTCCGGTCGGCTCCCATGGGAGTCGCTCGTTTCCCGGCAACGGCCGGCGCCGGTCGCGGGAGCTGCGATCTGTCCGCGCGGCCTGTTCTGCGACCTTGCGTCGCAAAACCGTCTAGGCTCGTTCGCACATTGCGGGGCCGGTAGGGCTTTTCCGGCCGGCGGCACGGCTGTCCCGACAGGCGGCACGGTCGATCAACCACCAAAGAGGGATGTGAGATGGGATTCTCTGTTCGACTCGACGTGCACGTCGAGGACCTCGTCGACGGCTACCTGGTCCTGGTGGACGGCGCGGACCACGTCCACCGGCTCACCGGTGCCGAGGCCGAAGCGTTCGCCCTGGCGCGGCGCGGCGCCACCAGGGTGCCCGGCCACCTCACGCGGGCGATGGCCGGACTCGTCGAAGCCGGTATCGTCGAGTCCTCCACGTGGTCCCGGCGCAAAGTCCTCCAACTCGGCGGTGCCTCCGCTGCGGCCGGGATTGCGACGCTCGCCCTCCCCGGTATCGCCGCGGCCGCATCACCCGGTGACCCCACCGCCCCGCCGACGACCGCGTCGACCACCACGACCACTCCCCCGTCGCCGAGCCCACCCCGTGGCCTCTACATCTCCGAGTTCGGAAACGACGAGTATCCCGGCTGGGTGAAGGTCTGGGATGGTTCCACCCTCACCCCGGTCGTCACCGACGTGATCGGCCCGACCGGGCTCGCCTGGCACGGCGACGTGCTCTACATCGCCTCCTGGATGCGTTCGCTGCACACCTGGGACGGCTCGGAGGTCACCACGATCGTCCCATCCGGACCACAAGCCCTGTCGAATCCGTACGGCATGACCTGGCATGGCGGGCTGCTCTACGTCGCCACGAACGGCAGCGGGAGTGTGGGGATCTGGGACGGCTCAACCTACGACAAGTACGCGTTTCCGCTGTCGGTCGCCACCGATGTCGCCTGGCACGGCACCCTGCTCTACATCTCGACCCTCATCGGCGTGTACACCTGGGATGGAACGTCGGTCGCGAATCTCGGGCTCACGGGATTGTCGAGTCCGAACGGGCTGGCCTGGCACGACGACGCGGCCTACATCACCAACAACGAGAACGGGACCGTGAGCACCTGGAACCCGGCCACCAACACCACCACCCACAACGTGATCACCGGGCTCTCCGGACCGCGTGGACTCCTCTGGCACGACGACGTGCTCTACATCGTCAACGACGAGAACGGCACCGTGAGCACCTGGGACTCCGCCACCGACACCACCACCCACAACGTGATCACGGGACTGACCAGGCCCCAGCGCCTCGCCTGGTACTGACCAGCAACGAGGTCGCCGTCACGGTTCGGGGGAGGTGAGCACCTCGGCGAGGACCGCACCGAACCGGGGCGGGTCCTCGAGCATCGGGTAGTGGCCGAA
>CAZQSU010000146.1:0-6389 GCA_964595905.1 uncultured Iamiaceae bacterium
CCGAACTTCGGGGCACCAGAACCACCCGGACGTTTCCACGCCCCGAAGTTCCGATGAACGCCCGAACTTCGGGGCACCCGAGCGGCCGGAGGGACCGATGACGGAACAACGTCACGGTCGGGGCCGTCAAGGTTCGGGATCGCCGGCGTCGTCGCGGGTGAGCATCGTCATCTTCTGACGCGCCGCGATCGCGAGCACGAGCGCGGCGATCGCCACGACGAGACCCGCGGCACCGAAGGCCATCGCGAACACGTTCAACGTCGTGTTCGACGAACTCGACTTGGCCGCGGTGGCGTTCCCGCTGGTCGCGGTCACCGTGGGTGCGTCGCTCGATTCAGCTCCGTTCGACCCGGCTCCGTTCGACCCCGCCGCGTTCGCCGTGCTCGCGCTCGAGGCACCACCGTCGGTCGACGCATCGGCGAGGGGCAACACCGGGGCGGGGTGGTCCGGCTCGGGCTGACCCGGTTGTGCCGTTTCGATCCAGGCGACCTCGCTGGTCTTGCCGGCGGAGTCCTCGTAGGTCTGGATCGCCTTGAAGGTGAGCGAATCGGTGTCGGTCGGCAGCGGTCCCGCCTGGATCAGGAACTGATCGAACTCCCCCGGGGCGATCTTGCCGCCGGTCCAGTCGATCTCGCTCACGACCTCGCTGATCGAACCGTGCCCCGTCTTGAGCGGCGTGTCGAGCTTCTTCGTCGTCACCTTGAACGTCCAACCGGGCTTGGGCTGCACCGAGACGCTCGCGATGGGATGGTCCGGAGGCATCTGGATCTTGAGGCCGACGGTGTCGGCGTCGGATTCCTCGTTGGGCACGCGGAAGGTGAGAGTGGCGTAGCCGCCTTTGGTCGCGTTGTCGGAACTCACCTTGACGTGCGCGGCGGCGGGAACGGCGACGACGACGAACAGGGCGAGGATGACAGCGAAGGGGGTGACGAATCGACGGAACACGGATCCTCCGGAATCGGTGGGAGACGCTCGATGCGTCCGGTCGTCGATGGTGGTCGCCTGAACAGAGCGAAAAGTTCCCGACGCGCGGTGAGACGTCGGTCTCAGTCCGCGGTGACGACCCGGAGCCGGTCGTGCCCGGCGCGACCGGCGGCATCGACCCGCTCCTGCAGTTCGGCCCGGGCACGGGCAACCCGTGAGCGCACCGTTCCCACCGGACAGTGCAGGACCGCGGCGGCCTCGACGTAGCGCAACCCGATGACCTGGGTGAGCACGAACGCCTCCCGTCGGGGATCGGGCAGATCACGGATGAGCGCGAGCAGCGCGTCGTGCGAGGTGAAATCGGACGTACTCGGCGCGGCGACCAGCGAGTGGTCCGTCTCGGCACGTCGGCGACGGGTGCGGGCGCGGATCTCGTCGGCGCACACCCGACGGGCGATCGTCAACAGCCAGGTCCGCGCCGACGAATCCCCCCGGAACGTCGGCAACGACCGCAACGCCCGTTCGTAGGTGACCTGCGTCAGGTCGTCGGCCGCGGCGGCGTCGACCAGATGCGCGCACAACCGCCAGACGTCGATCGCGGTCGCTGCGACGAAGGCCTCGGCGGCTTCGGGGTCGTCGGTGGCGGCAAGAGCGAGCCGGGTCGGCTCGTCGGCCCCCCGGCGCGGGTCCGGCTCGGGGCGGTGGCGGCGCACGGCGGCGTTCAGAGCACCGTGACCGTGCCCGAGAGGCCCGGATGCCGGTTGCACTCGAAGCGGTAGGTGCCCGGCTCGGTATAGGTGATCGTCTCGGTGCCGCGGCGGGGCAGGGAGCGCTCGATCGTCGAGCCGCCGCCGTCGATCACGAGATGGTGGGAATCGAGGTCGGTGTTCACCCACCGCACCACGTCGCCCGCCCGGATCGTCACCTCGCGCTGCAAGGCCTGTTGATCCATGATCTTCACGGTCACGACCCTACCGGTGCCCTGGCCCGCCACGACCGGGTCCGCCGACGGCCCACGGTCGCGTGACAGGGCCACGGAACCCGCCGCCAGCGCCGCGACCAGCAGCGCCGCCGCGGCGACGCCGAAGGCCCGGGATCGACGGCGCCGGGCGCGCCCGACCGGCACCGGGGCCGACGCGACGATGCGTCGTACGAGACCGTCGAGCGCTGGAGCACCGGCGACCAGGGTGCGGCGCCGCAGTTCGGTCAGCCGGACCAGCTCGCCACGACAGTCCGCGCAGTCGGCGAGGTGGACGTCGAGCCGGGCGCGCTCGGCCGACGAGAGTTCACCGTCGGCGGCCGCCGACACCGATTCGGCGAGGGATGCACAGGTGGTCGACAACGAGGTTCTCCCGAGGCGGTACGGAACGGTCCCCATTCGGGCGACGGTTGCTCACTGAGTCGTACCGGCACCGGGAAAAGTTCCCCGGGGTGTGATCGCCGTTTCGCGGTGTCGGACCGTCGACGGCGACGCGCGACCAGGCGGACGCGGTCGGGTTCCTCAGACGTCGCGGGCCATGTTGGCGAAACGGGTGTAGTGCGACAGGAACGCCAGGCGGGTCATGCCGAGTGGGCCGGAACGGTGCTTGGAGATGAGCACCTCGGCGGTGCCGGTGTCGGGCGACTCGGGGTTGTAGATCTCGTCGCGGTACAGAAAGATCACGACGTCGGCGTCCTGCTCCAGCGCACCGGACTCACGCAGGTCGCTCAGCAGCGGTCGCTTGTCGGCGCGTTGCTCCAGACCACGGTTCAACTGGGCGAGCGCCACCACCGGACAGTGCAGTTCACGGGCGAGGATCTTCAGACCACGGCTGATCTCGGCGACCTCGACCTGGCGGTTCTCGGCGTTGGTCCGACCGGTCATCAGCTGCACGTAGTCGACCACCACCAGGCCGAGCTCGCCGACCTTCGACGACAGCCGCCGCGCCTTGCCGCGGATCTCGGCGATCGACACGTTCGGGTTGTCGTCCAACCACAGCGGTGCCTCGGCGAGGCGACCGACCGCACCGGTGATCTTGGTCCAGTCCGCGTCCTCGAGCCGACCGGTGGCCATCCGCCGCGAGTCGACCCGGGCCTCGGATGAGAGCAGCCGCTGGGACAGCTCCAGGCGACTCATCTCGAGCGAGAAGTACAACACCGGCTTGCCGGCCTGCATCGCCGCGTGCGACGCCATGCCGAGCGCGAACGCGGTCTTGCCCATGGCGGGACGTGCCCCGACGACGATGAGGGCCTCGGGCTGCAGCCCGGAGGTCAACTCGTCGAGGTCGGAATAGCCCGACGGCGTGCCGGTGAGCGCGTCGCCCCGGTCGTAGAGCATCTCGATGCGCGTGAGCGTCTCGGGCAGCAGGTCGCGCAACTCGGCCGTCGAGTCGGTGATGCGGTTCCGGGACAGGTCGTAGACCATCGTCTCGGCCTCGTCGAGGGTCTTGACCACGTCGTCGGGCAGGCTGTAGCCCATCTCGGCGATCTCGCCCGCGACGCCGATGAGCCGGCGCAGCAACGCGTGGTCCTCGACGATGTGCGCGTAGCGCGCCGCATTCGAGGTGGCCGGGGTGTTGGCCTGCAGGCTGAGCAGCACCGACGGGCCACCGAGCCGGTCGAGCAGATCGGCACGGCGCAGTTCATCGGCGACGGTGACCGGATCGACCGGCTCGCCCTGCGCGCTGAGCGTCTGGATCGCGTCGTAGATGTGCCCGTGGGCCGGCGAGTAGAACGAATCCGCGGTGACGGTCTCCGCGGCCGCCGCGACGGCGTCGCGTGACAGCAACATTGCACCGAGCAGTGACTCCTCGGCCTGGATGTTGTGGGGCGGCACGCGGCCCGGTCCGGTCCGTTGATTCGACGGCGGTGCAGCATCCGAAACGGGCATCGGTCCACCTTGCTCCGAGAAGGCTGTGGAAGGGAAGTAGGACAACCGGGGATTCTGTCCACAGAACGGGTGGCCGACCTGTGGACAGATCCTCATTTTGCGTGGACAGCGACGCGCGACGCGGGGATACCGGCGCGCGGAAGCAACAACGGCAAGGCCCGGAGGCGCCGGAATTGCGTGCTGTGGAGGAGGTCACACGCCCGTTCGGGCCTGTGGACAACTCAGGAGGCGGGGACGACCTCGACGGTCACCGCGAACTCGACGTCGGCGTGCAGCTTGGCGTGCACCTCGTGGGCGCCGGTCGTGCGGATCGGCTCCTCGGAGTGCAGATCGTGCGGATCGACCTCGAGGCCGGTCTGCTCCGCGATCGCCGCCACCAGATCGGTGGGCGTGACCGAGCCGAACAGGCGCTCACCCGAGCTGGTCTTCGCCGAGACCGTGATGGTCCGGCCGACCAGCGTCTTGGCGACCTCCTCGGCCGCGGACCGCGCCGCGGCGTCGGCGAGTTCGCGCTTGCGGCGCATCGCCTCGGCCTGCGCGTGCACGCCGGCGGTCGCCTTGAACGCCCAGCCCTTGGGCAGCAGGTAGTTGCGGGCGTAGCCGTCGGCCACGGTGACCAGGTCACCGCGACGGCCGATGCCCCGCACGTCGTTGCGGAGGATGACGTCCATGTCAGGCACCGCCTTCGTCGGTGCCACCGTCGAAGGACGATTCGGCGCCGACGGTCGCGGTCACCGATTCGTCGGTGGCCGCCTCGTCGTCGCTCGCGCCCTCGGTGCCCGGAGGCGGCGCGGACGGGGTCGGGGGTGGGCCGTCGGCCCGCTGGGACCGCTCGGAGCGGTCGCCACGACCCGAACGCTGCTGGGTGACCCGGCTCGCATAGGGCAGGAGCGCCATCTCACGGGCGTTCTTGATCGCCATGGCGATCGCGGCCTGCTGCTGGGAGTCGTTCCCGGTCACGCGACGCGCCCGGATCTTGGCCCGGTCCGAGGTGAACCGGCGGAGCAGTTCGACGTCCTTGTAGTCGATGTACTCCACCTTCTCGGAGGTGAGAATGCTGACCTTCTTCTTGGCGCGGCGGGAGTTGTCCTTGTTCTTGCCACGCAACTTCGCGTTCTTACCTGCCATGTCAGAACGGCTCCTCGTCTGTGCTCCAGCCCGAGCCGGACGGCTCGTTCATCTGTCCACCACCGTCGGATGCGGGGGCGCCGCCACTGCGCTTCTCGTTCTTGGAGATCTGCGCGGTCGCCCAACGCAGGCTCGGGGCCACGTCGTCGGCGACGATCTCGACCTTGGAGCGCTTGTCGCCCTGGTCGGTCTGCCACGAGCGCTGCTCGAGTCGACCGGTCACCACGACCCGGGCGCCACGCCCGAGCGATTCGGACACGTTCTCGGCGAGCTGCGCCCAGCACTTGATGTCGAAGAAGGAGGTCTGTTCCTCCCACTCGTTGTTCGAGCGGTTCTGCCACCGCCGGTTGACGGCGATGCCGAAGGAGGCGACGGCCTGCCCCGAGGGGGTGAAGCGCAACTCGGGGTCGCGGGTGATGTTGCCGATGACGGTGACGGTGTTGTCCTGTGCCATGAGAGTTCTCCTCTACTGCCCGGCCGCGGCCGGGGTCGCTCCCGATTCGTCGAAGAGGCCTCGACGGACCGCTTCGTGATCGGGGAGACGGATGAGCTTGTGGCGGACCACTTCGTCCGCAATACGCAGGGTGCGTTCCAGCTCGTCGAGTGCCCCGCCCTCGGCGAGGATCTCGAGCACCAGGTAGTAACCCTCGGTCTTGTGATCGATCTCATACGCGAAGCGGCGCTTGCCCCACTTGTCGACCGAGGCGACCGTGCCCCCGGCGGTGGTGACCTGTTCGGTCACCCGGTTCACCAGGTGTGATGCCTCGGACTCGGACAGCTCGCCGTCCGCGATGATCATGATTTCATAGGCCCGCATGGGTGCGGCTCCTCCCTGTGGACCCGCCGGTGGGCGGGGCCCCGCGATCTGCGGAGCAGGGTTTGTCGTGACCGATCGAGGTTAGACGGTGACTGGACTGGATTCCACATCGCCGATCAGTATGGCGAGGGGGTGGGACACTCACGATGACGGGGCTCCGCGGTCGGGATCGTCGAGCCCTGACCGAGACCGCCGACCCCGACTTGCCGGCAACGCCCGTCGTCGCCGTGGCAGGATGACCCCGTGCCGGTCCGGTCCATCGACCATGTGCAGCTCGCCATGCCTCCCGGCGGCGAGGACGCGGCCCGGGGCTTCTACGCCGATCTGCTCGGACTGCCCGAACGGGCCAAGCCGACCCACCTGGCGGCGCGGGGCGGGTGCTGGTTCGAGACCACGACGGTCAAGGTGCACCTGGGCGTCGACGCGGAGTTCCACCCGGCGCGCAAGGCGCACCCGGCCTTCCTGGTCGAGCGCCTCGACGAGCTCGTCACCCGACTCCGCGACGCGCAGGTCGAACTCGTCGACGACGAACCGCTCGCGGGCTACGTCCGCGTCTACGCGTACGACCCGTTCGGGAACCGGCTCGAGCTGTTGGAGCCGGTCGGCAGCTGACCGTCCCCGGCGCCATCGCCGGTCGACCAGTCGACCGAC
>CAZQSU010000147.1:0-6282 GCA_964595905.1 uncultured Iamiaceae bacterium
GCCAGGCCGACAGCGTCAACGCCCGGTGGGGCAACCTGCGGGCGATCCTGGCCGGTGATTTCCTGCTGGCCCGGGCCTCGGAGATCGCCGCGTCGCTCTCCACCGAGATCGCCGGCCTGTTGGCGGCGACCATCGCGCACCTGTGCGAGGGCGAGGTGAGCGAGCTGCGCACCGCGTTCAGCCCCGCACGGACCGAAGAGGAGTACTTCGCCTCGATCGGCGGCAAGACGGCGTCGTTGTTCCGGGCGTCGGCCCGGATCGGCGCGCTGACCAGTGGCCAGCCCCGTGAGACGGTCGACACGCTCGGCGAGTTCGGCTGGGCGTACGGCATGGCGTTCCAGATCGTGGACGACATCCTGGACATCACCGCCACCGAGGCCCAGCTGGGCAAGCCCGTGGGTCACGACATCGCAGAGGGTGTGTACACGCTGCCGGTGCTGCATGCGTTGGCGTCGAGCAGGGGCGACGAGCTTGCGTCACTGTTGGGCGACGAGTTCGCCGACGCCGATCTGGACCGCGCCCGCCGGATCGTGGTCGACACCGGCGGGATCGCCGCGGCGGCCACCGCCGCCGGCGACTGGTTGAAGCGAGCCGATCAGACGCTGGCGGGCTTCGAAGGACGCCGAGGTGCCGACGCGCTCACCGGGTTGACCGGTCGGCTCCGCGCCAGCTTGGCCTGACCTGTCCGACCCCGCCGAAAAGAACCGCACGCCGCGAACGATCGGGATCGTGGCACCGGTCCCAATTGCCAGTCGTTCCTGTGCCCGCGGGCACACCGCCAGCGCGGGTGGGCGCGCTCAGGCGAAGACGATGACGAGCGCGACGACGATCGCGAGCATCGCCAACTGCGTCCTCACGATCCACTGGAGCTGATTGCGCAGTTCGGCGGAGACCTCGGCACGCAGACCAGAGATCTCATCACGCATCTCGGCGCGCAAACTCGAGATCTCGTCACCCATCTCGGTACGCAGACCCGAGATCTCGCCACGCATCTCGCCGCGCAAACTGGCGTTCCCTTCCTGCATCTCGCCGCGCAAACCCGAGATCTCGTTGTGCAACTCCATTCTCACCAGGGCGAATTCGCCCTTCAGGTACTCCTTGGTGACGGGCTCTTCGACGTCACGTGCAGGAAAGTACGACAACATTTCGCTGGCCGTCTCCTCTCCCAACTCGGGTACCAGGTACGCGTAGATCCGGCGACGGTGCTTCTCGGACAACGCCATTGGCTTCTCCCAGCATAGGGTCCTGCAGCCATTCGATGTGGGGGAAAGATCCCGAGGCCGACCCCGGAGACGGAACGGGTGTCCGGGCCGGTGGCCGCCAGCTCCCAGTCCACTCGCAATCTGCCGCCACAGGCCGCGGTCTCCGAGCCGCCCGCCGCCAACTCGGCTTCACCAGGAACACGTCGCCGACGCTCTGGGCTGCCACCAGGCCCGCATCAGCAACCTCGAGAACGACAAGCGCTGCAACCGCTAGCTCGGATCCCGCCACCGCTCACGGCTCGACACCCAGATTGCAACTTGCGCGGCATAGGAGCAACTTTTGAACTCGGCACCATACGAGACCCGGCGTAGCCCGACGGAGTACCCGGACCGTCGGCTACCGTCCACCGAGTGACCTCCGGCGCCGCATCGGCTCGACACACGGGACGGAGGCCTTCACGCGGCGGTGCCGGTCGGCCGGCCTGACCGGACCAGTGGCCGATGGAAACGGTGAACCCATCGTGATTCGGGTGCTTACCCTTCCGGGCGACGCCTCCAGGTGTCTGGTGTTCGCTGATTGGCGATCGTCCGGCGATGCCGGTGCGGTTCCAAGAATTCACCGGGTACGGCTCGGTCGAGTTGCTGGGGTGGTCGGTCAAGTCGAACCGTGGGAGCATCGACGATCGGCGCTCGACGTGGTGGTTTCGCCCTGATCCGAGTACATCGCCAGGGTTGGTTGCCGAACGATTCGGCGACTCCGGGCTGGCGCACGACGACACGGCAGACCTGGTCGGGCGGGCCGGCACCGGCGCCAGTGGGTTCGTGCTGGCCGCGGGTGACACCCCTCGCGTCGGGAAGGAGCGTTGCAGGGTGTACGCGGCGGGAGTAATCGCCCCGAATGTCGCCGGGCGGCCCCCAATGGGGCACCCTCCAATCGGTTGGCTGGCAACCCGTGCCGTTAGACTCTCCGCTTCGATGGAGGGAAGACGTTGTACGTGACGAGGACCGAGGCCGCCCCCATGTGGAGAGCACAGTCATGCGCGCGATGATCACGCGCCTGTGGGCGGTGTTGAAGCCGGGGGCTCGCCGCCGGTTGAAGTTTGCGACCCTCGGGTCGTTGCTTGTCGCCCTGCTCGAGGTGGTCGGGGTGGCGTTGATCGTGCCGCTCACCCAGTTGTTGACCGACCCGGACAACCGCAGTGGCCTGCTCAAGCGCATCGCTGACGCCTTCGGCGACCCATCGGACGGCTCGCTGGCGATCATCCTCGCCGGAATCATCTTCGTGATGTTCCTGTTCAAGGGGCTGTTCACGTTGATCTTTCGATGGTGGGTGGTGGGTTTCATCAACGACCACGCCGCCGAGCAGGCCGACGATCTGTTCCGGCGCTACATGTACAGTCCGTACCCGTTTCACCTGAGGCGCAACTCCGCCGAGTTGCTGCGCACCTTGAACACCGCCGTGAACCTCGCGTACGTCTCAGTGCTCAATGCGTCGATGGTCCTGACCACTGAACTGGTGACTATTTCGGCGATCGGTGGGGTGCTCTTGGTGATGCGCCCGGTTCCGGCGATCGCCACCGTGGTGTATTTCGGCGTGGTGGCGACGGTCTTCATGCGTTTCGTGAAGAGCCGTGCCCAACACGCTGGAATCGAGTTGCAGGAGACCCAGCGCCTTCAACTCAAGGCTTCGTTGCAGGGCTTGGCGGGCATCAAGGAAGTGCAGGTGCGCGGCACGCAGCCGTATTTCATCGATTCGTATGCCGATGCCCGTCATCGTACGGCGAAGGCGCAGCGGATGTCTTCGTTTCTCGGTGAGGCCCCCCGCTATGTGATCGAGATGGTGTTCATTCTGGGCATCGCGGTGATGTGCGCTGTGATCTTCGCCCAGGTCAACACGACTCAGGCCACTGCGACGCTGGCACTCTTCGTCGTTGCGGGCTTCCGGATATTGCCGAGTCTCACGAGGGTGATGGGGGGAATCAACGCCTTGCGTGTGGGCGAGAAGGGGGTGGACCTGGTGCTCGCCGACATCCACGACCTTCCCCTTGTCGATGCCCCGGCGACGAATGCCGACAGAACCACGCTCGACCGCGCCTTGACCGTACAAGACCTGACGTTCAGCTACCCCGACGCCGACGTGGCTGCGGTTCGTGAGGTCAACTTCGACCTGCCTGCAGGGCACTCACTGGCGATCGTCGGCGCCAGTGGTGCGGGCAAGTCGACGCTCGTGGACTTGATTTTGGGGCTATACGAACCGGTCGGTGGGAAGATCCTGGCAGACGGCACGAACATCAGAGCAAATATTGCGTCTTGGCAGCGGTCGATCGGACTGGTGCCCCAGGAGGTGTATCTGCTCGACGATACGATTACCTCGAACATCACCTTCGGCGAAGTTGCCGAAGGCTTCGATCCGGCCCGGCTCGCGGAGGCGGTCAGTAGGGCACAGCTCGACGACCTCATTGCAGACCTTCCCGAAGGGCTCGACACGATGATCGGCGAGCGCGGTGTGCGTCTGTCTGGCGGGCAGCGTCAGCGCATCGGGATCGCCAGAGCGCTCTACGTGCGCCCGAGACTGCTCGTGCTCGACGAGGCGACCTCAGCGCTCGACAACGAAACCGAACGACGGATCACCGACACGATCGACGCGTTGCACGGAGAGCTGACGATGATCGTCGTGGCGCACCGGCTGTCGACCGTGCGTCGATGTGATCAGTTGGTCTTCATGGCAGATGGGCGGATCGAGTCGGTGGGCACCTTCGAAGAGGTGCGCGACGCCAACGAGACGTTCGCCCACCTCGTGAAGCTCGGATCACTCAGTCTGCTCGAAGAACCGGTGCAGTCGTCATGACCGCCGCTTCAGCGACACCATCGACGTCGCGCCCGCCGCACATCGGGTAGGGCCGATCGGGCCATGTACCCATGCGCTCAGGCGCCTCGAGGCGGGAGCGACGGAGCCCGCGGCCGGTCACCTCTCGGTGATCTGCTCGATGATCGCCGTCGTCGACACCGATGGTGTACGCGGGAGATAGATCACCGAACACAGATCTTCGAAGTGATCGAACTCGCCTTCCCAGTCATCGCCCATGACCAGCACGCTGGCGCGCTTGTCGGTGATGTACCGACGCTTCAACTCGAGCGATTCCTCGAGAAAGACGTCGTCCACCACCTCTAGTGCTGCGACGAGTCGCATCCGCTCGTCTTCCGGGAACACTGGATCGCGGCCCTTCTTCGCGCGGTTGAGCGCATCGCTCGACACGCCGACGACCAACGAGTCGCCCAACGCGCGAGCGCGCTCGAGAATTCGAAGATGGCCGACGTGCAGGACGTCGAAGGTGCCGAACGTGATCACGGTCTTGGTCATCAGTCGTGGAACCGTTCGACCAGCATATCGGCGATCCTGGACGACACCCTCGTGTTCGTCGGGCCGAGCAATTTCTCCACGACAGACTGTCGCGTCGCGCACATCGGGTCGTCACCCGAGATGAGCTGGCGAAGGGTGTCATCGAGTTCGTCCTGATTCCTCACCCAGTAGAAGCCGCTCGCCAGCTCGCGACCGAAGTCGTTGAAGTTGTCGACACGATGTGTGTAGACAACCGGCTTTCCGGTGGCTGCATATTCGACCATCATCGAAGAGGTGTCCGAAATAAGAAGGTCACTGGTCAGCATCGTGTCACGGTAGGCACTGGAGACATCGATCCTTGCATTGGGCGTCCGCTCGTACCGGGCGAACAGGTCGTCGACGGCGGACCGCGCCATCAGGCCATTGGCGACGAAATTCTCAAGCATCAACGGATGCGGACGGAACACGAAGTCCATCTCGGGATGCCGCCGAGCGAAGTCCAATAGGTGCTCGGAATAGTCAGGAAAGTGGCACGTCCCTTCTTGTACCCTCCAGCGCGGGGTCCACAAGACGCGCACGCGATCCGACGCATCAGGGAAGTTCCAAGCCTCGGCCGACGGCGGTGACGTACCCGGGCCGAAGATCGCGTCGAGCATCGGCGCGCCGACGATCGGCGCCACGAGACCGCCCGTCGCGTTGCCGTGCGCTCGCTGAACGACGCGACGTTCTTCTTCGTGCGAAACGAATGCGAATGCGAGGTTCGCGTAGAACGAATGCGGGTGTGTGATCTCGAGAACTTCACCCCGCATGATCTCGGTTCCGTAGTAGGGCACGTAGCAGAGGCGGGAGAAGTACTTCGTCACCGCCGTCGCGTACGACGGCGGATATTGGTTCTCATACGGCGTCGGATAAAAAATGTAATCGGGCGCGAGCGCCTGCAGATCGAGCCACGAGTTGGTAGCTGCATCGTGTGCCGCGATGGGCTCGACACCCACCTCGTCACGGAGGAAGTCGATGACTCCACCGTCATGGAACTCGTCGTCGCCGAAGCTGGAGTGTCGGTACGGCAGGCCCACGACGTCGACGTCGAACCGCGGGTCGGATTCCAACTCGCGGAACACGGGTTCGACCTTGCCCCAGACGCTGCCCAGATGACAGAGGAAGAGCACCCGTATCGGCTTCCCGGACGCACGGTTTCGGGCCGCCCGGGCCCGCAGCATCTCGAGAGCAACCCGGTACTGCTGCTCCTCGAGCCGCTCGAGGCTCGTCGTCACCGGCGCAAGCGCGCGATCGGTCAAACCGTGAAAGAACCGTACGAGCCTGGCGCGCACCTGAGGCGACCGAAACTGCTCCATTGCTCGCAATCGATGATCCTTCTCGAGCCCTCGGCTGGTCCGGACGTTAGCACCACACCGGTGCGACCTTGTCCGGCACCGCGTCCTCCTGGGCCGCGCCGGCCCCACGCACGACGCGGTGCGCGCGCGGAGCGCGGGGCGGTCGCCGGGCCGCTCCCGGGTACGCTCGGTCACCTGATGGAGTCCTTCGAGCTCGGCACCGTTCATCCGACTGCGTTGATCAGTTCCACCGCATCACTCGGGGCCGGGGTGACGATCGGCCCGTTCACCGTCGTGCACGGCGACGTGGTGGTCGGAGATGGCACGGTGATCGGTTCGCACTGCGTGCTCGGTGAGCCAACGGCCGACTTCTACCGCGACGGGGAGACCAACGCTGGGCCCTGCG
>CAZQSU010000148.1:0-6241 GCA_964595905.1 uncultured Iamiaceae bacterium
ACAGCCACGTGTCCTGGAGGACCATGCCCATGTTGGACCGCATGTCGTCACGGGTCATCGTCGACGTGTCGACGCCGTCGAGGGTGATCCTGCCCCGGTCGATGTCGTAGAAGCGCATCAGCAGGTTCACCAGCGTGGTCTTGCCCGCACCGGTCGGCCCCACGATCGCGACGGTCTCGCCGGCCTCGGCGACCAACGACAGATCGTCGATGAGGGGCTTGTCGGGCGAATACGAGAACCCGACCCGGTCGAAGACGACCCGCCCGGTGGGGTGCTCGAGTCGCGCCGGTTCGACCGGGTCGGGGGACTGCTCGTCGACGTCGAGCAGGGCGAAGACCCGCTCGGCCGACGCCACCCCGGACTGCAACACGTTCGCCATCGACGCGATCTGGGCGAGTGGCTGGGTGAAGCGACGCGAGTACTGGATGAACGCCTGGATGTTGCCGATCGTCATCTGACCCGAGGCGACACGCAGCCCGCCGACGACCGCGATGACCACGAAGTTCAAGTTGCCCAGGAACATCATCATGGGCTGGATCAGGCCCGCCATGAACTGCGCCTTGAACCCGGCCTCGTAGAGCTCGGCGTTGGTGTCGGCGAACCGGGCCCTGATGGCGTCGCTCTGCCCGTAGACCTTGACGAGCGAATGGCCCGTGAACGCCTCCTCGGTCTGGGCGTTCAGGTCGCCGGTGTGCTGCCACAGGGCGATGAACCGCTTCTTGGAGCGTCGGGTGATGAACCTGACCAGGAAGATCGCCACCGGCACCGTGAACAGCGCCACCAGGCCGAGGACCCAGTCGATCCAGAGCATCGCGATCACGACGCCGACGATCGTCATCGACGAGGTCATCACCTGCGACACCGACTGCTGCAGGCTCGTCCCGAGGTTGTCGATGTCATTGGTGACCCGGCTCAGCAGGTCGCCGGTCGGGGTGGTGTCGATGTAGGAGAGCGGGACGCTGGCGAGTTTGTCCTCGACCTGGGTGCGGAGCCGTTGCATGGCGTGCTGCACCACGTCGGCCAGCAGGTACGACTGCCACCAGTTGAAACCGGCCGAGAGCACCAACAGCACCGCGGTGGCGACGAGTTGGGACACGAAGCGTCCGCGGTCGATCCCCTGGGGCGAGAAGGCGCCCTGCACGATCGTGTCGGTCGCATCGCCGAGCAGCATCGGCAGGATCGTGGCGGCGACGACGCTGAGCGTGGCGGTCACCACCACGCCGATGACCGCCAGGCGGTCGGGGGCCATCTGTGAGGCGAGACGCTTCAGCGTGCCGGTGAAGTCCTCGGACTTCTCCGCCGGCATGCCACCGGCGAAACGTCCCCCGGCGAAGTGCCGGGCGTTCGTGGCCGCCGAATGGGTGTTCTTGGATTCGTCGCTCATGCGGCGTCCTCGGACCGGAGCTGGGAGTCGACGATCTCGCGGTAGGTCTCGCAGGTCTCGACGAGTTCGGCGTGGGTGCCCAGCCCGACCATGTGGCCGTCGTCGAGCACCAGGATCTGTTCGGCGCTGCGGATCGACGAGATCCGTTGGCCCACGACGAACACGGTGGTGTCGGTGGTGCGGGGAGCGAGCGCGGCACGCAGCCGGGCGTCGGTCGCCAGGTCGAGCGCCGAGAACGAGTCGTCGAACAGCAGGATCTCCGGGCGTCGGATCAGCGCCCGGGCGATCGCGAGCCGCTGACGTTGGCCGCCCGACACGTTCGTGCCGCCCTGGGTGATCCCGGCGGCGAGACCGCCGGGCATCGCGGCGACGAACTCGGCACCCTGGGCGACGCGCAGTGCCTCCCAGAGCTCCTCGTCGGTGGCGTCGGGTTTGGAGAACCGCAGGTTCGAGGCGACCGTCCCCGAGAACAGGTACGGTCGCTGGGGGACGAGCCCGATCCGCTGCCAGAGCACTTCGGGTTCGATGTCGCGGATGTCGGTGCCGTCCACCGACAGGGTGCCGCCGGTCACGTCCAGCAGTCGTGGGATCAGATGCAACAAGGTGGTCTTGCCCGATCCCGTCGAGCCGATGATCGCGCAGGTCGTCCCGCGGGTCACGGTGAGCGAGATGTCGTGCAGCACGGGTTCGTCGGCTCCCGGGTAGCCGAAGGTGACCGCGTCGAGCACGACCGCCCCGGTCTCCGCGAGCCGGGTCACCGGGTTCGGCCTCGTCACGATCGAGGTGGACGTGTCGAGCACCTCCGCGATCCGTTCGGCACACACCGTCGCCCGCGGCGCGAGGATCGCGATGAACACGCCCATCATCACGGCCATGAGGATCTGGATGAGGTAGGTGAGGAACGCGATGAGCGCCCCGACCTGCAGCGTGCCGGCCGTGATCCGTGAGGCGCCGAGCCACAGCACCACGATGCTCGACCCGTTCATCACGATGGTCACGGCCGGGAAGATCAGCGCCTGGAGGTACCCGGCGCGGATGCCGGTGTCGGTGAGCTCCGCATTGACCTGTTCGAACCGGCGTCGCTCCGCGCGTTCGCGCACGAAGGCACGGACGACCCTGATGCCGGTGATCTGCTCGCGCAGCACCTGGTTGATCCGGTCGACCTTCTCCTGCATGCGACGGAACTGCGGGATCATCCGCCACGCGACCCACCCCACCGAGATGACCAGCAGCGGGATCGACCCGGTCAGCACCCACGACAGGCCGACGTCCTGACGGAGGGCCATGACGACCCCGCCCACCGCCATGATCGGTGCCGCGACGAACAGCGTGAACGACATCAGCACGAACTGCTGGACCTGCTGGACGTCGTTGGTGGTGCGGGTGATCAGCGACGGCGGCCCCAGGGTGGCGACCTCGCGGGTCGAGTACGACATCACCTGCTCGAACTGGGCGTCGCGCAGGTCGCGGCCGAACGCCATCGCCACGGTCGCCGCGAAGTAGATCGCGATGGCGTTGGCGACCATCTGGCCGAAGGTGACCGCGAGCATGACGCCGCCGTGGGTCCAGATGTAGCCGTTGTCGTGGCCGAGGATCCCGTGATCGATGATGTTCGCGGTGATGTCGGGCAGGAACAGGGTGGCGATGGCCTGGGCCGCCTGGAACGCGACGAGCAGCGCCATCTGCCACCGGTAGCGCACCAGGTACGTGCGCAGGAGGCGGAGGAGCATTCCGAAGAACCTAGATCGTCAGTGGGGGTATTGACCCAACGGTCAAGTGGTCCCGTCCATGGGGTGTTCCGGAGCGGTCCCGGTCAGACTGGTCGGCGATGATGGCCTTCCACCAGTGGTTCGCGTGGGTCGTGGTGGCGACGAACGCGGTCGCGGGGCTGTGGGCGCTCGTGGCGCACTACCGGCCACCGTGGCGGAGTCGGGCGATGTGGTGGGCGGTGCTCGTGGCCGAGGCGACGATCGGGGTGCAGGTGCTGAACGGCGTGTGGCTGATCGCGGTCGATGGCCTCGTCGCCCGCGACTTCCACGCGTTCTACGGGTTCGGTGCCCTGCTCGCCGCGGTGATCATCTACAGCTACCGGCCCCAGCTCAAGCACGTGAAGTACCTGCTGTACGGGTTGGGCAGTCTCTTCCTGATGGGCATGGCCCTGCGGGCGATCCAGGTGGGTTGACCGGCCCCTCGCCCAGGGTGTTGAGGGTCACTTTATGTCGCCCGACTAGCTTTGGGGCGTGGCAACCAACAAGAAGGCGTCGCAGAACGCCAAGGCTTCGGCGAAGGTCCGTGCGGCCCAGCAGCAGAAGCGTCAGCGGATGCAGTGGTCGATCGGCATCGTCGCCCTGGTGGTGGTCGGCATCGTGGTGCTGGTGTTGGCCAAGATGTCGACCGGCGATTCGAGCGACTCCGCGAACGTGAACCACACCCCGAAGCCCGCCCCGGCGTCGATCGCGACCGATCTCGCCGCGGTGCCCCTGCCGGCGATCGCCGCGGCGGCGAAGTCCGGCACGTCGTCGAATCCGGTCAAGCCGATCAGCGGCGGCAAGCCCCGCACCGCGGACGGCAAGCCCGAGGTGCTCTACGTCGGCGGCGAGTTCTGCCCGTACTGTGCCGGCGAGCGTTGGGCGCTCACCGTGGCGCTGTCGAAGTTCGGCACGTTCAAGAACCTGCAGATCGTCCACTCGGCCGAATCCGACGTGCCGACCCTGACCTACGTGGGATCGGACTACACCAGCAAGTACGTCACCTTCACGCCCAAGGAGATGAAGGGCAACGAAGCCAAGGGTCGCAACTGGGTGGATCTCGAGAAGCTCACCGACGAGCAGAATTCCCTGTTCACCAATCAGGGAGGAGGTTCGTTCCCCTTCATCGACTTCGGCGGCACGCACATGCAGTCGGGCGGTTCGGTCGACGTGACCACCCTGCTCGGCAAGTCCCAGACCGAGATCGCCGCCGCGCTGGCCGCGTCGACGACCAAGGACACCAGCCAGACCAGCCTCGAAGGCAACGTGAACCTGGTCGCAGGTGAGTTCATCCGCACGATCTGCGGCCTCACCGACAACCAGCCGGCCAACGTGTGCAAGGCGTTCCCCCAGGCGTGAGCCCGACCGCAACCCGCATCGGGGTTGCAGCGACCGCCCTGGCCGTCGTCGGACTCGGGCTGTCGATCTATCTGACCGTCGAGCACTTCTCGGCCACGCCGAACTACGCGTGCCCGGTCAACTCGGTCGTGAACTGCGAGAAGGTCACGGCCAGTTCGTACTCGGCCTTCCTCGGCGTGCCCGTCGCGGTCGCCGGCGTGGTCTACTTCGTCGTGGCCGTGCTGGTGCACCTGCCCGCGGCGTGGCGCTCGCCGAGCGTGTGGCTCACCCGGGCACGGTGGGCCTGGGCCGGGATCGGCATGCTCAGCGTGTTCTGGCTCGTCTACGGCGAGCTCGACGTGGGCGCGATCTGCCTGTACTGCACCGGGGTCCACGTCGTGACCTTCGCGTTGCTGGTCGTCACGGCGGTCGGTTCGGCGGTGCTCGTCCCAGAAGCGGTCGGATCCGGGGACGGGGCAACCGGGGACCTCGTCGGCTCATGATCTGGGGCGTCGTCATCGGCGCGGCGATCGTCGTGGCGGTCGCCGGCGTGGCGAAGCTCGCGAAACCCGCGGTGACCACCGAAGCGCTCCGCTCGGCGGGCTTCGCGGTGCCGCCGGTGGTGGCGAGCCTGCTCGGCCTCGTGGAGTTGCTCGTCGGGGTCCTGGTGGTCGTCTGGCACCCGCCGGCCGGCGCGGTGGTGCTGGGCCTGTTGTACCTCGGCTTCGTCGCGTTCTCGTTGCGTCTGCTGTCGTTGCGTGGCGCCACCGCGTCGTGTGGGTGTTTCGGCCAGCGCAACGCGCCGATCGGTGTCGAGCACATCGTGGTCAACCTGGCGGTGGCGGCGCTCGTCTTCGGCGCCGCCGCGGGGGTCGGACCACGGACCGTGGATCCGGTCGCCGTCGTCGGAGCGACCGCGCTGCTGTTCGTGCTGCTCGCGGTCGTGCCTTCGTTGCGGGTCGCCGGCCGCTGACCCGCGCGTTCGTCAGTCCGCGAGGCGCTTCTCGAGACCCTCGAGCTGGTCGGCGAGGGCGCGGGGGAGCCGTTCGCCGATGAAGGCGAAGTGCTCGTTGATCAGCGGGATCTCGGCGCGCCACGACTCGGCGTCGACCGCCAGGAGCTCTTCCAGCACCGACTCGTCGAGGTCGAGGCCGTCGACGTTCAGCGACTCGGGGGTCGGCACCTTGCCGATCGCGGTCTGGGTCGCAGTCGCCGACGGGTCACCGTCGACCCGGCGGAGGATCCAGTCCAGCACCCGGGTGTTCTCGCCGAACCCGGGCCACAGGAACGAACCGTCGGCCCCCTTGCGGAACCAGTTGACCCAGTAGAGCTTGGGCAGCTTGTCGTCGTCGCCGGTCTCACCGATGTCGAGCCAGTGCTGCATGTAGTCGCCGGCGTTGTAGCCGATGAACGGACGCATGGCGAACGGGTCGAACCTGACCTCGCCGACGGTGCCCGCCGCCGCTGCGGTCTTCTCCGACGACATGATCGAGCCGCAGAACACCCCGTGGGCCCAGTCGTTGGCCTCGGTCACCAGCGGCACGTTGGTGGCGCGTCGACCGCCGAACAGGATCGCCGAGATCGGTACACCGGCCGGGTCCTCCCACTCCGGGGCGATCACCGGGCACTGGCCCGCCGGCGCGGTGAACCGGGCGTTGGGATGGGCCGCAGGAGCCGCCGCCGTCTCGGGCGACCAGTCGTTGCCCTTCCAGTCGATCAGGTGCGTGGGCGGCTCGTCGGTGAGCCCCACCCACCACACGTCGCCGTCGTC
>CAZQSU010000149.1:0-1335 GCA_964595905.1 uncultured Iamiaceae bacterium
CCGCCACCCAGGTGATGGACGAGGCCCGCCACGTCGAGGTGTTCGCCAAGTACCTCGACACCAAGATGAACGGGCACTACCCGATCAACTTCCATCTGCGCGCGCTGCTCGACGACATCATCAACGATTCGCGTTGGGACATGACCTATCTCGGCATGCAGATCATGGTCGAGGGCCTCGCGCTGGCCGCGTTCGGGATGGCGTACCAGACCACGACCGAGCCGCTGTTCAAGCAGCTCCTCAAGTACGTGATGTCGGATGAGGCCCGCCACGTCGCCTTCGGGGTGCTGAGCCTCAAGGAGTACTACGAGGGGCTGACCGACTCCGAGCTGGCCGACCGTCAGGAGTTCGCGTTCGACGCCGCGATCCGCATGCGTGACCGGTTCCTCCAGCAGGAGGTGTGGGAGCGACTCGGGGTCGATCCCAAGCAGGCGATCAAGATCTTCCGCACCGGTGACCGCAACGAGGACCCGTTCCAGCAGTTGCTGTTCTCGAAGATCGTGCCGAACTGCTCCAAGCTCGGGTTGCTCGACGCGAACGGTGGCTGGCTGCGCAAGCGCTTCGACACGATCGGCGTCACCCAGTTCGAGCACAACGCCGACACCGGCGAGGAGTACCTCGACTTCGACGTGTCCAAGGACATCGCCGAGCGCCGGGCCGAAGCCGAGGCCGCCAAGGCGGGCTGAACCGCCGCGCGCCCTGTCAGTGCGCGGGTTCGTCCTCGGGCGGGAGGAATTCGAAGCGCACGTCGCCCAGGCGCACCAGCGTCGCGGCGATCCAACCTCCCATCGCCGCGAAGTGCTCGTCGAGCGCGGAGCCGTCGGTGAGCGTGGTCTCGTCGAGTTCGTAGGTGCCCTCGTAGGAGACCTCGACCGCGTGTTCGGCGTTGTCGAGATCGTCGTCGAAACTCGTCTCGACGCTTGGGCCGGTCCGCTCGAGCACTCCGGAACCGATCGGCGCGCTCTGGGTCGGGAGTGCGGCGAGCACGGCGCGCGGATCGGGCGGTCCGGCGAGGCGTTGGACCCGGAACACGACCTCGATCTCGATGCGCGGAAACTCGTCGAGTTCCTCGCCGATGTACCAGCTCCGGTAGGCGGTCTGCGCCCACGTGGGCCAGGCGAGGGTGAGGTCGGCCCGGGTGCGGGGCGGGGCGCCCTCGCCGGGGAGTGAATAGGAGGTCTCCCAGGTCAGATCACCGAGGAGGACGTCGGCCTGGAAGCGCTCCTCGAATGCCTGACGCTCGAGGAACGCCCCTTCGACCGCGTCGCGGAGTGCCCCGATCGCGTCGGTGAAGACATGGTCCAACATCGTGGTTCACGCTACTGCCCGCCTCCG
>CAZQSU010000149.1:1435-6201 GCA_964595905.1 uncultured Iamiaceae bacterium
ACCGTCGCCGTCGCGCTGGTGGTGGTGTTCCACAGCGGGGTCGGTCTGCCGGGGGGTTTTCTGGGGGTCGATGTGTTCTTCGTGATCTCGGGATTCGTCATCTCCAGGCTGCTCCTCGCCGAGCAGGAGGCAACCGGCAGCATCGCCCTCGGGCGCTTCTACAGCCGCCGGATCCGTCGACTGTTGCCGGCGCTCACGGCGGTGCTCGTCTTCGTCGCCCTGTTCTCGATCGTCGGCACCAGCCCGCTGGGCGAACTGCGCTCCACGATCGGTCACGTCGGCGTGGGCGCCGCGTTCTACGTCGCCAACTTCGCGTTGTTGCTCTTCCAGCCCCAGGGCTACTTCGACCTCGATGCCACGTCGAATCCGTTGCTGCACACCTGGACGCTCGCCGTCGAGGAGCAGTTCTATCTCGTCTTTCCGCTCCTGCTGATCGTGCTGGGCCGCGTATTCGGTCGTGGAAGGTCGGCCCGCCGCTCCTTCGCGCTCGGCATCGCCGGGGTGGCGGTGCTGTCGTTCGTGGCCGGGGCGATCCTCAGCGGGTCGTTGCCGGCCGGCTCCGGCGACACGCTGGTGTCGGCGCGTCTGGCCTTCTACTCGTCGCCGACGCGCGCCTGGGAGTTCCTCGTGGGCGTCCTGGTCGCCATGGCGGTCCCGAAGGTCGCCTGCATCGGCGCGAGGTTCGCCGCAACCATCGGCGTCGCGGGTCTGGCGATGATCGTCGGCGTCGGCATCTGGATCGGCGAGTCGTCGCGCACCCCGGGTTTCACGACGTTGCTGCCGGTCGCCGGTGCGGCACTGGTGATCATGGCCGGAGCGCGAGAGGCCCGGGGTGTCGGCCGGCTGTTGTCGTCCGCGCCCGCGGTGTGGATCGGCGATCGGTCCTATGGCTGGTACCTGTGGCACTGGCCGTTCATGGTGTTCGCCCGATTCTCGTTCCCGGCGATGTCGCCATGGGCCGTGCTCGCGGTCGGGGTCGCGGCGCTGGCACCCACCGAGATCTCCTACCGCTGGCTCGAACAACCGATCAGGCGCGGCGCCGGCTGGTCGGGTCGTCGGGTGGTGGGGCTCGCCGCCGCCTGTTCGGGTACGGCGGCGGTGTGTCTCGTTGCGCTCTGGACGGTACCGAGCGTCGCGACGGCCGGTGTCGCGCAGGTCGAGAGGTCGCGTGAGCCGGTGATCGCGATGCCCACATCGTGCCTGTACTCCGACGTCGGGAACGGTTCCGACCAGGAGGCCCACTGCACGTGGTCTGTTCCGAAACCGCGTGGGAAGATCGTCGTCGTGGGCGACTCCCACGCGGCGGCGCTCGGGCCGGTCATGGCGTCGGTCGCCACCCGTGCCGGCTACGAGTCGAGCCTCGTCTATCGCACCGGGTGCGCCGTCGCGGGTGTCGAACGGATGTACCCCGATGCCGCCGAGACCAGGGCGTGCCGGAAGTTCGTCGAGACGACGATCGACCGACTGGTGCTCGCGCCGCCCGATCTGGTCGTGTTGGCGGCGAGACAGGCCGAGTACGTGCGCGCCGACACCTTCCCGCTCAGAGATCCGGTCACCGGCGACGTTGGTCGGACCGGGGCCGCCAAGGCGCGCCTGTGGGAGCGTGGCCTGGCGCGGACGCTGCGCCGTCTCGATGCACGAGGGATCCCGTCGGTGGTCGTGGCGACCGTGCCCCAGTTGGCGCCGTTCGACCTGGACCTGTGCCCGGCATGGCGGCTATGGATCCGCCCGTCGAGTTGTGCCAGGACCGTGTCGCGGGCATCGGTCGACGAGTTCCGGCGGGCGGGCCTCACCGCGACGCGCCGGGCCGTCGACGAGGTGCCCACCGCACGACTCGTCGACTTCGCCGACGATCTGTGCCTGCCGCGTTCGTGCAGCACCTTCCGCGACGGGCAGTGGATGTACAAGGACGCGGATCACATCAGCCAGTACGGCGCCTCCACGCTCGCTCCACGGATCGAGAAGGTGGTGCTCCCCGCCGCGCGCAGGCACGCGACGCCACCATGAGGGGTCGCGGCGGCTCGTGTGAGGGACGCGGATTAGCCTGCTCCCGGTGACCAGGTCCGCCGAGGATCCGCTTTCGGCGGCCACCGAAACCGCCACACGGCCCCCGCGGCTCGACTTCCGCCAGGACGTCCAGGGGCTCCGGGCGATCGCGGTCGTCCTCGTCGTCGCCTTCCACAGCGGGCTCGCGCCCCGCGGCGGCTTTCTCGGGGTCGACGTGTTCTTCGTGATCTCGGGGTTCGTCATTTCACGCCTGCTGTTCACCGAGCAGGCCGAGACCGGCCGGATCGCGCTCGGTCGCTTCTACGCGCGTCGCGTGCGGCGTCTGCTGCCCGCCCTCGCGCTCGTCATCGTGTTCGTCGCGATCGTGTCGATCCTCGCGCTCGGACCGTTGGGGTCACTGCGCGAAACGACCCGCAACATCGGGGTCGGGGCGTCGGTCTACCTGGCGAACTTCGCGATCCTGCGCTACCAGGACGTCGGCTACTTCGACCTCGGCGCGGCGAACAACCCGTTCCTGCACACCTGGACCCTCGGCGTCGAGGAGCAGTTCTACCTGTTCTTTCCGTTGTTCCTCATCGGGCTCGCGCTGCTGGCGCGCTCGGCGCGGCACCGCCATCGGGTGATCGTCATCGGCGTCGCACTCGCGGTGGTCGCCTCGTTCCTCGCGGCGGCCGTCCTGACCGGTCTGTTGGGGTCGGGTTCGGGATCGATCGAATCGCACGGCCGGTTCGCGTTCTACGCGTCGCCGACCCGCGCCTGGGAGTTCCTCGCCGGGGTGCTCGTCGCGTGCGCCGAACCGCACCTGCGGCGACTCGCTCGTCGGGTCGCCGATCTCGGCGTGGTCGTCGGCCTCGCACTGATCGCGGTCGCCGCGTGGACGACGACCGGGTCGGACTCGACCCTGGGATTGTCGGCGCTCCTCCCGGTTGCGGGAGCCTCGCTCGTGATCCTCGCCGGAACGTCGCCTTCGCTGGTCTCCGAGCGGGTCCTGTCGGCGCGGCCGATGGTGTGGGTCGGCGACCGGTCCTACGGCTGGTACCTGTGGCACTGGCCGCTCATGGTCTTCGCCCGGCTGTCGTTCCCGACGATGTCGAACTGGGCCGTGCTCGGTGTCGGTCTCGTCGCGCTCGTTCCCACGGAGTTGTCGTACCGGTTCGTCGAGCAGCCCATCCGGCGGAATGCGGCGTGGCTGGGACGGCGGGCCGTGGCCACCGGTGTCGTGTGCAGTGGCGTGGCGATCGTGTTCCTCGTCGCCGTGTTCGCGTGGGCGCCGCAACCCGACGCGCAGGCGGCGCCGATGCGGCGGGATCTCTCGGCGAAGGTCGGCCCACCGGACGAGTGCTACGCGACCGGCGCATCGGACGACCCCAATGCCAAGTCCGCGTGCATCTGGCGCACCCCGAACGCCAAGGGGAAGGTCATCGTGGTCGGCGATTCGCTCGCCTGGGCCACGAACGACGCGTTCGTGATCGCGGCACAGCGGGCGGGCTACGACGAGAACATGATCTTCCGACCGGGCTGTCCGTTCGCGGACGTGATCCGCGTCGTCGACCCGGTGGGTCAACGGCAGTGTCGGGACTTCGTCGAGTCGAAGACGAAGGCGATCATCCGGGCGGATCCGGCGCTGGTCGTGCTCGAGTCGATGCAGGACACCTACGTGCAGACGGCCGGGTACACCCTGGCGGATCCGGTCACCGGCCGGACCGGGCACGACGTCGCATCCCGCGCCGCGATCTGGCAGCAGGGGCTGAAGCGGACCATCGAGACCTTCGTCGACCACGGCATACCCACGGTGGTCGTGTCGACCGTGCCCCAGTTGGCACCCTTCAACCTGCAGTTGTGTCCGGCCTGGCGGATGTGGGTCGACCCGACCGGGTGCGCGCACACCGTGTCGCGCAGCCGCGTCGACCGCGACCAGCACGCCGGCCGGGTCGCGACCCGCCGTGCGGTGGCGGCGGTGCCCGGCAGCAGACTCGTGGACTTCGCCGACGACCTGTGCAGCCCCGACGCCTGCAGCACCTACCGCGGCGGTCACTGGATCTACCGCGACCAGACCCACCCGAGCCCGGCAGGTTCATTGCTCATGGTCCCGCGGGTGGAACGTGTCGTGATCCCGTTCGCGCGCCGATGAGCGCGCTCGACGTCGAGCGGCCGCGACGAGACGCACGTGAACCCGATGGGTGCGATGCTGCTGATGGACGAGATCGAACGCTTGGTTGTCGCGCACGTGAGGGGAGGGGACACCGAGCCGACGACTCTGAGCCGATGATGCACCTCTCTGCGGATTCGCGCTGTTGGGTAGGGTGATCGGACTTCGGGCCGTAGCGCAGCTTGGTTAGCGCGCCTGCTTTGGGAGCAGGAGGTCGCGGGTTCGAATCCCGCCGGCCCGACCATCAGGTCGACTCTTCGGAGGTGATGAAGGCGACGATGTCCTCCAACGGAGGGTCGTAGCCGTCGTCGGTGGTCACGGTCAGCGTGGGAGCATCGAACTCGGTTCTCATCTCCGCGGTCAGGGTGCGCATCCGATCGATCGCATCCGCGGTGTGATCTTGTAGCGAGGCGAACCCGAGTGCATCGAGGACGCGAGCACTGCCGATCAGTCGGTCACTCATCTGTCGGGTCTGGAATCGTTCCAACGCGTGTGCGCTGTGGGTGACGATGACCGAACAGTCTGCAACGGCGCTGAGGCGGTCGAACGCATTGGGGTCGGTGAGTTCCAACGGTCGGTGCACGGTCCCGGCATGATTGCCGGTGCTGTT
>CAZQSU010000150.1:0-6045 GCA_964595905.1 uncultured Iamiaceae bacterium
CACTGGGAGTGCGACTACCCGCACTCGGACTCGACGTGGCCGGCCTCGCCCGAGGCGGTGATGGAGCAATTCGCAGGGGTGCCCGACGACGAGATCGACAAGATCACCCACCTCAATGCGATGGCGAACTTCTCGTACGACCCGTTCGCTCATCTCGATCGTGGCGACTGCACCGTCGGTGCGCTGCGGGCGCAGGCCGCGGCGAAAGGCGTCGACACCGACCCGGTCGTCCGCGGGACGGGCAAGTTCCAGGACGAGGGGATCGTCACGGTGATGACCCTCGCCGAACGACTGGGCAAGGGCGCGTGAACCGACCGATCGTCCGCGGCATTCACGCCGCGACGACGGGGTCGTCGCCGGAGCTGACATCGGACGCGGCGCTGGAGCCGACATCGCGCGTGGCGCCGACGCATGCGCCAGGTCCGCGGCAGGAGTCGCTGCCGGGTCCGACACCGTGACCGACACCGTGACCGACACCGTGACCGACACCGTGACCGACACCGTGTTCGACGACCGCTTCCGCGTGCCGCCGGCGCTGGACGACACCAACCGGTTCTTCTGGACCTCGGGCGCCGACGGACGACTGCGGTTCCTGCGGTGCCGGTCGTGTGGCTACTGGCTGCACCCGCCGTCGCCGCGGTGCCCCGAATGCGGCGGATCCGAGCTGGCGCCCGAGCCGGTGAGCGGCCGGGGCGTCGTGCACAGTGCCACGGTGAACCACCAGCCCTGGGACGGCGACGCCACGCCCTACGTGGTGGCGTTGGTCGAACTCGACGAGCAGCCGGGCCTGCGCCTGACGACGAACCTGATCGGGGTCGATGCGGCCGCTTTCGACGCGCTCGCTGCGATCGACGCGCCGGTCAGGGTCGTCTTCGAGCAACGCGGCGAGGTCTACTACCCCCTGTTCGAGCTGGTGCCCGAGGACGAGGCGTGACCGGCCGCTCCCGACCCGTCGACCTCCCGAAATTTGCAGGGATCTGCCGCTGTGGGCGGGATTTCCCTGCAAATTTGGTGGGAGCTGGGTGGGACGGAATGGACGTGAGGCCGGCGTGACCGATTTCGAACGACGCTCGATCATCGCGGGCATCGGCCAGTCGGCGGTCGGGCGCCGACTCGACCGGACCGGTGTGGACCTGACGATCGAGGCGTCGCTCGCGGCCATCGCGGATGCAGGCCTGGAGGTGGCCGACATCGACGGCCTCGCCACCTACCCGGGTGCATCGCTGGGCGGCGAGCCGTTCACCGGCCCGTCGTCGCCGGAGATCCAGGACGCGCTCCGCCTGAAGGTGAACTGGCATGCCGGCGGCATGGAGGGACCGGCGCAACTCGGCGCGGTGGTGAATGCTGTGTTGGCCGTGGGGGCCGGGTTGGCGAACCACGTGCTCGTCTACCGGACCGTGACCGAGGCGACCGCGCAGGGCAGCGGTGGCCGGGCGGGCATCGGGGTGGGCGGCGCGGGCGCGGACGACATCGCGACCCGGGGTATCGGCGGGGTGCTGCAGTGGTCGATCCCGTTCCGGGCGTACTCGCCGGCGATCTGGTTGGCGCTCGTCGCGCAACGCCACTTCCACTCTTATGGCACGACCTCGGAGCAGTTGGCGATGATCGCGCTGAACGGTCGGCGCAACGCCGCGCTCAACCCCAACGCCGTCTACCGCGACCCGCTCACCCTCGAGGACTACTTCGCGTCGCGGATGATCGCGACGCCGTTCCACCTGTACGACTGCGACGCGCCGGTCGACGGGTCGACCGCGTTCGTCGTGTCGCGGGCCGACCACGCTGCCGATCTCGACCACCCCGCCGTCGGCGTCGAAGCCGTGGGCACGGCGTTGCGGGGGCGCCCGTCGTGGGATCAGTTCGACGACATGACCACCATGGCCGCCCGCGACGCGGGGGCGATGCTGTGGACCCGGACGGAGCTGACCCCGGCCGACGTCGACGTGGTCGAGCTCTACGACGGGTTCAGCTTCCTGTCGATGGTGTGGCTCGAGGCGTTGGGGTTCTGTGGCAAGGGCGAGTCGGGACCGTTCGTCGAGGGCGGCAAGCGGATCGCCCGGGACGGTGAGCTGCCACTCAACACGCACGGTGGCCAACTGTCGGCGGGGAGGTTGCACGGGTTCGGCCACATCCACGAGGCGTGCGTCCAGCTCCGTGGCGAAGGGGGCGATCGCCAGGTGCCCAAGCGCGCCGAGGTGGCCGCGGTTGCCAACGGCGGCGGGCCGATCGCCGGGTCGATGCTGCTGGTGCGGGAACGATGATCGACGTGAACCTTGCCGACCTCGTCGATGCGCTGGCACTGCAGCCGGTCGAAGACGAGACGCCCGGTGGGGTCGTCTTCGAAGGGCGCAACCTCGACATCGGCTACCACCGCATCTTCGGTGGTCAGATCCTGGGTCAGTGCATCATCGCAGCGAGCGGGGCCGTGCCCGACAAGACGGTCAAGTCGCTGCACGTGCTGTTTCCCCGCGAAGGCGACGCGGGCCGGCCGCTTCGCTATCGGGTCACGCCGCACCACGTCGGTCGGACGTTCGCCTCGCTCCAGATCGTCGTGGTCCAGGAGCCCGACGAGCGGATCGTGGCCCTGGCGACCGTGTCGATGCACGCGCCGGAAGATGGTTTGGCCCATGCCGCGACACCGCCGTCGGTCGGCGGACCGGACGACGCGACCGAGCAGCAACTCGACCTGATCCCCTGGGAGGTCCGGATCGTCGACGACGTGGACCTGGCCGATCGCGCCGTCGGCCCGTCCCTCTTCGACTGGTGGATGCGTGCCCCGGGAGCGGCCGGTATCTCGACCGGCGCGGCCGGCACGCCGGGGGTCGTGCCCGCGGGCCCGGTCGATGCAGTGGCCGGTGTGCTCGACCAGGCGTTGTTGGCCCATGCGACGGATCTCACCGTGATCGGCACCGCGCTGCGACCCGTCGACGGACTGTCGCAGGCCGACTCCACGGTACGGATCGCCACCGCGGTCACGTCACACACCCTGTGGTTCCATCGACCGTTCACGATCACCGACTGGTTGCAGATCCATCAGAAGGCGCCGGTGCTGTCGGGGGGTCGGGCGTTCGGCCGCGGCGACGTGTTCAGCGGCACCGACCTGGTCGCATCGTTCGCCCAGGAGTCGATGATCCGTCTGCTCGATGCCGGATAGGTGCCGGCATCGGTACCGCCGGACCGGAGCCGCTCGGCGCGACAGTTGTCAGCCCGTCCATGTCCGGCCAACGTCGCGCTCGGGTGTGACAGCTTCGAGGAGGGAGGGGGCTGGTCATACCGGTGAAAGGACGCGGGCGGGGGTCGCAAGCGCGCATTGTCAGGTGGGCACCGAACCGGACGCGGCCGCCGATTCACCGAAGCGCTCGATGAGCACGTGGGTGAGGGCGCGGCGGTCGATCTTGCCCGAATCGAGCCAGGGAAGCTCTTCGGTACTGGCGAACACCTCGATGTGGCGCGGCACAAGGTAGTTGGCGACCCGTGCCTTGAGCTCCGCCCTGATCGCCTCGCCGTCACGGTCGGCCGTCGCGTCGGGCGCGAGCGCGACCGCGGCGACCACGTCCTGTCCACGGCTCGCCCCGTCGATGCCGGTCACGAACGCCAGTGCGACGCCGTCCAGCGATTCCAGTTCGATCTCGACGTCGCGAGGCGTCACGTTCATCCCGGACGACTTGATGACCTCGCCGAGGCGGCCCCGGTAGTAGAAGTGACCGTCGGCGTCGAAGTGGCCGCCGTCGCCGGTGCGATACCAGCCGTCGGGGGTGAACGTGTCGGCACGGTCGACCTTGTTGACCCCGAGCATGAGTGAATACCCGCGCAGCCACAGCTCGCCGTCGACCTCGACGTCACAGTCGACGCCGGTGATCGGGTCGACGATCCGGTGCTCGACGCCGGGCACCGGCCGGCCGAACGACCCCTCCTTGCCCGCGGGCAGCGCGTCGGCCTTCGCCTCGATCGTGTGCGGCCCGAGCGTCTCGGTCATCCCCAACGAGTTGGCCTTGGGCGCCGCGTCGAACCCGCCGTCGGCGGGGTTGAGCATCGCCAGGTTCCCGCCGCGCACCGACGACAGATCCCGCTGGGAAAAGCTCGGGTGCTCCATCAGCGCCTTGGCCATGTGCGGCCAGCCGAGCACCTGGGTCACCCGCTCACGTTCGATCAGGTCGAGCGTCGCCCCGGGTTCGAACCGGTCCTCGAACACCAGCGTCGCGCCCGCGTGCATCGCGGCGACGAGCGTCCAACTCAACCCGCCCACCCAGAACAGCGGCATCGGCGTGTAGAGCACGTCGTCGTCGGCGAGGTCCCGGAACTGCGCCAGGTTGTACGGATGCGAGATGACCGCCCGCTGGGAGTGGACCACGCCCTTGGGCGCGGCCGTCGACCCCGATGAGTACACGATCACCATCGGATCGGCCGGCGCGACCTGGCCTTCGACCGCGGCAAGGAGTTGTTCGGACACCGTCGGGGCGGCTTCCAGCAGCGTGCCGATCGAGCGCGCCCAGACCCGGTCGGTGGCGCCGAACGTGCAGACCCTGCGCAGGTACGGCGCCTCGGTGAGGAACAGCTCCGGGCCGACCGCGGCCGCCAGACCGGGTACCGCTTCTTCGAGTCGGGTGAGGTAATCGTTGCCCAGATACGAGGGCACACAGAGCAAGAGTGCGGCGTCCGAGTCGGCCAACATGCGCCCCAGCCCGCCGGCCTTGGCGTAGGTGTTGCCCAGCGCCGCCACGGCGCCGATCCGTGCGGCGGCCAGCCAGGCGATCACCCAGTCGGGCGAGTTCGCCGCCAGCAGACCGACCCGGGTGCCCTTGCCGACCCCGGAGGCGAGCATGCCCCGGGCGAGCAGCGCCGAACGTCGTTCGACTTCGGCGTAGGTGACCCGTTCGTCGCCGAGGATCACGAAGTCGTGGTCGCCGTGGCGCTCGGCGCACCAGCGCGCGAAGACACCTGCGGTCGGGGTGAAGTCGGGGAAATCCGGGGTGCGCCCCACGACCGAGTGTCTCAGACCTGCATGAGGCGCGACAGGTTGCCGCCCATGATCTTGGCGACGTCCGCCTCGGGGAGCCCTTCGAGGTCGTCGACGAAGCTGATCGGGTCGGCCATGCCCTCGGGGTGCGGGTAGTCCGACCCGAACAGCACGTTGTCGGCGCCGATCAACTCGACCAGCCCGACGGGATCGTCCTCGTGGAAGGGGTGCACGAAGATGTTGCGCTTGAACACGACGACCGGGTCCTCGTCGAAGGCGTTGGGGTTCTGGTTGTAGGCGCCGGCGAGGTCCTCGAGCAGGCCGCGCACCCAGCCGCTGCCGTTCTCGACCGGCACGAGTTTGATGCCCGGGAAGCGGCTGAGCAGGCCGTGGCCGATCGCGGACGAGATCGTGTCGATGATCTCGCGGTGTTGACCCATGACGATCGTCGAGAACCCCGAACGCGGCGCGAACGGCGTGAACTCGTCGTCGCGCACGCCTTCCCACTCGTTGATGTAGCGCTGGTAGCCGCTGTCGGAGGCGTGCATGCCCACGACGATCCCGGCCTCCTGCACCCGTTCCCAGAACGGATCGAATTCTTCGAGGGCGAACGAGCGGGGTCCCCGGAAACCAGGCACGGGAGCAGGCCGGATGAGCACGATCTTCGCGCCGCGCTCCAGCACCCATTCGAGCTCGGCGATCGCCCGGTCGAGGATGGGCAGCGTGATGACCGGCGTGGGAAAGATCCGGTGCTCGTAGTCGAAGGTCCACGTCTCGTGCATCCACTGGTTGAGCGCGTGGATGATGTCGTGGATCGCCTCGGGGTCGTCGCGCAGGCGTTCCTCCACCAGGCTCGCCAGCGTCGGCCACATCAGGGCCCGGTCGAGGCCGAGTTCGTCCATCAACTCCAGGCGTGGGGCGGGTTCGCGGAACGCCGGGAGGCAGTCGATGCCGCGGCCCATGATCTCGCGCATGGGTTTGCCCTCGGGGTTGCCCGAGCGGAAGTACTCCTCCTGGGCGCCGGGCCTGGCCACCCGGTCGAAGGTGGGGTTGGGGATGTAGTCGCTGATCTGGCCGCGCAGGGCGATCTT
>CAZQSU010000151.1:0-5953 GCA_964595905.1 uncultured Iamiaceae bacterium
TCGAGCCGCCGCCGATCTCGTTGCCGTTGCAGACGATGTCGTAGGCGTAGGCCAGGGCCGACCCCGGGTCGGTGTCGAAGGTGTCGAGACATTCGGCCTTGGGTGAGGTGAAGGCGTGGTGCACCGCCGTCCAGGCTCCGCCGCCGACCGCGACGTCCTCGGTTTCCGACGTCGGCTCGAACATCGGGGCATCGACCACCCACACGAACGCCCACGCGGATTCGTCGATCAGCCCGGCCCGGTGACCGACCTCGATCCGGGCGGCACCCAGCAGCGCTCTGGTCGAGTGCAACGGTCCCGCCCCGAAGAAGATGCAGTCGCCGGGCGACGCCCCGGCATGGGCCGCCAGCCCGGCGCGCTCGGCGTCCGAGAGGTTCTTGGCGACCGGACCGGTCAGTTCGCCGTCCTCGCCGACGAGCACGTAGGCGAGGCCCTTGGCGCCGCGGGCCTTGGCCCAGTCCTGCCAGCCGTCGAGCACCTTGCGGGTCTGGGACGCCCCGCCCGGCATGACCACCGCACCGACATACGGCGCCTGGAACACCCGGAACGTGGTGTCGGCGAAGTACGCCGTGCAGTCGACGAGTTCCAGGTCGAAGCGGAGGTCGGGCTTGTCGGATCCGTAGCGTGCCATGGCCTCGGCATGGGTGATCCGGGCGATCGGCCGGGGCACCTCGTGGCCGATCAGTCTCCAGAGCGCCGCCACCAGTTCCTCACCGAGCGCGATCACGTCGTCTTCGGTGACGAAACTCATCTCGATGTCGAGCTGGGTGAACTCGGGCTGGCGGTCGGCGCGGAAGTCCTCGTCGCGGTAGCACCGGGCGATCTGGAAGTAGCGCTCGAATCCCGACACCATGAGGAGCTGCTTGAACAGCTGGGGGCTCTGGGGCAACGCGTAGAAGGAACCGGGCTGGAGCCGCGCGGGGACGAGGAAGTCGCGGGCGCCCTCGGGGGTGGAGCGGGTGAGCGTCGGCGTCTCGATCTCGACGAAATCGCGGTCGTGGAGCAGGTCTCGGGCGGTGCGGTTGACCTCACTGCGCAGGCGCAGCGCGGCCGCCGAGCCCGCGCGACGCAGGTCGAGATACCGGTACTTGTAGCGGACCGCGTCGCTCAGTGGGGTGGCTTCGTGCTCCTCGATCGGGAAGGGCAGCGGGGCCGACTCGCTCAGGACCTCCAACTCGACGACCCCGACCTCGATGTCGCCGGTGGGAAGGTTGGGGTTGTCGTTGCCGTCGGGGCGGCGCCGGACCTGCCCGACGACCCGGAGGCAGAACTCAGAGCGCAACGGGTGGGCGATCGCTTCGTCTTCGACGACCACCTGGACGATGCCGGATGCGTCCCGGAGGTCGATGAACGCGACGCCACCGTGGTCGCGGCGGTTCGCCACCCAACCGCACAGCGCCACGTCCTCTCCGACGTCGCTCTCACGCAGCTCACCGCAGGAGTGGGTGCGCAGGCCGGTGGCCGTGTCGGTCGATTCCATGCTCATTCCTCTTCGTGGCTCGGGTCGTCGCCGATGGTGATCCGCAACGTGTCGACCAGTTGCTCCCGGGGGACGCGGGTCTGCGCCCCGGATTCTCGCGATCCGCGGAGTGGGCGCAACGATGCGACCCCGTTGCCCACTTCGTCGGGGCCGATGATGACCGCCACGGCCGCTCCTGACCGGTCGGCCACCTTCATCTGGGCCCGCATCGAACGACCGTCGAAGGCGCGGTCGGCGGAGATGCCGGCCCGGCGCAACTCGGTGGTGATCAGCGTCGCCTCTTCTCCACCGGTCGTGTCGACGACGAAGACGTCGACCGCCCTGTGATGCAGCGGGAAGACGCCTTCGGCGTCGCAGGCGAGCAGCACCCGCTCGATGCCGGAGCCGAACCCGATGCCGGGCGTGTCGGGGCCGCCCATCTCGGCGACGAGGCCGTCGTACCGTCCGCCGCCCAGGATGGTGGACTGGGCGGCGTCGAGCGCGTCGGAGACGATCTCGAAGGTGGTGTGGGTGTAGTAGTCGAGCCCGCGCACCAGCGTCGGGGCCCGTTCATAGGGGATGCCGAGGCCGTCGAGGCCCTCGAGAACGTGGGCGAAGTGGTCGGCCGCCTCGGCCGAGAGCGAATCGGTGATCCGCGGGGCACCGGTGACCACGGCCCGGGTCGCCTCGCGTTTCGAATCCAGCACGCGCATCGGATGGTCGTCGACCTTGGCGGCGTCGGCCGGGTCGAGCGCTTCCCGCCGTTCCGCGAGCCAGGCCCGTACCGTCGCCACGTAGGAGGCGCGGTCGTCCCGGGTTCCCATGGAGTTCACCAGCAACCGGATCTGTCGCAGGCCGAGCGACGAGAGGTGGTCCCACCCCAGGGCGACGACTTCGATGTCGAGGTCGGGATCGGCGGAGCCGAGCGCCTCGACGCCGAGCTGATGGTGCTGGCGCAGACGACCGGCCTGGGGCCGTTCGTACCGGAAGCTCGGCGCCGCGTAGTACACCTTCCATGGCGTGACCGGGTGATGCTGGACGAATGCCCGGACGATCGACGCGGTGCCCTCGGGGCGGAGCGCGAGGTGGCGGTCGCCCTTGTCGTGGAAGTCGTACATCTCCTTGGTGACGACGTCGGTGCCCTCCCCGACCCGTTGGAACACCCCGATGTCCTCGAACATCGGCGACTGGACGAGGCCGTAGCCGGCCCGCCCGGCGTGCGCGGTGAACCTGGCGATCAGGGCCTCCCAGCGAGCCGACTCGGGTGGCAGCACGTCGCGGGTCCCGATGGGCGCATCGAAGGTCGGGCCGCTGGTCACGACGGCCGAGGTTACCGGAGGCCTTCCGATCGGTCGGAACCGGTTCGTCGGGTGCCGGGGCGGCCCGGGGACGCCCGATACGGTTGGCCCATGGCGCCGAACCCGACCCGGAGGGGTCTCGCGATCGTATTGTCGATCGTCGTCCTGACGAGCGGGTGCTCGTCGGGTTCCGACTCGGATCGCACCCACACCGCTCCTGATCCCGACGCGGTGGTGACGACCGCGCCCGCGGGCCTGCCGACGACGAGGTCGCCTTCGACGACGGTCCCGAGAGCCGCGGCCCGGATCACCATCAACTTCGCGGGCGACATCAACTTCGAAGACCAACGTGCCCAGTTCCTCGCCTCGAACCCCGGGGCGATCCTCGGCGCGATCACGCCCGTGCTCGCCGATGCAGACCTGACCGTGGTGAACCTCGAGACGGCCGTGACCGAACGCGGCACGCCTGCGCCGAAGGCCTTCACCTTCCGGACCGGGCCCGAAGCCCTCGACGTGTTGCGCGACGCCGGTGTCGACGTCGCATCGATCGCGAACAACCACGGTCTGGATTTCGGGCCGGACGGGGTGCCCGATGCGCTCGCGGCGTCGAGATCCGAGGATTTTCCGATCATCGGGATCGGTGAGAACGAGGCCCGGGCACTGGAGCCCTACCGTAAGACGATCCGAGGCCACCGGGTGGCGGTGATCGGGGCGACCCAGGTGCTCGATGACGCGCTGATCCCTGCGTGGACGGCAACCTCTGACCATCCCGGGCTGGCCTCGGCGAAACGGGTGGAGCAACTGGTGGGCCAGGTCCGTCGGGTCCGACCGACCACCGACACCTTGGTGGTCTTCCTGCATTGGGGGATCGAACGCGAGACCTGCCCGAGCCAGTCGCAGAAGGAGCTCGCGCTGCAATTGGTGGGTGCCGGCGCGGACATCGTCGTCGGGGGCCATGCCCACCGGTTGCAGGGCGCTGGCCGGATGGACGACGCGATCGTCGGTTATGGCCTCGGCAACTTCGCGTTCTACGCGGGAAGCCCGGCGGCCGCCGCCACGGGGGTCTTGCAGGTGCAGGTGGGTGGGGACGAGCCAGCCGGGTACCAGTGGAAGCCCGCCGCGATCGACGGGAACGGGTCTCCGCTACCGCTGACCGGTCAGGCCGCTGATGATGCCGTTGCGGCGTGGAACGCCCTGCGCGGGTGTACCGGCCTGGCCGCCTGAACCCGCACGCCTACGTATCGTTGCACGACCCAGCGTGCCCGCGGGCACAGGAAGGTGGACCCGACCGAGTCTGCCCGCGGGCAGGCACCCCGGGCCTGGCCACTCGTGCCCGCGGGCACGGGCCGCCGACCCGCCCGAGCGTGCCTGCGGGCAGCAACTGGCGGCAAGGGCGCGACGATCCAGAAGCCGGCTGCGTCGACGGGTTCATCTGCGCTCCTCCTGATCGTCGAATCGTCTGCCCACCAACCTAGACAGCAGGTGGGACAGCCGAGACCCGCTCACCCGTCCGCTCAGTGCGTGCCCGGCAGCACCCGGTAGGCGTCGTAGACCCCGTCGATGGTCTTGATCGACCGCAACAACGACCCGAGATGTGACGGATCGGCCAGTTCGAAGTCGAATCGCATCTTCGAGACCCGGTCGCTGCCCATCGACGCGGTCACCGACATGATGTTCACCTGCTGGTCACCGACGATCGCCGAGACGTCCCGCAACAGGCCGGTCCGATCGAGCGCCTTGACTTCGACGCTCGCGAGGAACAGTCCGGTCGCGGCGAGATCCCAGTCGACGTCGACGAGGCGCGTGGACTGGTCCTGTTCGAGACCGATCGCATTCACACAGTCGGCCCGGTGCACCGAGATACCCCTGCCCCGGGTCACGAACCCGATGATCTCGTCACCCGGCACCGGTGTGCAGCACTTGGCGAGCCGGATCATCACGTCGTCGAGGCCGTCGACGTGGACGCCGACCGAGCCGGTCGCGCTCGACGGTCGGCGGGTCGAGATCGAGGTCGACAGCTTCTGGTCCGACACCGCCGGGTCGCCGCCGCGTAGCTGCCGCCCGACCTTGGCCGCGATCGAAGCGCCCGAGACGTGGTGCTGGCCGAGCGCGACGTACAACGCGTCGACGTCGGCGTAGTTCAGCGACGTGGCGATCTGGGACAGGATCTGCGGATCGAGCTTCTGGACCGGAAGGCCCTGACGCCGCAGCGCCCGGTTGAGTTCTTCGCGTCCCGATTCGATCGCGTCCTCGCGGCGCTCACGCGAGAACCATTGACGGATCTTCGACGCGGCCCGCTGGGTCGCGACGAACTTCAACCAGTCACGTGACGGGCCCGTTCCGGTCGCTTTCGAGGTGACGATCGAGCACGTCGCCCCCGATTCGAGTTGATGGTCGAGCGGCACCAGTCGCCCGTCGACCTGTGCGCCCACGCAGGCATGACCGACCTCGGTGTGGATCGCATACGCGAAGTCCACCGGGGTGGCCCCCTGGGGCAGCGTGAGGATCTCGCCCTGCGGCGTGAACACGTACACCTCGTCGGAGTCGAGGGTGACGCGCAGGGCGTTCATGAACTCGTCTGGGTCCGACGTCTCGGCCTGCCAGTCGACGATGCCGCTCAGCCACGGCATGTCACCGTTCTTCGTCGTCGCGCTCTTGTCCTTGTAGGCGAAATGGGCCGCGGCGCCGAACTCGGCCCGGTCGTGCATCTCCTGGGTGCGGATCTGCACCTCGAGCGACTTGCCGAGCGGCCCGACCACCGTGGTGTGCAGCGACTGGTACAGGTTGAACTTGGGCATGGCGATGTAGTCCTTGAAGCGGCCCTGCACCGGCTTCCACGTCGAATGGATCGAACCCAGTGCGGCATAGCAGTCGCGCACCGAACCGACGGTGACCCGGATGCCCACCAGGTCGAAGATGTCCTCGAAATCGCGTCCCTTGAGCACCATCTTCTCGTAGATGCTCCACAGGTGCTTCGGGCGCCCGGTCACCTTGGCCCGGATGCCCAGCTCCGCGAGTCGACCGTCGACCTCGGCGATGATCTGTTCGAGGTAGATGTCGCGTTCGGGGGCGCGTTGGAAGACCATGGCGTCGATCTCGGCGTAGCGCTTGGGGTGCATCGTCGCGAACGCCAGGTCCTCGAGCTGCTGTTTGACCTCGGACATGCCCAGGCGGTGCGCGAGGGGCGCGTAGATCT
>CAZQSU010000152.1:0-5948 GCA_964595905.1 uncultured Iamiaceae bacterium
GCCGACATCCTGTTCGTGATGTGCACCAACGGCATGTTCGTGGTGCCCCGCGACACGCCCGGGGTCGAGATCCAACCCGAACCCCGGACGCACAACCACATCATCTACAACGACGTGCGGGTGCCCCTCGACCATCTGCTCGGCCCCGAGGACGGCGCCAAGGTGCTCGCCCAGCGGCGCCTCGGCGGCGGCCGCATCCACCACGCCATGCGCACGATCGCCCAGTGCAAGCTCGCCTTCGACATGATGTGCGAGCGGGCCCTGAGCCGGGAGAGCCACGGCAAGATCATCGCCGAGCACCAGATGGTGCAGGAGAAGATCGCCGACTCGTACGCGCAGATCGCCATGCTGCGCCTGTACGTGTTGGAGACGGCCTGGAAGATCGACAACACCTCCACGCTGGAGGCCCGCACCGACATCGCCGCGGTGAAGTACACGATGGCCAAGGTGCTCCGCGAGGTGTCGTACAACGCGCTCCACATCCTGGGTTCGCTCGGCACCACCAACCTCACGCCGATCCAGGCGATGTACGCGGGCGCGCCGACCATGGGCATCGCGGACGGCGTCGACGAGGTCCACAAGGCGACCGTCGCGCGCCGGGTGCTCAAGGAGTATCGGCCGCACGAGGGCTACTGGCCGACCGAGTACCTGCCCGCGAAGCGCGAAGCGGCGTGGGCGAAGTTCGAGCCGAAGTTCAAAGAGGACCCCGAGCTGCGCGAGATCGCCGAGAACTACCAGCGCTACTTCGCCAACCGCCACTGACCGAATCGGACGGTGGCTCGACCCGCCGGGTCGCCCTACGCCGTCGCCTCGGCGAGTTCCGCGATCGACCTGGCTACTTCACCGGGTCGGGCGACAATGTCCAGGTGGCCACCGTCGTGTTCGAGCGTCGCCCATGTTCCAAGGATCGCGTGGCCACCCGGTGAGCGGTGACCAGATCGCATGGCAACGGTCCGTCAGCGATGGTAGGCGTCGCGTCGATGGTCGATGTCGACGACGGTCACGACGCCAGCGTCGTCGTCGATCCGGTAGCGGACACGGTATTCCCCCCGCCGCGCTCGCCATTGGCCGTCGAACGGCGGACGCAGCGGTGCGCCGACGCGGTGCGGATGCTCCGCGAGCGGCCCGAACAGGAACTCGACGCACGCGGCGGCCGCTGCTTCAGGGAGTCGCCCCGCCAACTGACGCGCAGCCGTTCGGGCGACGACGACCCGATAGCTCATCCACGGGTGCCGGTTCGGGGGGCGCGGTCGGTGAGCAATTCACGCACGGCCTGTTCGTCGAGCACATCGCCGCGTTCGATGTCGCGGTCCGATTCGGCGATCCGCTGCTGCGCGTCCGGGTCGGCGAGGAGCTCCAGCGTCGCCTCGATCGACTCGAGGTCACTCGCAGCGACGAGGACGACGTGTTCACGGCCGTTCTTGGTGATCTGCACTCGCTCCTGGGTCGTCGCGACGCGTTCGGCGATCTCCGAGAGATGCGCCTTCACTTCCGAGAGCGGCATGATCGTCATGGGCCAGAATTCTAGTCCGTCATCGCCGAGGTGTCGATCATGTCGTGGACGCGCTTCGGCCTACGCAATCAGTGGGAGCGGCGGCGACGCCATGCGCTGGCGATCGACGGCGGTTCCCAACCGGCGTCGGCCGCGGACAGGTCGGTGCCGGGTGGCACGATGGCGTCGATGCGGTCGAGCACGTCGGCGTCGAGGCGCACGTCGGCAGCGGCGAGTTGGCTCTCGAGATGTTCCATCGTGCGGGGCCCGATGATCGGGCAGGTCACCGCAGGGTGCGCGAGGACGAAACCGATCGCGAGTTGGATCAGGGTCAGCCCGGCCTCTGCGGCGAGCTCGCTGAGCTGATCGACCGCAGCCAACTTGGCCTGGTTCGCGGGCAGGGCCATGTCGTAACGGGCGGGGATGCGTTCGGCCCGACGGCTGGTGTTCTCCTTGCCGGAGCCGAACGTCCCGGCGAGCCAACCTCCGGCCAAAGGGCTCCAGGGCAGCACGCCCATGCCGTAGTTCTCGGTCACCGGTAACACGTCACGTTCGATGCCCCGGGCGAGGATCGAGTACGGCGGCTGTTCGGTCACGAACCGTTCCCGGTTGCGTCGCTCGGCGGTCCACTGGGCCTCGACGATCTGATAGGCGGGAAAGGTGGACGAGCCGAAGTAGCGGATCTTGCCGGCGTGCACCAGGTCGCTCAGCGCACCCAGGGTCTCGTCGATGTCGGTCGAGGGGTCGGGCCGGTGCATCTGGTACAGGTCGATGTGGTCGACCCCGAGGCGACGGAGCGAGTGCTCGCACTCCTCGATGACCCAACGTCGCGACAGACCCCGCTGGGTCGGCGAGTCGCCCATCGGGCCGCACGCCTTGGTCGCGAGGAACACCCGGTCACGGTCGATGAGGGCGAGCGCCTTGCCCACGATCTGCTCGGACTCACCGTGCGAGTAGACATCCGCGGTGTCGATGATCGTGATGCCCGCGTCGAGCGCGGCGTGGATGATCCGGATCGAGTCGTCGTGGTCGGGGTTGCCCATCTCGCCGAACATCATCGCCCCGAGGCACAGGTTGCTGACCTGAACGCCGGTTCTTCCGAGAGAGCGTGTCTTCATCATCCGGCACGTTACGTCCGTCGGGCCCACCCGTGTACGGAAACAGTGATGAACCAGCCCCAACCGATGCTCCATCACCTGATGTAGGCTGCCATCATGAGTCACCGGCTCCAGATCACGCTCACCGATGAGCAGTACGCGATGCTCCGCCGGAAGTCAGCCGAGTCCGGTGCGAGTATCGCGACGCTGGTGCGACGGGCGCTGGATTCCGAGGGCGGCAGTCAGTCGATGACGACCAAAGAGCGGCTCGCACTGCTCCGAGAGAGCGCGGGAGCGTGGTCGGATCGTCGGGGGGACGACCGGGTCGGATCGGGCAAGGACTACGTCGAAGCGATCCGTCGTCGGTGAGCGGCCCACTTGTCGTCGACACGTCAGTCTTCGTCGACCATCTGCGCGTCCACGCTGAGGCCACCGCACTCTTGGCGACGGCGATCGACGGCGACCGACCATTGATCTCGAGCGAACTGTGTCGGCTCGAGGTGCTCGCCGGGATGCGCCGAGGCGAGGAACGCCGCACCGAATCGCTGTTGTCTCTCGTCTCGTGGTGGCCGATCGATGATCCTGTCCTGGACGAAGCCGAGCGCCTCGCCCGTCGGCACGGCCCCTCGAATCGGGGGATCGGGGCCGTCGACTACTTGTTGGCGGCAACCACGCGGATCGTCGAAGGAGAACTGGCGACGACGAACGTCAAACACTTTCCGATGTTCCGAGGGCTCCAGGCGCCGTATTGAACATCGGCGTCGCCGATCAGTCCGGTTGGTACTCGGCGCGTAGGGCGCGTTTGAGGAACTTGCCATTCGCGTTCTGGGGGAGGGGCTCGTCGCGGTAGTAGAGGTAGCGGGGGACCTTGTACGCAGCGAGCCGCTCGGCGACGAACGCGCGCAACTCATCCGCGTCCGCGGTCGCACCCGGTTCGAGATGCACGACCGCGGCGACCTCTTCACCGAGCCGTTCGTCGGGGAGTCCGAACACGGCCACCTCGGCGACGTCGGGGTGTTCGTAGATCGCCGCCTCGACCTCGGAGCAGTACACGTTCTCACCGCCGCGCAACACCATGTCCTTGGCGCGGTCGACCAGGAACACGAACCCGTCCTCGTCGATCCGGCCGATGTCGCCGGTGTCGAACCAGCCGTCGACGATCGCCTCGGCGGTGGCCTCGGGCCGGTTCAGGTAGCCCTTGATCACGACCGGCCCCTTGACCCAGAGCTGCCCGATCGTGTCGGGGGCGCGGGGCAGCTCGACGCCCGTCGGGTCGCACAGCTTGGCATCGAGGGTGGGCACGACCGGCCCGCACGAGGTGGGTTTGAGCTCGTAGGTGGCGGCCATGTTGGCGGTGACGATGCCGGAGGTCTCGGTGAGGCCGTAGCCGGTGGTCGCCGAGCCTTCACCCAGCGCGTCGCCGATCTTGTCGACCAGATCGGGCGGCATCGGCGCGCCGCCGCCCGACAATGACGCGAGGGTGGAGGTGTCGCGGGTCGCATAGTCGGGGTGCAGGAGCAACTCGCGACTCATCGTGGGCACGCCCGCCAGGTTGGTGACGCCTTCGCGTTCGATCAACTCCAGCGCCCGACCGGCGTCCCAGCGGTGCATGAGCACGAGTGTCCCGCCGGCGAGGGTGACCGGGTGCAGCACACAGTTGCACGCGGTGACGTGGAACAACGGCGTGGTCGCCAGATACACGAGCGGCTTGGCATCCGACGTGTCGGCATCACCGGAGTCACCGGCAGCCGCGCCGTCGTCGGCGGTCTGTTCGGCGGCCGCGGCGGCGGCCTGCGCGGTCACGGTGGTGAGGGTCCAGAACACCAGGTGCAACACGTTGTGGACCGACCCGCGGTGGGTGATCTGCGCGCCCTTCGGATTGCCGGTGGTGCCCGAGGTGTAGAAGATCGTGGCGTCGTCGTCGGGGTCGATCTCGGCGTCGGGCAACACGTCGGGCACGTCGCCGTCGACGACGTCGTCCCACCGCAGCACGCCGTCGGGCAGGTCGCCGTCGACCCGGGCGGCGATCACCTCGAGGGACTGGTCGCGTCGCAGATCGTCGAGGATCGGGAGCAGGCGTTCGAACCGCTCGTCGTCGACGACCAGCACCTTGGGTTGCGCGTCGCGCAGCGCATAGTCCATCTCGGCGGTCGTCCACCAGGCGTTCATCCCGACCAGGGCCGCGCCGAGCGAGATCGTCGCCCAGTAGGTGATCACCCACTCGGGGTAGTTCCGCATCGCCACCGCCACCCGGTCACCGGGGCCGACGCCGTGGTCGTCACGCAACCGGTGCGCGAGCGCCCGCACCAGCCGATGCGTTTCGGCGTAGGTGAGGCGCTCGTCCTCGAAGATCAGATAGGGCCTGTCTCCCTGGAGCGCCGAGAGTTCCCAGATCTCGCGCATCGAACCCGGGGCGGTGGCGAAGACCCGCATGGTCTGCCCCCTGACCTCGATCTCGTCCATGGCGAACGGGCCGCCGGGCGCGATCATCTGGGACCAGGCGTCGAGAAAGTGGCGGACCGGATCGGCACTCACGGCTGTCTCCTAGCGCGTCAGGTCCGGTGGATCCGGGCCTTCGTCGCTGACGATCGTGCCATGTTTCGGTGGTCCTTGCCGACGCACCGTTCACGAGCCACCGAGATTGCGTCAGCGGGGTCGAGCGATCGGGCTCGGTCGCGTCTCTGCACGGTCGACCCCTCCCGACAGGGTGAGCGGTGCAAAGAGCGGTGCAAACCCAGCCGGATCGCCGGCCGACCGGCCCGCTCAGCCGATGGCGCCGGTGTCCTTCAGGTCGGCGAGTTCCTCCCAGGTGAATCCGGCCTCGATCAGGGCCAACTCGGTGTGTTCGCCGTGTTCGGGACAGCGCTCGACTCGTACCGGCTCGCCGTCGAATTGCGCGGGGCTCGCCACGAGCGCGACCTCCGAACCGTTCGCGGCGGTCATCGTCGGCAGGTAGCCGTTCGCCACCACCTGCGGGTCGTCGTAGAGCTCGTTCAACGTCTGGAACGGACTCCACACGCCCTCGAAGTCGGCGAACACCTCGCGCCAGTGCGACATCGGGTGCGCCGCGAACGCCGCGTCGAGCTGCTCCAGGCATTCGGCGTGATTCGCCTGGCGCGCCGCGTCGGTGGCGAAGCGCTCGTCGGTCGCCATCTCTGGCAGACCGAGGCGGGTCACGAAATCGGCCCAGTAACGGTCGGACTGCAGCAGCATCATCATCAGGTGCCGGCCGTCGCCGGTGCGGTAGGTACCCACGCCGACGTTCGGCGACATCGAGCGGCCCTGCCCGGCGATCTTGTCGAAGCCGTACAGCTTCGAGGCGATCACCATGGGCGAGACCTGCCACATCGCGGTGGCGA
>CAZQSU010000153.1:0-5925 GCA_964595905.1 uncultured Iamiaceae bacterium
CCTGCGCGAGCAGCTCGACTACGTCCGCACCAACGACCTGTTGATGCCGGCGTCGTTGTACGGGTTCTTCCCCTGCAACGGGGACGGACGCGACCTGGTGATCTGGACGGACGAGTCACGCAGCGAAGAGCGGCTGCGGATGACGTACCCGCGGCAGTCCAAGGACCCTTACCTGTGCATCGCCGACATGGTGCGCCCGATCGACTCCGATGAGGTCGACTACGTGGCGTTCCAGATCGTGACGATGGGACGACGGGTGTCCGAGCACACCGCCAAGCTGTTCGCCGACAACGAGTACACCGAGTACCTGCACCTGCACGGGTTGGGCGTGGAGATGGCCGAGGCGATGGCCGAGTACATGCACCACCGGATCCGTACCGAGTGGGGGTTCGTCGACGAGGACGACGAGTCACTCGCCGGCCTGTTCCGCCAGCGCTACCGGGGCGGCCGCTACTCGTGGGGCTATCCGGCGTGTCCCGACCTGGCGGGCAACGAGGTGTGCGCCGAACTGTTGGGCGCCGATCAGCTCGACATCGAGTGCAACGAGGGCACCGGGTATCAGTTCCACCCCGAACAGACCACCGGCGCGATCGTGTTCCACCACCCCCGGGCGAAGTACTTCGTCGCCGGCCGCTGAACAAGCACTCCCCCACCCCCAATCCGAAATTTGCAGGGATTCGCCGCTCTCGGCGGCAGAATCCTGCAAATTTCGTAGAACGGTTGGTGCTCGGGTCAGATGAACGCTCGGGCGACCAGCCCGACGGTGCCTGCGGCCACGAATGCCGCGGGCACGGTGAGCAGCCAGGCCAGGGCGATCCGCTGGGCGTGCTGCCACCGGATCCGCCGGTAGCCTTCGGCCGCACCGCACCCCACCAGTGACGCCGTCACGACCTGCGTGGTGCTCACCGGCAGACCCACGCCCGCCGCCGCGGCCACCGCAGCGGTCGAGGCGAACTTCGCCGTGGCGACCTGGCGGGGCCGCAACGCCAGGATCCCGCTGCCCACCGAACCCGACAGGCGGCCGAGCCCGATCACGTTGCCCACGGCGAAGCACAACGCCAACCCGACCAGCAGCCAGGCGTCACCGCCCACCGACGACGGGCTGCGCTGCATCGCGAGTGCGAGCAATGCGACCATCACCTGCGCGCCGTTCGCGCCGTACGCGACGCACAACAGCAGGAACGAGCCGAACTGACGACGGGCGACCCACCGCCACACCCGACCGGTCGGGGTGACCCAACGTTCTGCACGCGTCACGACCCACGCCAATACCGCACCGACCCACGGGGTCAGCGCCGCCGCCAGGAACACCGCGCCGACGGTCGCGCCGTCCACCGACAATCCCAGACCGAGGCCCACTCCGGTGATCGCGCCGATCAGCGCAGCGAACAGGCTCGTGGGCAACCCCCGCGCCGACAACACGGCCACCAATCCGACGCTGACGACCAGCACGGTCGCCAGGGCGAGACCCCGGCCCGGACCGTCGAACACGGCGAGATCGTCGGCGATGGTCCGCGCCACGCCGGTGCCCAGCACCACCGGTCCCGCCCCCACGGCGGCGGCGAGTACGACCAAGGGAACCCACGGCGGATTCCTCCCACCCCGCAGCTGCACCGCCACCAGCGTCCCGCCGTTGTTGGCCCCGGTCACCGCGGCGTAGGCGAACGCGCCCACCACCAACGCCACGTCGACGGGCGTCACCGCCCGCCCCGAGCGCCGACCATCACTGCTGACGTTTCACCGCGCCGTCGGCGAGCGCGTCGGCGGCCTCGCCGAGACTACGGCCGACCATGTCGAGCCGGTGCAGCAGCTCCCACTGCTTGAGCGCCTCGCCGTCGATCTTCGACGCGAACACCTTGCGCATGCCCTCCTGGTAGAGACGCCGCACCATCCCGGCGCTCTTGCGGGCCGCGAGCGTCGCGTCGGTGATGTCCTCGGGAGGACCGGCCAGGGCTTCGACCGCCACGGCGAGCCCTTCGATGCCCTCGATGAGCGCCTTGATGATCGGCTTGGCGAAGCGACGGTCCTCGACGTCGTACATGTCGACCTCGCGGGCGAAATCGCGCAGGTGGTCGAGCACGTCGTCGATCGACCGCGACAGCCGGAACAGGTCCTCACGGTCGATCGGGGTGACCAGCGACCGCGAGAGCTGCTCGACCAGCCGGGCCCGGGCCTCGTCACCGCGATGCTCGATGTCGCCGATCTCGTCGCGCACGTCGCCGGCACTCGGCGGATGCCGTTTGGTCGTCCCCCGGCGAACCAGCTCGGCGCCCTCGAGCGTGGCGGCGACCTGCTCACCCAGCAGGTCGGCGAACAGCCGACCCGACCGACCCGACAACTCGGTGATCATCCGCCGGAAGTGACCGCGCATCTTCATCGGCGTCTTCCCCACCGACTCGGCGGACGATCGGGACCCGGCCGACTCCTAGGCTGGCCGGCCATGGAGCTCTCACTGGACGGCAAGGTCGCACTCGTCACCGGCGCGTCGCGGGGCATCGGCCTCGCGACCGCCCAGGCATTCGCCGCATCGGGGGCGAGCGTGATGCTCTCGTCTCGCAAGCAGGACGCGTTGGAGGCGGCCGCGGCGACGATCGACGGCCCGACCGGCGTGTTCGCCGCGAACGCGGGCGATCCCGAGGCGGCCGCAGCGTGCGTGGCCGCGACCGTGGAGCAGTTCGGCGCCGTCGACATCCTGGTGAACAACGCCGCCACGAATCCGTATTTCGGCCGGGCGATCGACATCGATCTCCCACGGTACGACAAAACCTGGCAGGTGAACCTGCGGGGCATGCTGGTGTGGACCCAGGAGGCCTACCGGGCGTCGATGGCCGAGCGGGGTGGCACCGTGATCAACCTCGCCTCGATCGGTGGGATCACCGTCGAGGCCGGCATCGGCATCTACAACACCACCAAAGCCGCGGTGATCCACCTCACCAAGAACCTCGCCCACGAACTCGGCCCCGACGTACGGGTGAACGCGATCGCTCCGGGACTGGTCAAGACCGACCTCGCCCGGGCGCTGTGGGAGAACAACGAAGAGGTGATCGCCCGGCACATGCCGCTGCAGCGACTCGGTGAACCGAGCGACATCGCGAACATGGCCGTGTTTCTCGCATCGGACGCGGCGTCGTGGATCACCGGTCAGACCATGGTCGTCGACGGCGGTGCCACCCTCGGCTCGATCACCTGACCCGCACCCGGTCGCGAACGGCCGGGTTCAGCCGTTCAGTACCGCGCGGGAGATGAGAATCGCGCCGAACCCGGTGAGCCCCGCGAGGTACAACATGCCGGTCGCGGAGGCCGGCTTGGAATGGTCGCGGTCGGCAAGGATCACGCGGGCCACGACCACCAACGCGCCGGTCGAGAGCGCGCACATCGCCCACATCCAGCCCAGGATCCCCGCGTAGCCGTCGTCGACGGCCCCGGTCAGGACCGACGCCATGCCCGTGGGCAGCAGCATCACGATGATCTCGAACGGCCAGACCACCAACAGGGCGGTCGTCGCCGACTCGAGCGGCGCGCGCCCCAGATAGGGCTTCGCCAACAGGCGGTGCCCGAACACCATCGTGAAGGTCACCCCACCCAGCGCGGCCGCGCCGATCACCCACCGGGCCACGGCCAGGCCGGTGGGCCCGCCCGCGTCGAGCGCGGCCACCACCACGGCGAAGGCGCCCACGACGGCGGACACGACATCGAGTCGGTCGGCAACCGGGGTCGGCGCGTCTTCGGCCGCACCCGGCAACTCTCGTGTGGCCACGGACTGCGTCCGGAAGGCCCGGTGCTCCACGAGTGACCAGGCCATCGCCACCACGGTGATCCCCAGGAACACCGCGGCCGCCACGTCACGGGCCGTCACCCACGTCCCGACCACGGCAGCACCCAGTGCGCACATCGCCAGGACGAGCGCAAACACCCTGATCACCCAGGTCGCGCCGAACACCAGCCGTCGGCGGAATCCGATCACGACCTGCCAGACGAGGCACCCAGCCGCCCAGGCGATGAACACGGTCGCAGCGTCCATCCGGATCACCCGGGAGAGGCTAGGACAGCGCCTGCGAGGGCCGGGAACCTGATCGACGGTTCAGCGGGCGACACCATTCGACCTGGCGGGTGTCGACCCCGCCGGCCGGTTCGGGGAACGACCGGGTGCGCCTGGAGTTCGTGCTACCTTCGTTCCATCGCTTCGGGAGCTGACGGGCGCGCCGGTTCACCCGGCAACGATCACGGGAGTCGGACCATGAGTTTTCGTCCATGCCACGGACTGCACGTCGAAGACGTCGACGGCGAGTACCTGGTGCTCACCCCCGAGGACGACCGACTGCGTCATCTGCGCGGCGACCAGGCCGAAGCGTTCGCGCTCGCCCGCGCCGGGGCCGACGCCGTCCCCGAGCATCTCCGCTCCGCGATGGCCGGGTTGATCACCCTCGGTGTCGTCGAGACCGACGCCTGGACGCGTCGCCGGGTCCTCCAACTCGGCGGCGCCGCCGCGGCCGCTGCGGTCGCCATCGTGCCCCTGCCCGGCGTCGCGGCTGCCGCGTCTCCGCCGCCGACGGCGACCTCGACGACGAGACCGACGGGGACACCCACCGACACGCTCCACGTCTCCTATCTGGTCGTCGCCGGTGGCGGCGGCACCTGGGTGTACGTGGGTGGCGGTGGCGGTGGGGCCGGCGGAGTCGTGACGGGTGACGCCACCGTTGCGGTCCCATCGTCGACCGCGGTGACCGTCGGCGCCGGTGGCACGGGCATCCCGACGAACGGCAAGGATTCATCGCTGGGCACCCTGGCCACGGCGACCGGCGGAGGTTCCGGGGGTGGATTCCGCTCAGCGGACGACGGCGGATCAGGTGGCGGGGGAAGTGGCGGTCCCGTCTTCCAGTCCGGCGGAAACGGGGCCTCTCCCCAGGGCTTTGCGGGTGGCAGCGGCGACTTCGACGCTGAAGGGGACGCGAGCGACGTGCGCGCGGAAGCCGGCGGCGGGGGCGGCGGCGCAGGCGAGGTCGGCGGGGACGGCTCCTACGACCGCGGGACCACGTACTACCAGGCGATCACCGGCGGCAACGGCGGCGACGGGATCGAGAGCGCACTGGCGCTTGCGACCGACGTCGGTAGTCCCGTCGGAACGGTCGGCGGCGGTGGTGGCGGTGGCGCCTATCCACTCATCCCCTTCGGTGACACGACCGGCGGCAGCGGCGGACGCGGTGGTGGTGGCACCGGCGCCGGCGGGTCTTCCAGTGCCACCCCCGGTGTGGACAACACCGGCGGCGGTGGCGGCGGCGGTGGCACCGACGGCGGCTCCGGGGTGGTGATCGTCGCGTACACGACCGCCGCTGCGGCCGGATGGAACGTCACCGGCGGCGACCGGGTCGTCACCGACGCCGCCATGACCTACCACGTGTTCACCACCGTCGGATCAGACGCCAGTTTCGACGTGTCCTGACCGTCGCAGCCGCGACACGCGGCGGTCAGGGGAACCCCGGAGAGTCGTCGGACCACCCGAGGAAGTGGTCGTGACGGTCCGACACCGGGCTCCGGGCGGTTCCGGTCGCGACGTGATCGGTCGACTGCCCGTCGACACCGATTCGCGACCGTCGGCCACCGGTCGCCGGGGTCGTCAGAGGACGGCCGGTCTCCGATCGGGAGCGCCCGCACCGTTGGCCACCACCTTCGCGTAGCTGGCCTGGGCGTGATGCGACGACCGGGTGAGCGGGGTCGACTCGACGTGCGGGATCCCCAGCGCCTCACCGTGGGCGGCGAACGCCGTGAACTCGTCCGGGGTCACCCACCGGGTCACCGGCAGGTGCGCCGACGTGGGCCGTAGGTACTGGCCGATCGTGACGATGTCGACGCCGATGCCCCGCAGGTCGGCCAGCGCGGCGTGGACCTCGTCGTCGCGTTCGCCGATCCCGACCATCAGCGACGCCT
>CAZQSU010000154.1:0-5778 GCA_964595905.1 uncultured Iamiaceae bacterium
CGCCAAGGAGGTCAACTTCCACGCCGACGTCTTCTCTCGGATGGGCTACGAGGCCGAGGTGCACGAGATCCAGGAGCTGTTCCTGGAGGGCCACAAGGACGAAGCGATCGCATCGGTGCCGTTGTCGTTGGTCGAGGACGTGGCGCTCGTGGGACCGCGCGACAAGGTGCTGGGTGAGCTCGAGGCGTGGAAGGAGACCTGCATCACCACGTTGTTGGTGTCTGGTCCGCCGGCTCACCTCGAGCAGATCGCCAACCTCGTGGGCGACTGACCGGGCCTCAGGTGAGTTGGGAGCGGATCGCCTTGCCCTCGAGCCGAGTGCGTTGCAGCCCGTTCGACGCACCGTTCCCCGGCTTCTTGACCGGTTCGCCGGCGATGAGCACCCAGTCGATTCCGGTCGAATGGGCGACCGGGCGCTGCACCGTCGCCCGGTCGGTGACCGTGTCGGGGTCGAAGATGCACACGTCGGCATCGGCGCCACGTTGGATGCGGCCCTTGCGGGCGAGTTGCGGCGAGCGCTTCTCGAGACGCCGCGCGGGAAGGATCGTCATCTTCGCGAGCGCGTCGGTGAGCGAGAGCACCTTCTCGTCGCGCACCCAGTGGCCGAGCACCCGGCAGAACGTGCCCGAGGCGCGGGGATGGTTGTTGCCGGTGTCGACGATCGCGTCTGACCCGATGATGCTGCGCGGGTGTTCGAGCGCCTTGCGGACCGACGACTCCGGGATCGCATACGCGATCGTCAGTGCGTTGTCGGCCTGGGCGGTGGCGAAGGTCGAGGCGTTCAACCGGTTCGGGGTGCCGGCCACCTGCAGGTCGCGGTAGGTGATCCGGAAACGCTGTTGCCAACCCGGCGAGAAACGGGTGGAGGCCGCGTACGTGCCCCAGTAGTCGTAGGGGTACAACCCGAAGGTGACGTCGTGACCGGCGTCGACGGCGGCGTCGATCTGTTTCAGTGCGGCGTCGATGTGCCAGGTCCCGCCGGTCGAGGGCAGGTGCGCGACGTGGACCGCCGCGCCCGATTCCTCACCGAGCCGGATGATCTCGGGGACGGTACGGGTCTCCTGGGCGTACGACGAATAGCGCCCGTGCACGAAGCACGGCACGTCGTTGCGGGCGGCGACCTTGGCGAGACCGAGCATCTCGGCGAAGTCGACCCCGGGGGTGTATTCGGGTTCCAGTGCCAACCCCAGCCACCCCTGGTGCAGTTGGGCGTCGAACTCATCGGCGAGCTTTCCGACCTGGTAGGAGGTCGCGGTGTCGCCGACGTTGAGACCGAGTCGGTGGTAGCGGACCCAGTGGTCGCTGAACGCGCCTCCGAAGTTCAGCGGCGTCGTGCCCTCGTAGGCCGAGAAGAAGTCGGGGAGCCACCAACCTTCCTGCATGCCGTGCATGCCGAGGTTGGTCGTCACGCCGTCGGCGACCTTGTACCACGATCCACGAGGCGTCGGCTCGTACGAGAGCACGTCGATGAAGCCGGGGCTGACCACCCGACCCTTGGCGTCGATCGTCGATCTGCCCGATGTGACGGTGTCGCCGAAGCCGGTGATGGTCCCGCCGTCGATGCCCACGGTCAAGGTGCCGTCGAAGCCCGAATCGGGATCGATGACCCGGCCACCCCGGATCACGGTGTCGTAGGTGTGGTCGGGGCCGGGCTGGGCTGCCGCACCGTCCAGGGCGGGTGGTTCGCTCAGCGGATGCGGCCGGGTCGTGACGTCGGGAAGCCGATGGTCGGACGCGGACCGGGAGGGTTCTGGCCGGGGCAGGTTCCGCAGGGCGACGGCGCTCGCCGCCACGAACGCACCGGTGACCAGCAGCTTGCGGCGCTGGGGAGAGGAGGGACCTTTCGGGTCCGGTGATGGGCCCGGAGTCCCAGGATCGTCGGGCACCCCAGCGAGCCTACCGGCGTGGTCGGCCCGGCCCAGAGGTGTCGACCAGCCGCCGGAGGCACCGGTGCAGGGGATGCGCCGCGTCGATCCGGGTCGTCGGGCCTGACAGTTCGAGCGCTGCGGGCACACACAAGCGTGAGGCCGCGGCGCCGGTTGCGGTGACGACGTGGATGACCCAGGCATCGAGTCGGGTGGTGTCGCCGTTGATCGACGCGGGGACCCGGATCGTCGTCGGGGCACACAGCCCGGCCAGTCGCCAGCCCTCGGGCACGGTCACCGCGCCGAGCACGGCGAGCGTGTCGGCGATCGTGGTGAGGGCCGCCAGCGGGGTGCAGAACAGCGCGAAGGGCACCGCGTCGGGGGTGGCGTCGGGGTCGTCCTCGGCGTGGATCAGGATCGGATGGTTCGCGCCGACGCAGAGTGCGTCGACCGCGAGGGCGACCCGTTCGGGGTCGGGGAGTCGGATCGGTTCGGTGGACACGGGTACCTCCCGGAGAGCGCAGTGCTTCTTCGAGCGGCCCGGGAGGTCGCGATCCGTTGTCGTCGATGCATCCGGCGACACCGCCATCATGGCGGGCCGGTGTGACAGCCGCGATCCGGCCGCGCCGCCTCAGCGTTCGTTCGCGGCCAATGCCGCGCGCACCGCCGGGTGGGCGGGTGACAGGCTGATGGCGCGGAACGTCGTGCGTCGAGGAGCCGCGGCCACCGGCACGATGCGGTCGAGATGGCGGGCGACACCGGGCAGACGCGCTTCGACGAGACTACGGACCAGCCGAGCGTCATTCGTCGCGAACGCGTGGGCCGCGTCGTGCGTGAGCTCGTCGCCGGGGGCATCGGCCGGGCCGATCCGGTGTGGGGCGCGCCCGCGTCCCGCGAGGCCGATGGCCCGGAGGAGCTCGTCGACCTCGATGAGCGGCCGACGCCCCGCCCGGTACAGGCCCGCGACGTCGAGGTGCCGGTGCTCGTACCAGGCGGCACGGTACGCACAGCTGTGGCCGGGGAGGGTCTCGCCGCGGTGGCGTCGACGGGGGTCCGCGGCGAGCCGCAAGCCGAGGTGGGTGCCGCGGATGCCGGCGCGGTCAGCGAGGTACGGCAGCACGAATCCCGAACCGTTCCACGTGGCGAGAATGCCCGGGCGTGCCCGGGCGAGTGCCAGATCGAGGTCCTGCATCAGTCCCGGCTCGTCACCGTCGAAGATCTGGTCGCCGGCTGCTGTGGAGAGCACGGCCCGGACGACGATCGTGCGACGGGGGTCGATGGCCGGTCCGTCGTCGCCGTTCGACGCGAGACCGTGTCCGGTCGGATACCCCGTTTCGATGTCCAGTCCATACACCGGATGGTGCGGCATCCGACCCCCTTGTCACGGTCACGTCGGCGTGTCAAATCCTAGAAACAGACCGGTCGGCGGTGGTGGACCCCCCGCCCGGAAGGATCAGAGGCGCAGTGCGGCGATGGACGCGACCTGGGAACGTTCGCAGGTGCGCAGGGTGACGTGACCGAAGCACGGCTCGCCGGCGAACGCGTCGATCAACACCGACACGGCATTGTTGCGCTCCGACAGGTACGGCGCGTCGATCTGGGACGTGTCACCGGTGAACACGACCTTGGAGCCCTCCGCGACCCGGGTGAGGATCGTCTTGAGGGTGGTGGCCTCGAGGTTCTGCGCCTCGTCGACCACGATGAAGCTGCCGTGCAGCGACCGGCCCCGCAGGTGGGTGACCGAGTCGAGCAGGAGCTTGTCGCGGCCGATCAGCTCCTCCATCACCATTCGGGCATCGGCGTGGCTTCGGCGTTCGGTGAGCGCCACCAGCGCGTCGGTGATCGCGCCCATCCAGGGGGAGAGCTTGTCTTCGAGCGACCCGGGCAGGAAGCCCACCTCGGCCTTGCCCACGGGCACGACGGGCCGGTACACGCACAGCCGGTCGAAGTGGGACTGCTCCACGACCTGTTCGAGGCCCGCCGCGAGCGCCAGGATCGTCTTGCCGGTCCCCGCGGTGCCGTCGAGGGCCACGACCGACACGTCGGGGTCACAGAGCAACTCGAGGGCGAAGTGTTGCTCCTTGGATCGGGGGTGCAGCCCCCAGGCGGTCGGTTTGCGCAGCAGGGGACGCAGGTGCGTGCCGTCGCCGCGGCAGAGCGCCGACTGGCTGCCGCTGCGGAGCACGGCGAACGTGTTGGGCTGCTTCGGCGGGGACGGGTCGGCGCCCGCGTCGTCGATCGCGATGCCGGCACGGTCGGCATAGAGACGGTCGATGACCTCAGGCGGCACCTCGACCGAACAGATCCCGTCACGGGCCGCCTGGATGCTCCCCCGGTCGCGGTGGTGTTCACGGGCCTCGAGCCCGACCTGGGCGGCCTTGATCCGCAGGGCCGCGTCGTTGGAGACGACGACCACGCGCTGGTCGTCGCGGCGGTGGCCGAGCGCGGCGGCGAGGATCCGGTTGTCGGGCCGGGACGGGTCGAGTCCGTAGCGGCCGATGGCGTCGAGGTCGAGCCCGCGGGTCTCGATGTGCAGCGTGCCGCCGTCGGGGAGGGGCACCGGGGTGCCGATGTCGCCGCCGTTGCCGCAGCGAAGGGCCTCGATGGTGCGGATCACCTCGCGTGCGGCGCGGCCCACGTCGTCGGGGCGGGTCTTGAGTTGGTCGAGTTCCTCGATCACGACCAGCGGGATGATCGCCGCCGCTCCCGGGAACGCGAACACCGATTCGGGATCGGCGATGAGCGCGGAGGTGTCGAGCACCATCTGGGTCGCTCGGGTGCGCGGGCGCGCGGCGGCTTCGAACAGATCGGTCACTGGTGTTCCCCTCGTCGTCGACGATGCGGTGCGGATCGACGTCGGCCCGGTTTCCGATACCGGTCGACCGGTGCGGCCTGCGCACCGACTGGACTCCAGCTCGTGCAACGCATCTGCCCGACAAGTCAAGCCGCTCGATGCGCGCAGATGGTGGACCCCGTCGCGCGCGGTCGCTGGCGTTCAGCCGGCTGAGGCCATGGCGGCGACGGCGAGGTCGACCGAGTAGTGCGGGTCACCGCCGCTGCGAGCGCGGGGGTTGCCGGGCACCCCGCGGCAGCGTTGTCGTGCGCGGACGTCGGGTGGTCGGATCGGATGGTCGTGCCGGTCGAGGAACGTGAAGCCTTCATGCCCATCGGCGTCGATGCGGAACGATCCGTGGTGGATCAGGCGGTGGTGCCGGTTGCACAGCGAGATCAGGTTCGCCAGATCGGTCGGGCCGCCGTCTTCCCACTCGACCACATGATGCGCATCCACATAACGGGTGTTGGTGCACCCGGGGAACCGGCACCCGTGATCCCGGGCGGTGAGCAGCCGACGTTGTTTGTCGGACACGAGCCGTTGGGAGCGTCCCAGATCCACCGCCGAGCCATCCGCGCCACGGACCAGGCCGCGGATGCGGGCGTCACAGGCCAACCGGCGGGCATCGGCCCATTCCAGGTCGGGCCCGTTCTTCGCATCACACAACCCGCCGTCGGTGTCGCCGCGTAGGAACGCTTCGTCGACGTGCAGCACGACCTCGGTGTGCTCCCCCCGCACGATCGGCACCGCCCCGGCCTCCAAGCGGTTCGCCGCCACCGCGACCAGCGCGTCGAGGCGCCGCTTCGCCGTGGGCATCGGCGCCGCCTTCACAACCTCGTCATCACCAGTGTCGACGTGATCACTCGTTCCACCCTGGTCGGCACGCCATTGGGTTTCGATCTCGGTCTCCAACGCGGCTTGGACCACCGCCGCATCATCAGGCGTGAGGATCGCCAACAACTCACGGAGCCCGTCGTCGCGGGTGTGCCCCACACGCCGCTTCACGATCCTCAGACTCGCGACCCTCCCGCCGGGCCGCCGCCTCAGCATCGGCCCGCTGGTTGCGCCGGTACGCGGACG
>CAZQSU010000155.1:0-5682 GCA_964595905.1 uncultured Iamiaceae bacterium
CGCGAACGTGCAACCCCATTCGGGTGCGAACGCGAACCTCGCGGTCTACCAGGCGCTGCTGGAGCCCGGCGACGCGGTGTTGGGGCTCCGGCTCGACCAGGGCGGCCACCTCACCCACGGCTCTCCGGTCAACGCGAGCGGGATCCTGTACGAGTTCTCGGCCTACGGCGTGACCGAGTCCGACGAACGGATCGACTTCGACCAGGTCCGTGAGGTCGCCCACGCGACGAAGCCGAAGATGATCGTGGCGGGCGCCACCGCGTACCCGCGCCTCATCGACCCCGAGCCGTTCCGCAAGATCGCCGACGAGGTCGGGGCACTGTTCATGTTCGACGCTGCGCACGTGGCCGGCCTGATCGCCGGTGGCGTGCACCCCAACCCGGTGCCCTATGCCGATGTGGTCACGTTCACGACGCACAAGACCCTGCGCGGCCCCCGGGGCGGGTGCATCCTGTGCCGGGAAGAGCATGCCAAGGCGATCGACAAATCGGTGTTCCCCGGTATGCAGGGCGGCCCGCTCGACCACGTGATCGCGGCGAAGGCGGTGGCGTTCCGTGAGGCCGCGACGCCCGAGTTCGCCGAGTACGCCCACCGGGTCACCACCAATGCCCGTCGGCTCGCCGAAGCGCTCGCGGGGGGTGGGTTGCGGCTGGTGTCGGGTGGCACCGACAACCACCTGCTGCTGGTCGACCTGCGTTCCTTCGACGAGGACCTGTCGGGCAAGAAGGCGCGGCTCGCGCTCGACCGTGCCGGGATCAGCCTCAACGAGAACACCGTGCCCGACGACCCTCGCCCGCCCTACATCACCAGCGGGCTGCGGATCGGCACGCCCGCGGTGACCACCCAGGGCATGGGAGAGGCCGAGATGGAGACGATCGCGGCGCTCATCCTGCGGGTGTTGAACGGTCACGACGACGACGCGGTCATCACCGCGGTCCGCAGCGACGTCGCCGCACTGTGCGAGAAGTTCGCCCCCTATCCGACGTCCTGAGCGCGCGGGGAGACGAGCGGACGATGACGGGGGACGCACCGAGCGGTCGCCGAGTCGGGGTGGTGGACTGAGTGGTTCTGCGCTGGACCAGCCTGGTGTTGGTCCTCGGCGTGTCGGCCGCCGTGACGGCCGTGGCGACGCCGCTCGTCCGCAGGGTCGCGGTGGCGCGCGGCCTGATCGTGATGCCGGACGCGAACCGGATCCACGAGCGCCCCGTTCCCCAGTTGGGCGGCGTCGCGATGTTCTGCGGCTTCCTCGCGGGCATCGGCGTCGCCTGGGTCTCGGGCGGCTTTCAGCAGGTCTTCGCGGCGCGCCTCACCATCCTCGGCGTCCTGGCAGGGCCGGCGGTGATCTGGGCGGTCGGGACGATCGACGACATCCACGAGGTCTCGGCGCCGGCGAAGACCGCGGGGATCGTGCTCGGCGGTTCGGTCCTGTACTGGATGGGCGTGTCGATGGACTACTTCCGGATCCCGTTCGCCGGCACGATCGTGTTGTCGGCCGACTGGAAGCCGCTGCTCGTGGTGCTGTGGGTGTTCGCCATGACCACGGCGGTCAACCTCATCGACGGCCTGGACGGTCTCGCGGCCGGCATCGTCGCGATCGCATCGGGTTCGTTCCTGCTGTACGGACACAAGCTCCTGACCGCAGGGGTCATCGGCTTCGACAATCCGTCGATCCTCGTCGCGACGATCGCGCTGGGGTTGTGCATCGGGTTCCTGCCGTGGAACCTGCATCCGGCGAAGATCTTCATGGGCGACGGCGGCGCACTCCTGCTCGGCACGCTGATGGCCGTGTCGACGATGCTGGTCGGTGGGCGCACGACCGAACCGTTCAGCGGTCAGACGTACTTCTTCTTCGCGCCGTTGTTCATCCCCATCTTCATTCTCGGTGTGCCGATCGTCGACACGATCTTCGCGATCGTGCGGCGCACGCGCAGCCGGTCGGGGGTCGCGACCCGCGATGTCGACCATCTGCACAACCGGCTGATCCGCATGGGGCACGGGTACTGGCGGAGCGTCGTCATCCTGTGGTTGTGGACGGCGTTGCTTTCGGTGTTCGTGTTGTATCCGGCGTACTCGGGCAAGGGCAACGGGCTCGTCCCGATCCTGTTGGCCGCGCTCGGTCTCGGCCTGTACACGTGGTTCCGTCCGACCCGTCGGAACGGCGACCGGAGGACAGACGACGGGAACGGTGCATCGTCGCCGCCGGCAACGGCTGCCGAAGAGAGACAGAGCCCGATGAATCCTACCACGACTGATCCTGCCACGACGGATTCGCTCCCTTGAGAATTTGCAGAGAACGACCGGCGGACGTAGATTGAGCATTCATTCACAAGCAGTCCCCCTCGAATGTCCGGTGGACGGCGGAAGTGCGTTCACGCGACGTCTCGCACACCGGCACCACTCGAGCATGTCGACCTCCACAGATGAGAGCCCCGTGCATCTGCGATCTCGCCCGGAACTGAACCCGCCGCGTCACCGTGCGCGACGCATGGCGGGGACTGCGTCGGGTTTTCGTCCGTCGTCGACCGGTTCGGCGGGGGCCGACCGGCGCGTCGGCGACGCACCGGGGTCGCGCGCCTGTCAGGCTGGTCGGGCCATGTCACCGTCGAACGGTCCGGACCGTGCAACCGAAGGCCGCGGCACCCACGACCGCGACGGCGTCATCAGCCCGCTCCGCTTCCTCTCGGGCGGCTTGGAGTTCGCGGTGATCTGTGCGGCGGGGGCACTCGCCGGCCGCTGGCTCGACGGTCGCCTCGGCACCGACCCGTGGTTCACCGCGGGACTCCTGATCTTGGCATTCGCCACCGCGACCTGGCTGTTGTTGCGGGCGCTGTCATCGAGTACGACCGACACCGGGCCCGGCGACGAAGGGCCACGCTCGTGATCGCCCGCTTCGACCGGGCCGCCGTGTTGGCCACGGGCTCCGCGCTCGTCGTGATCGCCGCGGTCTTCGTTGCGATGTATCTCGAGAGTGCCACGGTGCGCGGCCTGCTGATCGGCGGCGCTCTGGGCCTCGCCAACCTGCTCATCGGCGCGCACTTCACCAGTCGTTCCCTCGCCGGTCAGCCCGGTGACGCGCTGGTGCACATCGCCGCGGGCTTCGGGGTGCGTTTCATCGTGCTCGTCGCGCTGCTCGCGCTGTTCACGTTCGCCACCGGGCTCGGCGTGTCCCCCGCCGCATTCGGGTTCACGTTCGTGGCGTTCGTCTTCGTCTACTTCGGGATCGAGTCGGCGATCGCGCTCCGATTCCAGCGTCAGGAGGCTGCATGATCCTCGGCATCGAGGCCGACCACGTCGTCCACGAGCTACTGAACTACAAGATCGTCGGCCCCATCAACGCCCATGTGGTGCTGCTGATCCTCGCGTCGCTCATCTTGATCGTGGGCTTCGGGTGGGCGGCGAAGGCGATGCCGACCGACGCACCCCGAAAGACCGGCTTCCTGGCGCTGCTCGAGTTCGGCCTGGTGTGGGTCCGTGACGAGATCGCGTTTGCGTTCATGGGCCCGACCGACGGCAAGAAGTACCTGCCGTTCATCTGGACGCTGTTCTTCTTCATCCTGGTGTCGAACGTGCTGGGGCTCGCGCCGTTCCCCATCTCTCCCGGCGGCCTCGACAAGGGCGACGCCTTCGCCGTGGCGACGGGCAACATCGCCGTCACCTCGGCACTCGCCGTGATCACCCTGGTCCTCACCACCGCAGCGGGCTTCACCCGCCAGGGGCCGATCAAGTACTTCAAGACGCTCGTGCCCCACGGGGTGCCGGCGGTGATCGTGCCGTTGATCTTCCTCATGGAGTTCATCGGGCTGTTCACCAAGCCGTTCGCGCTGTTGATCCGGTTGTTCGCGAACATGGTCGCCGGGCACGCGCTGCTGGCGATCCTGTTCTCGATGCTCGTCGGCGTCGCCGCCTTCAGCGGGGGCCAGATCGCGCTCACCGTCGTCGGTGTCTTCGGCATCATCGGCGTGCTCCTGCTCGAAGTGCTGATCGCGCTCCTGCAGGCGTACATCTTCGCGGCGCTGTCGGCCACCTTCATCGCCATGGCCATCGACCCCGGCCACTGATCCCAATTCCCTCTCTCAAGCTCTCTTCACCAGAGAAAATCACAAGGAGCAACCAAAGCAAATGAATCTTCTCGGACTGATCACGGTTCTCGGAGCAGAAGTCGCCAAGTACGGCGCCATCGGCGGCGGCATCGGTGCCGGCCTCGCAGCGATCGGTGCCGGGCTCGGCATCGGCCGACTCGCCCAGGGTGCCGCCGAGGGTATGGCCCGCCAGCCCGAAGAGTTCAGCCGCCTTCAGGGTTTCGCCATCATCATGGCCGCCCTGGTCGAAGGTGTCGCGCTCTTCGGCGTGGTCGTCGCCTTCCTCGCATTGAGCAAGTAGTCCATCGTCGTGATGTTCGCTGCTGAATCGTCACCGAACCTCATCGAGTTCAACCCCGCGGCCTTCTTCTGGACGCTGGGCCTCTTCCTCGTCACCCTCTGGGTGCTGTCGAAGATCGCCTGGCCCATGCTCACCAAGAAGATGGAGGAGCGTGAGGTCCGGATCTCCGAAGGCCTGCGCAAGGCCGAGGAGGCCGAGGCGCGTGCCCAGGAGCTCGCCGATCGTCAGGAGCAGATCCTGAACGAGGCGCGGGTCGAGGCGAAGCAGCTCATCGCCGACAGCCGCGCCGCCGCCGAGACCCAGCGCGCCTCGCTCATCGAGTCCGCCCAGGTCGACATCGCCGCCGAACGCGAACGCGCCAAGCGGGAGATCGACCTGGAGCGCGCTCGGGCCATCGACGAGTTGAAATCCACCACGGTGAACCTCACTCTCGAGGCCTCCACCGAGTTGCTGGGTCGCGAACTCGACGACGACGACCATCGTCGGATGGTGCGCAACCTCATCGACGAGCTCGCCGCCCGTGACGTCGTGAACGAGGTGGCCGGCCGACTGTGAGTGCTTCGAACGTGGTCGCCCGCATCTATGCGCAGGCGCTCTATGACATCGGTGCCGACAAGGGCACCCTCGCCGAGCTCGATGCCGAGCTCGACGCGGTGCGCAACGTCGTCGCCGAGCTCGACCCGGACCTGCGCACCTTCATCGAGATGCCGCAGTTCCCCCGGGACGACAAGTGGCAGGTGATCCGCGCGGCCTTCGACGGCCGCGTGTCCCACGAGATCCTGGGGTTGCTCCACGTCCTGGTCTCGCGCCGCCGCGAAAAGCTCATCGCCGATGTCGCGTTCGAGTTCTCCGAACTGGTGAACGAAGGCCTGGGCCGCGTCCACGCCGACATCGTCACCGCCAAACCCCTCGATGACGAGCTGCTCGCCGCCCTGCGCCGGGTGCTCGAAGAATCCACCCGACGCGATGTCGTCATCGACAGCCGCGTCGACCCCGCGATGATCGGTGGCGTCCGGCTCAGCCTGGGCGACCTGGTCGTGGACGGGACCACGCGTCGTGCCCTGCACGACCTGCGCCGCTCGCTCGCCGCCTCGCTGGTATAAGGAAGACCAACATGGAAATCAGGACCGACGAAATTGCATCCCTCATCCGCAGCCAGATCGAGAACTTCGATGTGGACCTGCAGGTCGACGAGGTGGGCACCGTGCTCGAGGTCGGCGACGGCATCGCCCGGGTGTACGGCCTCGACAAGGTCATGGCCTCGGAGATGGTCGAGTTCGAGAACGGCTCGCTCGGTCTCGC
>CAZQSU010000156.1:0-5618 GCA_964595905.1 uncultured Iamiaceae bacterium
TGCACAGCGACTGGAACGTCACCCCGCTCGAGCCGCTGCGCTACGTGGAGGACGCGGTGACCAGGATCATGGCCGAGGGCGGTGAGGTGCTCAACGCGGATGAATGCATCCCGGTCGAGGCGGCGCTGCGGGCGGTCACGATCGACGCGGCGTGGCAGTGCCGATCCGACCACGAGACCGGTTCGATCGAGGTGGGCAAGTTCGCCGACCTGGTCGTGCTCGAAGACGATCCGACGAGCGTCGACCCCTCGATGATCAGCCGCATCGCCGTGTCGGAGACCCGCCTCGCCGGCGAGGTCCGCCACACGAGCTGACGGGCCCGGCCGGCGCCACCACCGACCAGCGCTTGGTCAGTACTCGCCTCTGATCACGAAGAACGAGCCGCGGATCGTGCCGGCCAGCTTCGAGCGCTGCTTTGCGAACTTGAACTTCTCGGCGAGTTCTTCGGGCACGTCCATGCCGTCCGACAGCTTGAAGCCCACGGCCCGCTTGCCGCCGTCTTCGAGCGTGTAGAGGACGTTGATCGCCAGGCCGCTCTCGTAGAACACCTCTGACCAGCGGATGCCGTCGACCTCGAACTCGGTGGCCTCGAGCGGCTTGGACGCGATGTGCAGGTCGCGTTCCTCGGCGAGGATCCGGTGCACGTAGTCGACGATCTCGGGCACGTCGCCGGCCGCCTCGACCGTGAAGGTGTGGCCGTACTTGTTGTGGAAGTACCGGGCCTCGTTCGCACGCAGGCCGGCGAGCGCCTCGGCATGCGGCGACGACTCGAGTCCGACGGTGTCCACGTTCTTGAAATCGACTTCGTAGGTCATGGCCATCACGCTACGAAGTCCCGGCCAGGCATGCTTCTCGAATCCTGCTCGCGTCGACACCGAGTGCGCCGACGGCGGTGGTTCAGCCGGCGTTCATCGCTTCGCGCAGCACTGCCATCGTGCGGGCCTCCTCGTCGGGGTTGCCGCCGAGCGGCACCGCGGTGAAGTCGGTGGCACCGCTGGAGGCCAGCCCGCCCAGGGCGTCGCGCACGAATTCCTCGTTGCCCACGATCGACAGATCACCGAGGCCGTGGACGCCTTCGCGGTCGAGCATGGCCCGGTAGCTGGGCAACGTCGCGTAGTTGGCGAGCATCTCGGCCAGGAACGCCCGGCCCGGGGCGGGGTCGTCGGTGACCCACACCGGCAGCGACGCCACGATCGCCGGCTCGGGTCGGTCGGCCGCGGCTGCGGCCTCGGTGATGACCGGGGCGATGTGGTCACGAATCGTCTTGGGGCCGACGCACCACAGGATCGTGCCGTCGGCCCGACGGCCGGCGACCTTGAGCATCTGTTCGCCGAGCGCGGCGATCATCACCCTGGGCACACCCGGTGAGGGTTTGCGGTCGTCGCCGGTGTAGGACCACGCCTCACCCTGGTGGTCGGCGGCACCGGTCGCGAGCAGATCGGTGAGGATCGCGAGATAGTCGATCATGTGGCGCACCGGCTTGTGCCAGGCCATGCGCAGCGACCCGGTGACCATCGGTTCGTGATTGAGCCCGATGCCGACGACGAGGCGGTCGCCCACGAGAGTCTGGGTGGTCAGCGCCTGGGTGGCGAGCGCGTGGGGGTGGCGTTCCCAGGTGGAGATCACCGCGGTGCCCAGCGTCATCGACGATCCGGTGTCGCCGTGCGCGCCGAGCAGACCGAGCGCGTCGATCAGACCGACCTGGGCCACCCAGTAGCTGGAGAAGCCCGCCGTCTCGGCGGCGGTGATGTCGTCGAGCACCCCGGCGACCCCGTGGGTGAGCATCCGTCCTGATCCGTTGATCCCGTAGCGCATGGGAGCTGACGTTACGACCTCACCGACCGGCGTGCTCCGCAGACGGCTCGCCCTTCGGACCGGAGCGACCTCGCCCGCGTCGACCACCACCTGCTCGAATCACCGACGACCCCGCGACCTCGGGTTAGAAGACGGCCAGAACACCACCGGAGCGGGCCGCCCCATCGACGGTCGACCGTAGCGTTCCGCGTCGATGACCGACCGCTCGACGACCCCACCGGCATGGTTCACCCGGCGGCGCGCCCTGCACGCTGCCCTCGATCACCGTTCGCTCCCGCCGGGGCCGGCCGCCACGGGAATCGACCGGGCGCGCCACCTGGTCGGCCGTTTCGACCCGCGTTCACCTCGGGTACGTCGGTACGTGCTCTTCGCGGTGCTGGTGGTCGGTGTCGCCATGTGGCTCCACGATCAGGACGACTACCCCGGTCACGCCTGGTGGCTCGTGGTGGCGGGTCTCCTGGCGCTGCACACCTGGCTGGTGCACCTGGAAGGCCGCGAGCCTCGTCTGCGTCGCGGCGCGGTCGTCGCGGGCACCGTCGTCGCGGCGGTGGCTGCGGTGATCACCCGTCCCTACGGCTCGCACGACGTGTACCAGTACGCCATGTACGGGCGCATGGTCGTGGCCCATCATGCGAACCCGTACGTGAGCGTCCCCGCGGCGTTCCCGCATGACCCGCTCTACCCGTCGCTGTCGGCGTACTGGCATCACACCCCGACCGCCTACGGGCCGTTGTTCACGGGCCTGTCGGCGGTGCTCGCCTTTGGCTACGGCACGTCGGCGACCGTGGCCGCGCACTCGTTCCAGACGGTCGAGGCACTCGCACTGATCGGTTCGGTCATCTATCTGTGGCATCGGAAGGCCCCCACGGCGGCCCTGGTCTTCGTCGGTCTCTCGCCGGTGCTGTTGGCCACGGTGAACGGCGCCCACAACGACCTGCTCGCCGGCGCGCTGGTGCTGATCGGCCTGGATCAGGCACGCCAGAACCGTCTCGGCCGATCAGCGCTGTTGGTCGCTGCGGCGACCCTGGTGAAGTTGCTGGCCGCGCCCGCCGTCGTGGCCGTCGTGGCCGTTCTCGTCGCGGCCCGCCGATGGCGTGCCGCGGCAAAGTTCGCGGTGACGGTCGCCGGCCTCGTGGCCGTCGGCTACGCAGCCGTCGGCGGGCTCGTCGCCCTGAAACCGTTGCAGGGACTCGGCGACTACGCCTCCCGGGCCTCGCTGTGGGGGGCGATGCAGGCGGTGAACGTCGTCCCGCACGACCTGCGCGCCGGTCACCCCGACGCCGCGTTCGTCGCGACCGGGGTCATCGGCGTGGCGCTCGTGCTGGTCGTGCTCCGAGGCCGTCACGACCCATCGGGACCGGCCGCGTTGGCGGTGGCGCTGATGACCTGCAGCGTCTTCGCCGCGGTGTACGTGCTGCCGTGGTATCCCGCCGCGCTGTTGCCGGCGGCTGCGCTCGCGATGGCGTCGCCGGTTCGCCGGATCACCCAACTCGGCGCCGCCGCGCTCATGGTGGCCTACGTGTCACCGCCCGGGATGCGGCCCCCGGCCTGGATACCCGTCTCGACGGTCGGCCATCTCTGCGGGGCGCTGCTGGGAGTGATGGTGGTCGTGCTGGTGGCCGCCGCCAGCACGAGGGGCCGGCCTCGCCGGGCGTGAGCGATGACGAGGTGTGGCCAGATCGGTGTCGACCGGCCACTCGGTCGCGTACCGTTCCGGACGTGGCGTCCGGACGCGTCCTGCTCATCGAAGACGACGAGCGCATCGGATCCTCGCTGGTGCGGGCGCTGTCGGGCACGGGCCACGACACGACCTGGCACCGCACCGGTGCCGAGGGTCTGGCCTCCGCGGCGACCCGACGACCCGATCTGGTGCTGCTGGACCTGACGCTGCCCGATCTCGACGGCATCGAGGTGTGTCACCGTCTGCACGAGACCGACCCGTCGATCGCGGTGATCATGCTCACCGCACGCGACGAGTCACTCGACATCGTGGTGGGGCTGGACGCCGGCGCGATCGACTACGTCACCAAACCGTTCAAGCTCGCCGAACTGCTCGCGCGCGTGCGCGCCCAACTCCGGACGAGGCCTCCCCGGACCGTCGGTACGACCGAGGTGGGCGATCTCGCGGTCGACGTGGACGCCCGACGCGTCCGGATCGGTGGCCGCGAGCTCGAGTTGCGGGCCAAGGAATTCGATCTGTTGGCGCGGCTCGTCGCCGATGCCGGCCGCGTCGTCACCCGCGACGATCTCATGGCCGACATCTGGGACGTGCACTGGACGGGATCGACCAAGACCCTCGATTTCCACATCGCCGCGCTGCGACGAAAGATCGACGCCGCCGACCGCCCTGCCAGTCGGATCACCACGGTGCGGGGCGTCGGCTACCGCTTCGAGTCCGCATGAGACGCCGCATCCTCGCCGCGATCCTGTCGGTGACCGGCATCGCGATCGTGCTCTTCGGCGCGCCGTTGGCGGTCATCGTCGAACACCTCGACGACGATGCCGCACTGCTCCGACTCGAGCGGCAGACCGTGCAGGCCGCTCGCAGGATCCCGTCCGGCTCGACCCTCGGCGACGCGGCCGCGGTGTTGCCGGCGATGCCCGACCAGACCTCGCTCGCCCTCTACGGGCCGACCGGCGAGCGCGTCAGTGGCACCGGGCCGGTCCACGGGGACCGCGTCGTCCGTCGTGCCCTCGACGACGAGGTCGCCGATTTCGAGACCGACCGCCAGCAGGTCGTCGCCGTGCCGATCGGATCCGACACGCACACGGTCGGCGTGCTCCGTGCCGAACAGCCGACCCGGGCGAGCAACCTGCGAACACTCCGGGTGGTCGGCCTGTTCGCCGGTCTGGGTATCGGGGTTCTCGGCCTGGGAGCGCTCATCGCGTTCTGGGTCGCCGACCGGCTCACCCACCCGGTCCGACGTTTGCGCGACGCGGCCGTCGGCCTGGGCGATGGGGACTTCACCACCCAGATGCCCCAGAGCCGGGTGCCCGAACTCCAGGAGCTCGCCGACGCGCTGTCGTCGACCGCCCGGCGACTCGACGAGCTCTTGGCGCGGGAGCGCTCGTTCAGTACGGACGCCTCACATCAGCTCCGCACCCCGTTGGCGGGGTTGCGGGCCTCGATCGAGACCGAGTTGGCGTTTCCCCGCGACGACCCGACCGAGGTGCTCGCCGAAGCACTGGTCGACATCGACCGACTGTCGCAGACGATCACCGAACTGCTCGTGCTCGCGCGCGGTCACCGCGACGTCGCCGGGTCGGTGAACGTCGACGATGTGCTCGCGGACCTGCGCGCCCGTTGGACCCCACGGTTCGCGGCCGCGGGCCGCCGGCTCGACGTCGCCGAGGCCCGTGGCCTGCCGGCGGTCATCGGCCAATCGGCGCCGTTGCGCCACACCCTGGACGTGCTGGTCGAGAACGCTTTGGTGCACGGCGCCGGTTCGACGGCGCTCACCCATCAACTCGGCGACGGGACCGTGACGATCTCGGTGACCGACGAGGGGCCGGGCTTCGGACCGGTCAGCACGAACGGCGCCGATGATGCGGCTGATCCGCTGCGTGCATCCGACGGCTCACCCATCGGGATCGGACTGCCGCTGGCCCGTCGTCTCGTCGAGTCGATGCGGGGCCGTCTCGCGATCGCCCGGCGAGGACCCGGACCGTGCGTCGAGATCGTGCTCGAGCGAGCCGACCCGGCCGGGCACTGACCGGCCGGCCTCGTCAGGGTTCGATGACGGCCCAGCCCCGGCGCTGGAGTTCCGCGGCGAGGATCTCGGAGGGGATCCTGGCGACCGCGC
>CAZQSU010000157.1:0-5608 GCA_964595905.1 uncultured Iamiaceae bacterium
TGTCGCGGGGCACCACGAACATGCCGTTGGTGCACATCACGAACAGGATGTCGGCGGCGCGGCCGGCGCTGGTGAACCACTTCTCACCGTTGATGACCCACTCGTCGCCGTCACGCATCGCACGGGTCTTGAACAGGTTCGGGTCCGACCCGCCCTGGGGTTCGGTCATCGAGTACGCCGAGAACATCTCCTGGTTCAACAGCGGCTCGAGCCACCGCTTCTTCTGCTCGTCGGTGCCGTACGCGGCGAGCATCTCCATGTTGCCGGTATCGGGCGCGGCGGCGCCGAACATCTGGGGCGCGGCCGGGTACCGGCCGAGGATCTCGTTCAACAGGCCGAGCTTGAGCTGGCCGAAACCCGGCCCGCCGAGGTCTTCGTCGAGGAAGATCGCCCACAGGCCCTGGGCCTTGATCTGGTCCTGGATGCCCTTGACGAGCTCCTTGACCTTCGGGTCGGGAAGGCGGACCGCGTACGGGAAGATCAGCCCCAGTGGCTCGATCTCGTTCTTGCAGAGCTGCTCGACCCAGTCGAGTTTCTCCTGGAATTCCGGATCGGTCGAAAAGTCCCAAGCCATCGGTTGTCAGTCCCCTTGTTCACAGCATCGGTGTCACCGGAAACCTACAGGGCCACCGCGACGACCCGCACCTTCCGGCGGGAATGCACCCGGTCGTCGCCGACGTCGAGCACGCCTCGGTTCGGCGCAGCGCAGCGCACCGCCGAAGTCGGCGACCTCCAGCCGAGCGTCGCGGTCCGAGCATCGCGTTGTGGCCGCCGCGTGGTGGCAATGGAACAATTCGCACGTGCCCACCGCCGCCGATGCCGATTCCGGCGTGCTCGACATCGGCACACGCTCTCGGTGGCTCGTGCTCGGCGTCGTGCTGTTCGGACTGTTCTCGGTCAACGTCACCATCACGATCCTGGCGGTGTCGATCCCCCGGATCGCCGGCGACCTCCACTCCACCGACCAGGTGGTGACCTGGGTCGTGACCGGTCCGACGCTGGCATTCGGCGTCATCGGGCCGCTGGTCGGCAAACTCGGCGACCGGCTCGGCCATCGACGCGTCTATCTGTGGGGGCTGTTCGGGGCCGCCGTCATGGCTGCGTTGTCGGCAGCCGCATGGAGCGCCGGGTCGCTCATCTCCTTCCGCACACTCGGCGCCATCGAGGGGGCAGCCACGGGACCCGCGTCGTTCGCGATCATCAGCCGCGTCTTTCCCCGGGAGCAGCGGGTGAAGGCCCTGGGGTTCTGGTCGATGGTCGGGGCCGGTGCCCCCGTGCTCGGCGTGGTCATCGGCGGGCCGCTCGTCGAAGCACTCGGGTGGCGGGCCCTCTTTCTCTGTCAGATCCCCGTCGTGTTGATCGCCGGCGCGCTGGCATGGCGCGTCCTGCCCGAGACGCCGCGGGTGCGCAGCGGCTCGTTCGACGTCGCCGGCGCGACGCTGCTGGCGCTCACGGTCTCGCCGTTGCTGTTCGCGCTCAGCGAATCGACCCATCTGGGTTGGGGATCGCCGATCGTGCTGGCCTGCTTGGCCATCGCCCCCCTGGCGCTGGTCGGGTTCGTGGCGGTCGAACGTCGGGTGGCCGATCCGCTGCTTCCCCTGCGCTACTTCCGCCGACGCAACTTCACCGCACCGATCATCTCGCTCACGTTCCTCAACGCGGCGTACATGGGCTCGTTCATCCTCACGCCGTTGCTGTTACAGAACCTCCTCGGCTACTCAGAGAGTCGCACCGGGCTGCTCAGCATCGCCCGCCCGCTGGCATTCGCGATCGTCGGGCCGATCGCCGGGTACCTCACGGTCCGGATCGGCGAACGCTCGGCCGCGGTCGCCGGAGCGCTCACGGTGGTGGGCGGCATGATCTGGATGTCGACCCTGGGTCTCGACTCGACCGACCTGGCGATCGTCGGCTCCCTGGCACTCGCGGGGATCGGCATGGGGCTGTCGATGCCCGGACTGTCGTCGAGCATCACCACCGCGGTCGACGAACGCGACCTCGGCATCGCCGGGGCCGCGCAGCAGATGATGGTGCAGGTCGGCGTCGTGTTCGGCATCCAGGTGATGACGACCGTGCAGGTGGTGCGCCTGGAGCCGGCCGGGCTCGCCGGGAGCTACCACCAGGCCTACCTGGCAGGGGCCGCGCTCGCGGGGGTCGCCGTGGTCGCGTCGACAGTCATCCGGCGCATCGACCGTGCCGGCCGGGTACGCGCCGCGCTGGCCGGAGCCGAAGCCGCGATCGACGGAGGCCTCGACCCGCTCGCGCCCGCGGGCGCGACCTGACGCGCGCGCAGTGTGCCCGTCGACTTCCGTGGTCGAAATCGGCCGCGCTTCATCCGACGTCTTCGCTCATCCAACCTCTTTGCACGGGCGATATTCGACCGTCGGTTGCCATCCAGGACGAGTCAGCAGAGGTGGCATCCGCCAATGTCATAGCGACAATCTCGCCGCACCGATGACGTTGTCGCTATGACATTGGCGAACCGGACCTGAGAGGACCTGCAGACGAGCCTGGTTCGGGATGCGCAAGATTCCTCCGACGTTCGACTTTGGAGAAGATCCAGGCACGGGTCTGACGAGGCATACGTCCGGGCCCGTAACGGCCGCGTCCGAGCCGGACGACACGCCCGTGGGCGATCTCCCACCGCAATGCATCCGAGACGGTCTTCGACGGCCTTCCCGAAACGACGAACCCTTCTCGATCGATGCACTTGGTCAACTCGTCCACGGTCAGCGGACCGTGCTCGGCAAGAGTGACCGTGAGCAGGTAGCGGAGTGGTCGGCCCCAGAGCACGTCACGACGATCATCGGTGTCCATCTGGCAATCATGCTGTCGACGTGTGACATCGGGCCCGGAGCATCTGACACGTCGAGCTCGCATTCAGGCGTGGGGGACGTCGCAGTAGGGGACGTCACGGTCGGCGGTCGCTTCGCGGGGCATGCCCAACAGGCGCTCGGCGATCAGGTTGCGCTGCATCTCGTTGCTCCCGCCGCCGAGCGACAACGCCTGACGCCAGAGCGATCCCTGCCCGGCGGCACGGCCCGGCGCGTCACCGCCGTCCTCGCCGTCGCGGGGCCAGACGACCGCGTCGGTACCCGCGACCTCGAGTGCCAGTTCGCTGCGTCGCATGGTGGTCGTCGCCGCGGAGAGCTTCAGCAACGATCCGGCCGCTCCCGGTAGCGCGCCGGTCGCCAGCCCGGCCGAAACCCGGTCGACCAACCGGGTGTGGACGGTCTCGGCGACCCGGGCGAGCGCCACCGCGCGGCGCACGTCGGGGTCGTCGGTGCGATCCAACGCCCGGGCCATTGCCACCAACTCCCCGGCCGCGTCGCCCTCGGCATGCAGCAGCAACCGGCCGCTCACGTACGGCGACCCGCCGCCCACAGCGGCGCGTTCGTGGCCCAACAACGCGGTCGCCACCGTCCAGCCCTCGCCGATCCCACCCACCACGTCGGTGACCGGTATGCGCACATCGTCGAAGAACTCCTGGCAGAACTCCTCGGTGCCGTCCACCTGGCGGATCCTCGTCACCTGCACGCCGGGCTGGTGGATCTTCACGATGAACATCGTCAGGCCGCGGTGTTTCGGCACGTCCCAGTCGGTACGGGCCAGGCACATCGCGTAGTCGCCGGCGTACGCGGCCGACGACCAGATCTTCGAGCCGTTCACCACGAACTCGTCGCCGTCACGCACCGCGGTGGTGCGCACCCCGGCGAGGTCGGACCCGCCCGTGGGTTCGGACAGAAACTGCACCCACAGCTCCTCGCCGCGCAGGATTGCGGGCAGATGGGCGGTCTTCTGGTCGTGCGTACCGAAGTCGATCAGCGTCGCGCCGAGGATGCCGAGGGTGGGCACGTTGATCGAGTACGGCATGTCGTAGGGCAGCGACTCGACGGTGAACGCCTCCTGATGCGCGGGAGTGAGGCCGAGACCGCCGTAGTCGGCCGGGAAGCAGATTCCGGCGAAGCCGCCGTCGAACAGCATTCGTTGCAGACGGCGTTCGTGGTCCCGCCGCGCGTCGTCGCTGCGGTCGGGTGGTGTCTCGGGCCGAGGCGGCAGGTTGGCCGCGAGCCAGGTGCGTGCCCGTGCCGCGAATGCGTCGACCGACTCGTTCCCACCGGGTCTTGCTGGCGACGTCGTGCCGACGGGCACGTCCGCGGGCACACCTGACGACTCGACCTCGACACCGGCCGCCGTCGACGTCGTCTCGGCGAACGCCGCCGCGGCGACCCGGGCGAGGTGCTCGGCCGGTGTCCCGTAGGTGGCGCGGTTCACCGTGACCCGCCGCAGGTACAGGTGCAGATCGTGATCCCAGGTCACGCCGATCCCGCCGTGGAGCTGCACGCAGTCCTGGACCACTTCGGTCGCCTCGGCCCCGATGAAGGCCTGGGCGATGCTGACGAGCTCGGCCGCGTCGGGCGCGCCGGCACTCACCGCCCCCAGCGCGGCGGTTGCGATGGCCGCGCACCTTTCGACGGTGAGCCGCAGGTCGGCGCAGCGGTGCTTGAGTGCCTGGTACGAGGCGAGGGGTCGGCCGAACGAGTACCGGTCGCCCAGGTAGGCGACGGTCCGGACGAAGATCTCCCCGATGGCGCCCACGGTCTCCGCACACTGCAGGACCCCGGCGATCGCCGCCTGCCGCTCGACCGCGGCCGCCGCCCCGCCGATCTCGCCGACCACGTCGCCGGCCGGCACCGTCACCCCGTCGAAGGACACCTCGGCGAACCGGCGCGCGAGGTCCAACCCGTCGAGCGGACGGACCTCGACGCCGGGCGCCTCGGTGGCGACGAGGACCCGGGTGACGCCGTCGTCGGGACCGTCGGCGGCGACGAGAATCCACGACGAGCCGACGACCGACTCGACCGGCGAGGCGGTGCCGTGCAGGACCAGCGTGCCTGGATCCGTCCCGTACCGCGTCCGGATCGTCGGCGCTCCTCCGACCGCGACCGGCGTGAACGTGGCGGTCGCCGTTCCCTCCAGCAGCGCCGCACTCACCGATGACCGGCGCGCCGGGTCGACCAGCGCCTGCAACGCATCGGCCACCACGCTCGTCGGCAACAGCGGCACCGGAGCGACGAGGCGGCCGCACTCCTCGGCGACGATCGCGAGGTCGGCGAGCCCGTCGCCGCTGACGCTGCCGCCGCCGTCGGCCTCGTCGATCAGCGGGGCCGTCCAGCCCAACGCGGCGCCGCGCCGCCAGAGGGCCGGGTCCCATCCGTGCGGGTCGCGTTCGAGAGCGCGGGTGGCGGCGGCCCCACCCGTCGACTCCAGAAAGGCGCGGGTCGTCGCACGCACCAGCTCCTGATCCGCCGTCAATCCCAGCTCCATGCGAGTTGTGTCCACTTTCGCCGACGGCCCGTGCGCCCCCGAGTGTAGAGTCATCTAACACTCACGTCAGTTCTCTTTCGCAAGGGGGTCGCGATGCCTTCGCGCACACTCGACTTCACCGTGTTCGACGCCGACAACCACCTGTACGAGCCGCGCGAGGCGCTGACGAAGTTCCTCCCCGAGTCCCGTCAGGGCATCGTCGAGTACGTCGACGTGCGGGGACGCACCAAGATCGCCCTGCGCGGCCAGATCAGCGACTACATCCCCAACCCCACCTTCGACC